>NZ_JAKEUP010000010.1:0-173887 GCF_022397895.1 Vibrio sp. Isolate33
GAAGTCATTCGACGATATGTACGGCACCAAGACAAGCAGGACATAGAGTATGAACAACAACTGCAGTTATTGAAGAACTGATAGCGCGGACGCCCCCTTCTAGGGGGTTATAAAGCAAAACCGCCTTCTAAGAAGGCGGATATTTTTTGTTTAATTAACCGCTTACAACAAACTGAACGCTACTGAGATTTGCCCTGTATTTGACTAAACTCCACCACATCTTTGTAGAAAGCGCGTTCGAACTGAGTGATTGGTGCTTCCACTGGTTTATCAGGATCTGACTTTTCAGGGAAATAATCACGAACAAACTGCACGAAGATTGAGTTTGGATTACCTGATTTATCTAAACCAAACCCCGCCATATTGTAACTGCCGTATAAAGATCCGCTTTTGGCTATGATGTTGCCTTGAATCGGCTCTTTTCGCATGCTTG
This sequence comes from Vibrio sp. Isolate33, assembly GCF_022397895.1. Lineage (NCBI taxonomy): Bacteria > Pseudomonadati > Pseudomonadota > Gammaproteobacteria > Vibrionales > Vibrionaceae > Vibrio > Vibrio sp. Isolate33. The sequence goes on from NZ_JAKEUP010000010.1 coordinate 434, forward strand.
GACGGTATTTGAGAGTTCCATTAGTACCAGAAGTAGGCATAACCTTAATCAGGTTGAGCTGTTGATCGTTTTCCCAGATATAACGCAGAACTTGCGCCATGGTCTGCGATTTCATTCGGTTATTTCTAGATAACCCTGAACCATCGACGAGCTGCGCTTTACTGAGGTCGATGTTGGCCTTAGTCAGTAAGATCTGCTTTATCGCTTCAGTGCCGTTATTGAAACTGCCCGGTTGAACATAAAATGTCGCACCTAGCGTTTTGGTAAGGTTGTCAGCAATTAGGTTGTCTGATTTCTTCAGCATGATATCGAGCAGTTCTGGAAGATTTTCAGAATGGTGGCTAGCGACTAATGTTATTTTGTCTGCTTTCTCTTTTTTCCCAAGGATCACATCGCCTTTAATCTGGATTTTCAATTCTTTAAGAAGTGATGTAACGACTTGAGAGGTATAAAGCTCTGGGTTTTGAATCGCAAACTTGAGTGGCAGTGGTTTCTTACGCTCAACCAAGCAACCAGAAAGCTTGTAAGCGTTGTCTGGGGTAGTAATGAGCTCTAAGTCGCATTGTGTGGCCTTCTGCCCTGAGCGCGTTACGGTGGCTGCAGTGGTTGTCACGTCTATCGGATAATGTGCAGGGATATATACACGCGTTGTCCCGTTATCTTTTGTATAAATAGAGGTTTGTGCGCAGTTGCTGTCCAGTGTCATCGCGCTAGAAGGCGCGCTGTAACAAACGCCTAAAATATCCCAAGGCCAACCAACGGCACGTTGATAGCCCGTATAAGCCGAGTTATCGAGGTATAAGTTGCCTTTGATGGTTCTAGATTGTGACTTAGCGTATTGAGCTAAAAGGCTTTTTAGATCTTCTCGTTGTAGTGTTGGGTCACCGCTGAATGAGATCACAACATCCCTATTAGAGCGAGCTATGTCGGTCGTGTAGTGAAAGTCATCCCCCAGTTCCAACTTAGCCGCTAAAGCCGTAACAAGTTTTAAAGTGCTGGCTGGTGGATAAAAGCCATCACTGTTGGTATTCATTTCATTTGAATCGCCACTCAATGACTGCAGTATTAAGCTTGTGCTGCTGCCATCGGGCAGTTTATCTAAAGGGGCGTATGCGAAAGCGTTAATAGAGGAAACGCTGATGGAAAAACTACACAGAAGTAGAGTAGGTAGAAGGCGCATAGAAGATTTTCTTGGATGGCTGATTTTTTCAGTATACAGATATAAAAAACGCCCGCTAGATAGCGGGCGTTTTGATTCTCAATTAACTAATTAATCAATTAGATAATCAGAATTAGAAGTCGTAACGTAGACCTAGAGCGATTTCGTCTTCAGCGTCAGCAGAATTTGCTAGGCCGTTTGATACTAGGTTAGTTGTACCGATCTTATCGCCTTCAGAGATTAGGTTGAAGTTGTAAGATACGTAGCCACGGAAGTTAGGCTTAAAGTAGTACGTTGCATCGATTGCGATGTTGTCTGCAGACGTTTCGCTATCAGTTTCAGCGTTGTTGTACGTAGTTGTGAATACCGTTTGACCTAGCGTGTAAGCCGCTGCAAATTCGTAACCAGTGTAGTCAACAGATTTATTGTTGTACTCATCGCCCGATACAGTAGTTGCTTGTTTTTCACCATCAGTGAATACACCTGCGAAGTACAGGTCAGAGATAGCGTAAGATGCAGAAAGCATGTACTCGTTAGATTGGTCTTGGTCTGCGTAACCAGCACCTAGTTTAGCGCCAGTTTCGCCGATTGCGTAGATAGCAGATAAAGAGTAACCATCTTTACCGTTGTCTGTGAACTCACCGTTAGTCTCTTCACGGTCAGCGAAACGGTAGCTTGCTTTTAGACCTAGGTCTTGGAATTGACCTTTGTAAGAAAGCATGTTGTCTGAACGGTCAGCTACAGCTAATTTGTCTGCTGCAGAGTTACCGTGGTAAGCCATGATATCTGTGAAGTCAGTGATTACACCTAGAGCACCTTCGTTTTTACCGTAAGTTACTTCACCGAATGTACCGCCTAGACCAGCGTAAGTGTAACGGTTAGTGATGCTGCCGTCGTTGTTATCAGTAGCGCCGCCGTTTTCAGCAGTTGTGAATTCGCCTTCGTAGAAACCAACACCGTATAGGCCGTCTTGGATTTCAACTTTACCTAGGAAGTTAAGACGGATACGTGTTTTGTCTTCAGCTTTGCCATCTTTTAGAGATAGACGAGCTTCAGCACGGCCGCCCATTTCAACAGAGTTACCGTCTTGGTTGTATAGTTCTGCCGCGTTAGCGCCAGTAGCAAGAGCTGCAGCAGATACAGCAAGCGCGATCATAGTCTTGTTCATGTTATTAATTCCTAATTACTGTCCATAAAGGTATTTATCAAGGATTTGAATCCTTTTTGTGTATTGCTCGTATTAATCAAGCTTCATAATCATGCTTAGAACAAAAGCGTGAAACTTGCCAGAGCAATTCATGGGGTACTTTTTACCTCTAAAGTTCCATTGCCAGTTAGTAAAATGATATCAATAGAAATAGTGAACACTGTTTTATTATATTTGCTGTTATTTAAGTGTTTGTTTTTATTTTATTTTTATAAAAGTGTGATCTGTGTTTATTTGGTTTGTTTTTGTTTTTTTTAGGTATTTTGTCGCTGACTTATTGATGGGTAGGTTATTATTCATTTTTGTGATGTCTGTAATTTAGACCTAGATAAAGCTTTTATAACGCAAAGTGGAATAAAGGTGATTTAGCTATAAAGTTTGTTTACACTAAGCCAAATCGTTTTGTTTCTATCACCCAATAAATATGTTGGGTGGATTTATGTTGGCCAAAGAAAGCTTTGGCATAGAGGTAAAAAATGGAAAAGGTTCCAATGACAGTACGTGGCGCTCAGCAGCTACGTGACGAATTAGATCGCCTACTTAAGCTGCGCCCTATTATTTCAGCAGCTATTGGTGAAGCACGTGAACTGGGTGACTTGAAAGAGAACGCAGAATACCACGCGGCTCGTGAAGAGCAGGGTATCTGTGAAGCTCAAATTCGAGATATCGAATACAAGCTATCACTTGCTCAGATCATCGATGTAACTCAGATGGATAACACTGGTAAGATTATCTTTGGTACGACAGTGACTTTGATTGATGTTGATACGGATGAAGAATTCCGCTACCAAATCGTTTCTGAAGACGAAGCTGACATCAAAACTGGCCGTATTTCTGTGAAATCACCAATTGCTCGCGGTCTTATCGGTAAGATGGAAGGCGACGAAGTAATGATCTCTACCCCTGGTGGTGACAAAGACTTCGAGATCGACAAAGTAGAATATATCTAATTGAATTTTCTTTGTTTCTGATAAGTAAAAAGGTCGCTTAATGCGACCTTTTTCGTTTCTCACGCTACACTAAAAGATAAGCGCAGTGGCTTTCTCTTGGCGAAGTTAGCTTATATTAAGCTCTTATTTACGTGGAATCTCGATTTTACGTGCTTCTGACTGACGGAACAGTACTAGAACTTTACCGATAGTCTGTACTTTCTCAGCTTTAGTTTCACGTACAATTGCATCGATAATCAGTTGCTTAGTCTCACGGTCTTCTGATGCAACTTTAATCTTGATCAGTTCGTGGTGGTCTAGAGCTAATTCGATTTCCGCTAGAACAGCTTCAGTAAGTCCATTTGCGCCCATTAGCACAACAGGTTTTAAACTGTGAGCTAGGCCCTTTAGATGCTGCTTTTGTTTGGTACTTAGGTTCATTACGCGGCCAATTTTCTTTACTATTAGGGTTGAAAAAACCTATTTTAACGCCATCTAAAGCTGAAGACTATAATTTATTCAGCAATTAGTACTTTCCTCCAATTTAGGTATCCAATGAGCAAACAGAAACACTCGGCCAGTTCAGGCCGTTGGTTGAAGGAACACTTCGACGACAAGTACGCAAACGAAGCAAGAAAGAAAGGCTATCGTTCACGTGCTTATTTCAAAATGGAAGAGATTCAAACGAAAGATAAATTGCTGTCTCCTGGGATGACCATTGTGGATTTAGGTGCAGCGCCTGGCGGTTGGTCTCAATATGCTGCTAAGATTGTTGGAGACAACGGACAAATCATTGCGTGTGACTTGTTACCAATGGATCCGATTGCTGGCGTTAGCTTCTTACAAGGCGATTTTCGTGAAGACGCTGTGCTAGAAGCTCTATTGGAACGTATACAACCAAACATGGTTGATGTAGTGATGTCAGATATGGCGCCTAATATAGCAGGCAACAATTCTGTGGATCAGCCAAGAGCTATGTATTTAGTTGAATTAGCTTTGGATATGTGTCGACAAGTTCTAGCTACCAATGGTAGTTTTGTTGTAAAAGTATTCCAAGGCGAAGGCTTTGACCAATATGTTAAAGACGTCCGTGAGATGTTTAAAACAGTCAAAGTTAGAAAACCCGACTCTTCTCGTGCTCGATCTCGTGAAGTGTTCATCGTAGCCACTGGTTACAAAGGTTAACGATTCTCTTCCAAGAGTGAGAGTTAACAACATGGCTACAGGTTACAAACTGTAGTACCCTACCTTTAATTACAATTAGTTATCGAGAGGCTTACACCTTGAGTGACATGGCAAAAAATTTAATTCTGTGGCTTGTTATCGCGGTAGTGTTGATGTCGGTGTTCCAGAGCTTCGGCCCTGGGGAAAGTAACGGCAGAGCAGTAGATTACACCACGTTTGTACAGGAAGTTGGCCAAGGCCAGATTCAAGACGCACAGTTCAATAACAGCGAAATCACTTTCACACGTCGTGGTGGTGGTTCTAAGTATGTAACTTACATGCCTGTTTATGATCAAAAGCTACTTGATGACTTAATTAATCAAAACGTAAAAGTTCAGGGTACACCACCTGAAGAGCAGAGCCTACTTGGCACTATCTTCATCTCTTGGTTCCCAATGATCTTACTGATTGGTGTGTGGATTTTCTTCATGCGTCAAATGCAAGGCGGTGGCGGCGGTAAAGGCGCTATGTCTTTCGGTAAGAGTAAAGCTCGAATGATGAGCGAAGAACAAATCAAAACGTTGTTTGCGGATGTTGCTGGTTGTGACGAAGCAAAAGAAGACGTAAAAGAGCTTGTTGATTACCTTCGAGACCCAAGTCGTTTCCAAAAACTGGGTGGTAAGATCCCGACAGGTATCCTGTTGGTTGGTCCTCCTGGTACTGGTAAGACATTGCTTGCAAAAGCGATTGCTGGTGAAGCGAAAGTACCGTTCTTTACTATCTCAGGTTCTGACTTCGTTGAAATGTTTGTTGGTGTTGGTGCATCTCGTGTACGTGACATGTTCGAACAAGCGAAGAAAGCGGCACCTTGTATCATCTTTATCGATGAAATCGATGCGGTAGGTCGTCAACGTGGCGCTGGTGTTGGTGGTGGTCACGATGAGCGTGAACAAACACTAAACCAAATGCTGGTTGAGATGGATGGTTTCGAAGGTAACGAAGGTATCATTGTTATCGCTGCGACTAACCGTCCAGACGTACTAGACCCAGCACTACTTCGTCCAGGTCGTTTTGACCGTCAAGTTGTGGTTGGTCTACCTGATGTACGTGGTCGTGAACAGATTCTTAAAGTACACATGCGTAAAGTTCCACTATCGGGCGATGTTGAACCATCTTTGATTGCTCGTGGTACTCCAGGCTTCTCTGGTGCAGACCTTGCGAACCTTGTGAACGAAGCGGCTCTATTTGCTGCTCGTGGTAACAAGCGCAATGTATCTATGGTTGAGTTTGAACTTGCGAAAGATAAGATCATGATGGGTGCAGAGCGCCGTTCAATGGTTATGTCCGAAGAAGTGAAAGAGTCAACGGCTTACCATGAAGCAGGTCACGCGATTGTTGGTCGCTTGGTGCCTGAACACGATCCAGTGTACAAGGTGTCAATCATTCCACGTGGTCGTGCACTTGGTGTGACGATGTACCTACCTGAACAAGACCGCGTAAGCATGTCTCGTCAACATCTAGAATCAATGATTTCTAGCTTGTACGGTGGTCGTCTTGCTGAAGAGCTTATCTACGGTAAAGACAAAGTGTCGACTGGTGCGTCTAACGATATCGAACGTGCAACTGATATTGCGCGTAAGATGGTAACGCAGTGGGGCTTCTCTGAAAAACTGGGTCCTCTTCTTTATGCTGAAGAAGAAGGTGAAGTTTTCCTAGGTCGCGGCATGAGCCAAGCTAAGCATGTTTCAGACGATACAACTAAGCTGATCGATGAAGAAATTCGTATTCTAATCGACCGCAACTATGCTCGTGCGAAGCAAATTCTTGAAGAGAACATGGATATCATGCACTCGATGAAAGATGCACTAATGAAGTTTGAAACGATCGATGCAGGTCAAATTGATGACTTGATGGAACGTAAAGACGACATTCGTGAGCCAGCTGGTTGGGGTGATCAGGTGAAAGCAGAACCTGCAAAGGAAGAAGCTAAATCAGAAGAAGTTACAGCCGAACCAAAAGCTGAAGAGTCGAAAGTTGAAGAAGTTAAATCTGAAACAGATGATGCTCAAAACAAAGATTCTTAATCGCTAAGTTATAAATTAAAACCCTGAGTACGCTCAGGGTTTTTCTGTTTATAGCCCAAGATGTTTTTACCTTTTAAGACCCGCCTTTCATGATATTAAAAGCACACAATAAAACACTCGTTTTAGATCGCCCACATGTAATGGGTATCCTCAATGTCACGCCTGATTCTTTCTCTGATGGCGGAAAATTCAATTCACTAGATAATGCATTACTGCAAGCTGAGCGCATGATTCAAGCTGGCGTGAGCATTATTGATATTGGTGGTGAATCGACTCGTCCCGGTGCTCCTGACGTTTCCCTAGAGGAAGAGTTAGCTCGAGTTATCCCTGCGATTAAAGCGATTCGCGCTAAATTTGATGTTTGGATCTCTATTGATACCAGTAAAGCGGAAGTGATGCGTCAAGCTGTTGAAGCGGGTGCAGATTTGATCAATGATGTGCGCGCGTTACAAGAGCCCGGTGCTTTAGAAGCTGCCGCTGATGCGAAGGTTCCGGTTTGCCTGATGCACATGAAAGGTCAACCAAGAACCATGCAGGCCAATCCTAGTTACGACGATGTTCTAATGGATGTTGAAGCTTTCTTACAAGAAAGGGTTGAAGCTTGTGAGGCGGTTGGTATCTCAAAAGAACAGCTGATTCTAGACCCAGGTTTTGGTTTTGGTAAAACTATCGAGCACAATTACCACCTATTAGCGCACCTTGAGAAGTTTCATACGTTGGGCTTGCCTGTCTTGGCGGGAATGTCGAGAAAATCGATGATCTTTAAGCTACTAGACAAGGCGCCTGCAGATTGCATGGTAGCAAGTGTGACTTGCGCGACCATTGCAGCAATGAAAGGTGCACAAATTATTCGCGTTCACGATGTCGAAGATACATTGGAAGCGATGAAGATAATCGAAGTGATGAATAACAATCACTAATCATAATTAAGGAAATCAACATGTCTGATAAAAGACGTTACTTCGGCACAGATGGTGTGCGTGGCAAAGTAGGCCAGTACCCGATTACACCTGATTTTGTTCTGAAGCTTGGCTGGGCTGCGGGGCGTGTTCTTGCAAAACAGGGCACAAAGAAAGTGATCATTGGTAAAGATACTCGTATCTCAGGTTACATGCTTGAATCAGCTTTAGAAGCTGGTCTTGCTGCTGCTGGCCTTCAAGCTACATTTACGGGACCAATGCCAACACCTGCGGTTGCTTACCTAACACAGACATTCCGCGCAGAAGCGGGGATTGTTATCTCTGCATCGCATAACCCTTATTACGATAACGGCATCAAGTTTTTCTCTTCTGAAGGTACAAAACTTCCAGACGATATCGAGCTAGCAATTGAAGCTGAACTTGATAAAGACATTGAGTGTGTTGATTCTTCTGAGCTAGGTAAAGCAGTACGCTTAAACGATGCGGCTGGTCGTTACATTGAATTCTGTAAGAGCACATTCCCAAATCAGATGACACTTGCTGGAATGAAGATTGTTGTCGATTGTGCACACGGCGCAACTTACCATATCGCTCCTGCGGTATTTAAAGAGTTGGGCGCTGAAGTGATTGCTATGGGCGTTGAGCCAAACGGCACCAACATCAACCATGAAGTTGGTGCAACCGATGTGCGCGCTCTGCAAGCAAAAGTGGTTGAAGAGAAAGCTGCACTAGGCCTTGGCTTTGATGGTGACGGCGACCGTATCATCATGGTTGACGAGCTAGGAAATAAAGTCGATGGTGACCAAATTGCTTACATCATTGCACGTGATGCATTGCGTCGTGGTGAGCTGAAAGGTGGTGTTGTTGGTACACTAATGACGAACCTGGGTATGGAAAACGGCCTTAAGCAACTAGGCATTCCATTTGTACGTGCCGCTGTAGGTGACCGTTACGTGATGGAACAACTTTTGGCTAAAGGTTGGAAGATCGGTGCTGAAAACTCGGGTCACGTTATCCTATTAGATAAAGTGACAACCGGTGATGCTATCGTTGCTGCGCTACAAGTTTTAGCTTCGGTTGTAGACAGTGAAATGACGCTGAACGAGCTTTCGCAAGGTATGACTCTATACCCTCAGGTTCTGGAAAACGTTCGTTTCAGCGGGGATTCAAACCCATTAGAAGCAGAAGCAGTGAAAGCAGCAGTTGTTGAAGTGGAAGCTGAGCTTGGTGAGAAAGGTCGTGTGTTATTACGTAAGTCTGGTACTGAGCCATTGCTACGTGTGATGGTTGAAGGCGAAGATGCCGATCTTGTTCAAGCATCTGCGCTTAAGATTGCTGATGCAGTAAAAGCAAACTGCTAATTTAACCTTTTACTGGATAGGCGTAGTGAATAGCGCCTATGATTTGAAGTGATTGACTTATATAACGGTCAAGAGATATAACGGTCAAAAGAGACGTAAATGAGTTTTGTGTCGCTTTTGACCTTTTTTTGACCATTCACTTGGTAAAGGCTTATTTTTTAGCAAATTCTCCTTGTCAGCCATCGTCGCATTCGCTAGTATTGCTCGGCCTTCAGTTAGGAGGTCGCTAGCCTTGTTCTTAAAAATAGTTTTTTGAACGGCGCTGGCTCAACAATTAGGAACATAGGTGGAAAAATGTTTACAGTTCTACTTGTGATTTACCTGTTGGCAGCGCTTGGTGTAATTGGCCTAGTGTTGATTCAACAAGGTAAAGGCGCAGATATGGGAGCCTCTTTCGGTGCTGGCGCTTCAAACACTGTGTTTGGTGCTGGTGGCTCAGGAAATTTCCTTACCCGAATGACTGCAATTTTTGCAACTACATTTTTTATCCTTAGCTTAGTGCTTGGTAATATGTCTACACATAAGACTGAGTCACAGTGGATTGACCCGACCCAAGGTCAGGTAATTCAGCAAGCTGATGATGCAGTGAGTGAAGTTCCATCGCAAGGCGATGAAATTCCACAATAATCTGTAAAGATTTGATGCCGAGATGGTGAAATTGGTAGACACGCTAGCATGAGGTGCTAGTGCCTTAGGGTGTGAGGGTTCGAGTCCCTCTCTCGGCACCATGTTTACAAACTTGTAAAACATCTTGTTGGGCGTATAATGCTCGCAAGTCGGACGCGGGATGGAGCAGCTTGGTAGCTCGTCGGGCTCATAACCCGAAGGTCGTCGGTTCAAATCCGGCTCCCGCAACCAATTTCAATGCTATTATATAGCTTGTGTTGGTAGCAAGTTTGCACAGTGTGAACCTCACTGTGAGTTAAGTGCGATATCGAATGTGATGGCACTTAGCATATAAGGGTCCAGCAACAAAAACCCCGGCTTATACGGGGTTTTTTGTTATCTAAGCATTTGTAAATGTATTTAGATAATGTTTGCTTGGAATTTAAATTGGGCTTTGAGCCCTTTTTTTGTTTCTGGAGTGGTTAAATGACTGGTTTAGAAAGACAACTTACTGAAATGCTTGACGCTCCAGTAGCAGCATCAGGTTATGAGTTAGTTGGATTAGAATTTATTCGTGCTGGTGAGCACTCAACGCTACGTATTTACATCGATTCACCAAACGGTATCAATGTAGATGATTGCGCTGAAGTTAGTCACCAAGTAAGTGCCGTAATGGACGTTGAAGATCCAATTTCAGTGGCTTATAACCTTGAAGTGTCTTCACCAGGTTTAGAGAGACCACTGTTCAAAGCAGAGCATTACCAACAATTTATTGGTCACGAGGTAAGCATCGTTTTGAAAATGGCTGTCGGCAACCGTCGTAAATGGAAAGGTGATATCCAATCTATTGAAGGCGAGACAGTAAAAGTATTGGTTGAAGGACAAGAAGAAGAATTCGTCCTGAGCAATATTGCGAAAGCGAACCTGATCCCTAAATTTTAGTTCTCCTAGAGAGAAGAGCTTAAGAGGCTAGATTAATGAACAAAGAAATTTTGGCGGTAGTAGAAGCTGTTTCTAACGAGAAAGCAGTTCCTCGTGAGCGTATTTTTGAAGCGCTTGAAATCGCGCTTGCAACAGCAACTAAAAAGAAAAGCGAACTAGAAATTGAAGTTCGTGTTGAAATCGACCGTAAAACGGGTGATTTCGAAACTTTCCGTCGCTGGGAAGCTGTTGAAGAAGTTGAATTCCCAACGAAAGAGATCTCTCTTGAAGCTGCAAAGTACGATGATCCAGAGATCGAACTTGGCGGTTTCATCGAAGACGACATCGAATCAGTTACATTTGACCGTATTACGACTCAAACAGCTAAGCAAGTTATCGTACAGAAAGTACGTGAAGCTGAGCGTGCTCAAATCGTTGAACAGTTCATCGACAACGAAGGTGAGCTAGTAACGGGTGTTGTTAAGAAAGTTAACCGTGACACAATTATCCTAGACCTAGGTAACAACGCTGAAGCAGTAATCCTTCGTGATGACCAACTTCCTCGTGAAAACTTCCGTCCAGGTGACCGTGTTCGTGGTCTTCTATACGCAGTTAAACCTGAAGCTCGTGGTTTCCAGCTATTCATTACTCGCTCTAAGCCTGAAATGCTTGCTGAACTATTCCGCGTTGAAGTACCTGAGATTGGCGAAGAGCTAATTGAACTTAAAGGTGCTGCACGTGACGCTGGTTCTCGTGCTAAAATCGCTGTGAAAACAAACGACAAGCGTATTGACCCTGTTGGTGCGTGTGTTGGTATGCGTGGTGCACGTGTACAAGCTGTTTCTGGTGAGCTTGGCGGCGAGCGTATCGATATCGTACTTTGGGACGATAACCCGGCTCAGTTCGTAATCAACGCAATGGCTCCTGCTGATGTTGCTTCTATCATCGTTGATGAAGATGCACACTCTATGGATATCGCTGTTGAAGCGGATAACCTAGCACAAGCTATCGGCCGTAGCGGTCAAAACGTACGTCTAGCATCTCAACTTACTGGTTGGGAACTGAACGTAATGACGGTTGAAGATCTTCAGAAGAAACACCAAGAAGAAGCCGTTGCTTCTATTGAAAACTTCATGAAGCACCTAGACATCGAAGAAGACTTTGCTCAACTGCTTGTTGAAGAAGGTTTCTCTACACTAGAAGAAGTGGCTTACGTACCAGTAAACGAACTTCTTGAAGTAGATGGTCTAGACGAAGGCATCGTTGAAGAACTTCGTAGCCGTGCTAAAGATGCACTAACGACTCTAGCACTTGCGAAAGAAGAAACTTTCGACGGTGTTGAGCCTGCTGAAGACTTGCTAGCTCTTGAAGGCCTAGAACGTGAAATGGCTTACAAACTGGCAGCTAAAGGCGTGGCAACATTGGAAGACCTAGCTGACCAAGGCGTTGATGAACTAGAAGGCATTGAAGACCTAACTGCAGAGCGTGCGGGCGAGCTAATCATGGCTGCGCGTAACATCTGTTGGTTCGGCGACGAAGAATAATTCAGCAAGGAGAGAAAGCGGTATGACACAATTAACAGTTAAAGCACTGAGTGAAGAGATTGGTACGCCAGTTGACCGCTTAATTGAACAACTTGCTGATGCAGGCATGAAGAAATCAGGGTCGGATCAAGTAACTGATTCAGAGAAGCAAACATTGCTAACGCACCTTAAAAAGGAGCATGGCGATACTTCTGGTGAAGCAGAGCCGACTCGTTTAACTCTTCAACGCAAGACCCGCAGCACGCTAAGTGTTGCCGCTGGAGGCGGTAAGAGTAAGGATGTTCAAGTAGAGGTACGTAAAAAACGTACTTACGTGAAGCGCAGCGCTATTGAAGACGAAGCGAAACGTGAAGCTGAGGATGCAGCATCACGTGAAGCGGAAGAGAAAGCACGTCAAGAAGCTGAAGAGCTTGCGAAACGTGAAGCTGCAGAGAAAGCACAGCGCGAAGCTGATGAGAAAGCAAAACGTGAAGCGGATGCAAAACGTGATGCTGAAGAAAAAGCTCAACGCGCACAAGCTGAAAAGGCTAAAAAAGACATGAATTCAAAAAATGCAGACGCTAACGCACAAGCGAAAAAAGAAGCGGATGAACTAAAAGCTCGTCAAGAGCAAGAAGCAACTCGTAAAGCAGAAGCTGAAGCAGCTAAGCTTGTAGAGGAAGCTCGTAAGCTAGCTGAAGAAAACGAAGCTCGCTGGACTGAAGAAGAGAAGAAGAAGAAAGAGCAAGAGAAGTCTGCGGACTACCACGTGACTACTTCTACTTACGCGCGTGAAGCTGAAGATGCAGCGGATCAGAAAGAAGAAAAAGCGCCTCGTCGTCGTAAAAAGAAAGCAGCTCCAGCTAACCAACCTGGCAACAACCGTGGTGGTCGTAACCAACGTGGTCGTGGCGCTAAAGGTAAGCTTGCGAAACCAACTTCAATGCAGCAAGGCTTCGATAAGTCAGCAACTGTTGCTAAGTCTGACGTTGCTATCGGCGAGACTATCGTTGTTTCTGAACTGGCTAGCAAAATGTCAGTTAAAGCAACTGAAGTTATCAAAGTAATGATGAAGATGGGCGCTATGGCGACTATCAACCAAGTGATCGACCAAGAAACAGCACAGCTTGTTGCTGAAGAGATGGGTCACAAGGTAATCCTACGTAAAGAAAACGAACTTGAAGAAGCAGTACTAGCTGACCGTGATAGCGATGCAATCGCTGAAGGTCGTGCTCCTGTTGTTACTATCATGGGTCACGTTGACCACGGTAAAACTTCAACACTGGATTACATTCGTAAAGCACACGTTGCTTCTGGCGAAGCTGGCGGTATCACGCAGCACATTGGTGCTTACCACGTAGATACTGACAACGGCATGATCACTTTCCTTGATACTCCTGGACACGCGGCGTTTACAGCTATGCGTGCTCGTGGTGCTCAAGCGACAGATATCGTTGTACTAGTAGTTGCAGCAGACGATGGCGTAATGCCACAAACAATCGAAGCAATCCAGCACGCGAAAGCGGCAGGCGTACCTCTGATTGTTGCTGTGAACAAGATCGATAAAGAGGGTGCAAACCCAGACAACGTTAAGAATGAGCTAGCTCAATACGACGTAATCCCTGAGGAATGGGGCGGTGAGAACATGTTCGTTCACATCTCTGCAAAACAGGGTACAAACATAGATGGTCTTCTAGAAGCTATCCTTCTTCAGTCTGAAGTTCTTGAACTTACAGCTGTTAAAGAAGGCATGGCGTCTGGTGTTGTTGTTGAATCTCGCCTTGATAAAGGTCGCGGTCCAGTTGCAACAGTACTAGTACAGTCAGGTACTCTAAACAAAGGCGACATCGTTCTTTGTGGTCAAGAGTACGGCCGTGTTCGTGCAATGCGCGATGAGAACGGTAAAGAAGTAACTACAGCGGGTCCTTCTATCCCTGTAGAGATTCTAGGTCTATCTGGCGTTCCTGCTTCTGGTGATGAAGCAACTGTTGTTCGTGACGAGCGTAAAGCACGTGAAGTAGCGAACTACCGTCAAGGTAAATTCCGTGATGTTAAACTAGCTCGTCAACAGAAAGCTAAACTAGAGAACATGTTCGCGAACATGGCTGCTGGTGAAGTTGCTGAACTGAACGTAGTACTAAAAGCTGACGTTCAAGGTTCTGTAGAAGCAATCGCTGATTCTCTACTGAAACTATCAACAGACGAAGTTAAAGTGAACATCGTAGGTTCTGGTGTTGGTGGTATTACTGAAACTGATGCAACACTTGCAGCAGCTTCTAACGCTATCATCCTTGGTTTCAACGTTCGTGCTGACGCAACTGCGCGTAACACGGTTCAGAACGAAAACCTAGACCTACGTTACTACTCAATCATTTACCAACTGATCGACGAAGTTAAACAGGCAATGGGCGGTATGCTTGCTCCTGAATTCCGTCAAGAGATCATTGGTCTTGCTCAAGTTCGTGACGTATTTAAGTCGCCTAAACTTGGTGCAATCGCTGGTTGTATCGTTACTGAAGGTACGATTAAGCGTAGCAACCCAATTCGTGTACTTCGTGAAAACGTTGTTATCTACGAAGGTGAGCTAGAGTCACTTCGTCGCTTTAAAGACGATGTTCAAGAAGTTAAGAATGGTTACGAGTGTGGTGTTGGCGTTAAGAACTACAACGACGTACGCGTTGGTGACCAGATCGAAGTATTCGAAATCGTTGAGGTTCAACGTACTCTAGACTAATCAGTCTGTACGACTCGACATATTGACTAAGGTTACTAACATTACTAGTAAAGGTAATAAGTAATCGGTTGTTGAATACACCATGGGGGGCTGGTAATTACCAAGCCCCCCATCTTTCTAAGTGAGAAAAGAAAATGTCAAAAGAATTTAGCCGCACACAACGTGTGTCTCAGCAGCTTCAAAAAGAGCTAGCACTTATCCTACAACGTGAAGTTCGTGACTCACGTATCGGTATGGTAACCATCTCAGACGTAGAAGTGTCTCGTGACCTTGCTTACGCAAAAGTATTCGTTACTTTCCTATGTATTGGTGAGCAAACACCTGAATCATGTCTTGCTGCTCTTAAAGAGCACGAAGTGCCAATCCGTATGGCGCTAGGCAAGCGTATTCGTCACCGTCTAACGCCTGAAGTTCGTTTTACTTACGACAACACACTAGTAGAAGGCATGCGTATGTCTAACCTAGTAAGTGAAGTGCTAAACGATGATAAGCGCAAGCAACAAGAAGCTGGCCGTACTGACGAAACTCAGTCTAAGGGCGAAGAGTAATGGCTCGCCGTCGTAAAGGTCGCCCTATTAACGGGGTAATTCTGTTAGATAAGCCAACAGGCATTTCGTCTAATGATGCACTGCAAAAAGTAAAGCGTATTTACTTTGCAGAGAAGGCAGGGCACACCGGTGCTCTGGATCCTCTTGCGACTGGCATGCTGCCAATTTGTCTTGGTGAAGCAACGAAGTTCTCTCAGTTTCTTCTAGATTCTGATAAGCGCTACGTAGTGATCGCCAAGCTTGGTGAGCGTACCAATACCTCTGACTCAGATGGTGAAGTGGTAGAGACACGTGATGTAAACGTGACTCAAGAACAACTTGAGCGTTGTATCGAAACCTTCAAAGGTGAAACTGACCAGATCCCTTCAATGTTCTCTGCTTTGAAATATCAAGGTAAGCCTTTGTATGAATACGCACGTGCAGGTATCGAGGTTCCTCGTGAGTCTCGTAAGATCACGGTGTACTCTATTGAACTGCTTCGCTTTGAAGGCGATGAAGTTGAGATGGAAGTACATTGTTCAAAAGGCACTTACATCCGCACAATCACCGACGATCTTGGTGAGATGCTAGGCTGTGGTGCTCACGTGACCATGCTTCGCCGTACTGGTGTAGCAAAGTACCCTTACGAGCGTATGGTAACGTTGGAACAACTGAACGAGATCTTAGAGCAAGCGCAGGCGCAAGAAATTGCACCTAAAGAGCTGCTTGATCCACTGTTGATGCCAATGGATACTGCTGTTGAAGACTTACCAGAAGTAAACCTGAATGCGGAACTGACTGACCTAGTTCAGCATGGTATGCCTGTTCAGGTTGCTGGTGCGCCGACGGAAGGTACGGTTCGCATGACAAGCGGTGAAGAGAAGCTGTTTGTTGGTGTTGCTCAAATTGCTGAAGATGGTCGTGTAGCACCGAAACGTTTGGTTGTTTTCAGAGATGAAGAACCACAAGCGAGTGCTTAAATCGAGTGAGATATTCGCGCTGAGTCGTTAAAGACGAGCAAATAAGACAGAAAGCGGACGCCTAATTTAGGCGGTTCGCTTTTTTCGTTTTTAAGGTGTTCGATTGTTATTGCACCAACTGACAAACTTCCCTATAATCCTCGGCTCGCGTAGTGGCTGAATCAGAGATTGGCTGCTACAAATATTAAACTACTCTTATCAGGAGAGAATTATGTCTCTGAATGCAGAAACTAAAGCAGCAATCGTTGCAGAATACGCACGCGCTGAAGGCGATACTGGTTCACCAGAAGTACAAGTAGCACTACTAACTGCTTCTATCAACCACCTTCAAGGTCACTTCAAAGCACACAAAGGCGATCACCACAGCCGTCGTGGTCTTCTACGTATGGTTTCTAGCCGTCGTAAGCTTCTTGACTACCTGAAAGGTAAAGACCTTTCTCGTTACCAAGATCTAATCAAGCGCCTAGGCCTACGTCGCTAATAGCGATGTCTGCAAAGACTGTTTGAAGAAAAGGAGCATTTATTGCTCCTTTTTTTGTGCCTGAAAGACAGAGTTTGAAGTAATTCACGGAGCTTTTTCAGCGCGAAAATATCCCTGTATATAAAAATAGTTTATACTATGCCTCGCCTGTACAGCTATCTGTATAGGTATTATACGACCCAGAAGTTACAGTCACAGATGTCGGCCAATAGGTCGCGACTATTCAAAGTGGATGCTCGTTGTATTTTTGATATAACGAATTAATTCCGTCTGCTTTGACTAGTCGCGATTGGTGATTTTTGGGTTCCAACTTACTGACTCTAAAGAACACTCTTTAGATAAAGGAAATACAATGTTTGAGAAACCAGTTGTAAAAACGTTTCAGTACGGTAACCACACAGTTACTCTAGAAACTGGCGTTATTGCTCGTCAAGCTACTGCAGCAGTTATGGTAACAATGGACGACACTTCAGTATTCGTATCTGTTGTTGGTAAAAAAGAAGCGGTAGAAGGTCAAGACTTCTTCCCTCTAACAGTTAACTACCAAGAGCGTACATACGCTGCTGGTAAAATCCCAGGTGGCTTCTTCAAGCGTGAAGGTCGTCCATCTGAAGGCGAAACACTAACGGCTCGTCTAATCGACCGTCCAATTCGTCCTCTTTTCCCTGATTCATTCAAGAACGAAGTTCAAGTTATCGCTACAGTAATGTCTGTAAACCCAGACGTTCAACCTGATATGGTAACAATGATCGGTACTTCAGCGGCTCTTGCTATCTCTGGTATCCCGTTCAACGGTCCAATCGGTGCTGCACGCGTAGGTCACATCGACGGTCAACTTGTTCTTAACCCAAGCACAACTGAACTTGAAGCTTCTAAACTAGACCTAGTGGTTTCTGGTACTGAAGGCGCGGTTCTTATGGTTGAATCTGAAGCTGATAACCTAACTGAAGAAGAAATGCTTTCTGCAGTTGTTTTCGGTCACGATCAACAACAAGTTGTTATCAACGCTATCAACGAGTTCGCAGCAGAAGTTGCTACTCCAGCGTGGAACTGGGAAGCACCAGTAGTAAACACTGAGCTTAAAGCTCGTGTTGCTGAGCTTGCAGAAGCTCGTTTATCTGACGCTTACCAAATCACTGAAAAAATGGCTCGTTACGAGCAAGTTGGCGCAATCAAGAACGACGTTGTTGAAGCACTACTAGCTCAAGACGAAGAACTAAACGAGCGCGAAATCCGCGGCATGCTTGGTTCTCTAGAGAAAAACGTTGTACGTAGCCGCATCATCGCTGGCAACCCACGTATCGACGGTCGTGAAAAAGACATGGTTCGTGCGCTAGACGTACGTACTGGTGTTCTTCCACGTACACACGGTTCTTCTCTATTCACTCGTGGTGAAACTCAAGCTATCGTTACTGCTACTCTTGGCACACAACGTGACGCTCAAATCATCGATGAGCTAACAGGCGAGCGTAAAGACAACTTCCTACTACACTACAACTTCCCTCCATACTGTGTTGGCGAAACTGGTTTTGTAGGTTCTCCTAAGCGTCGTGAAATCGGCCACGGTAAGCTAGCTAAGCGTGGTATCGCTGCAGTAATGCCTTCTGTTGATGAATTCCCATACACAGTTCGTGTTGTATCGGAAATCACTGAATCTAACGGTTCTTCTTCAATGGCTTCTGTATGTGGTACATCTCTAGCTCTTATGGATGCTGGTGTTCCAATCAAGTCTTCTGTTGCGGGTATCGCAATGGGTCTTGTTAAAGAAGGCGACGACTTTGTTGTTCTTTCTGACATCCTTGGCGACGAAGATCACCTAGGTGACATGGACTTTAAAGTAGCAGGTACTAACGAAGGTATCACTGCTCTTCAAATGGACATCAAGATCGAAGGTATCACTAAAGAGATCATGCAAATTGCTCTTAACCAAGCGCAAGGTGCACGTAAGCACATCCTTTCTGTAATGGATGAAGCTATCTCTGGTGCTCGTGAAGATATCTCTGAATTCGCTCCACGTATCCACACAATGAAAATCAGCTCTGATAAGATCAAAGATGTTATCGGTAAAGGCGGCGCAGTTATCCGTGCTCTTTGTGAAGAAACGGGTACTACAATCGAAATCGAAGACGATGGCACAATCAAGATTGCTGCTACTGAAGGCGCAGCTGCTAAAGAAGCTATCCGTCGTATCGAAGAGATCACAGCTGAAGTTGAAGTTGGCCGCATTTACCAAGGTAAAGTTGCTCGTCTAGCTGACTTCGGTGCATTCGTAACTATCCTTCCAGGTAAAGATGGTCTAGTACACATCTCTCAAATCGCTGACAAGCGCGTTGAGAAAGTGTCTGACTACCTAACTGAAGGTCAAGAAGTGCCAGTTAAGGTTCTTGAAATTGACCGTCAAGGTCGTGTACGTCTAAGCATGAAAGAAGCAGTTGAAACGCCAGCTGAAGGCGAAGCACCTGCTGCTGAGTAATTCTCAGTGTGTCGATGGTGATATCGCTTTTTAGTGATTTCTAACCTATCGTCAACAAAGCATGTTATAAAGGGGAGCATATCGCTCCCCTTTTTTATTGCGGTCATAACAGGAGTAATTATTTGTGAAATGGTTTCAAACCGCGAGTATGTGTTTACTGCTTGTACTAACTGGTTGTGCAACAACATCAGATAACGCCTCACGTTGGGTTTATCCACCAATGGCTGTGCCACTGCAACCAAGCGTTCAGCAAGAAGTTCAAATTGCACGCCTTAGTCAGTTATTGCAGCGCCCAGATTTGAACGATGAAGTTAGAGCTAAGATGCTGTTTGAACGTGGTAACTACTACGACAGTGTTGGCCTGCGTGACTTAGCGCGCCTCGACTTCAACCAATCTCTTTCATTGAACCCTGCTCAACCTGATATCTTCAATCTTTTGGGTGTTTACTTTACGCAGGTAGGGGAGTTTGATGCGGCTTACGAGTCTTTTGATTCTACTCTAGAGCTTGATCCTGCAAACTCTTATGCAGAAAGAAACCGCTCAATTGCTCTCTACTATGGCGAACGTTACGACTTAGCCAATGAAGAGATGATGAAGCACTACGCCGATGATCCTAGCGATCCGTTCCGTGCATTATGGTTGTACATCATTCAGCATGAACTCACGCCAGAACAAGCGAAGCTTGATTTACAAAAGCGTTACGAAAGCCGTGATGAGCAGTGGGGCTGGGTGTTAGTGGCCATCATGCTTGATGACATTACCGAAGAGCAGGCTTTCAAGGCGATCTTAACCGGTACTCGTGACAACACATTACTGGCACAGCGTCTAACAGAGACTTACTTCTACCTTGCTAAGCGTTACCATATGAACGGTGACTACGCGAATGCGATCTCTTTGTATAAGCTGTCTGTGTCTTTCAACGTGTATGAATACGTAGAGCACCGATACTCCTTCTTAGAGTTAAGCCGTATCTTCACTACGCTTAAAGCCGAACATCTAGCTCAAGTTAAGTTGGCAGAGGCTGAAGAAGAAGCTAACGCTCGATAAGCAATACATCATGAATATTAAGAAGCCGCTGCCTGTCAGCGGCTTTTTTTATGACTGTTTTTTATGATCTTCATCTCGTTTTGATTGCTTTTTATTTAAACAATATTAAAATAGTTAGTCTTGCTAACTAAATGTTATTCTTTGATCGGGTGAGTATGCTAAACCAGAATTTAGAAAAGATTGAGCGCTTCGCCTCTAAGATATGGCGTACTCAGGTGAATGAAGATCCTATCTGCCAATTGAGCTTCAACGAGTATGATTATCTGAAGGTCATACAGGCTTCACCAGAGCCGATTCGATTGACTGACCTTGCTATTGAAATGCAGGTGACTAAGCCCTCAGCGACCACTATGGTTCAAAGGCTTGAGAGAAAAGGCCTGGTTGAACGCAAGGCGTCACTTGAAGATGCAAGATCCAAGTTAGTGGTATTGACCAACAAAGCTGAGCTGGGTTTAGAAGAGGAGAGCAAGATCTACCAAGTGATGGCTCAAATACTAGAAAGCCGTTTATCTGAGCAAGAATCTAAGCAATTGAACCTATTATTAGACAAAGCTTTGAAGTAAATAATTTAGATATTTAGTTAGCCTTGTTAACTAATTTTACGAGTCATATCTCGTTGATATGCGACTCACAAATGAAAGTAGAGTAAGAAATGAGTAACTCAATTAGTCGTCAATTTTGGCGATACACAATCCCTACCGTGGCGGCGATGTTGGTTAATGGCCTGTACCAAGTGGTGGATGGCATTTTCATTGGCCGCTATGTTGGCGCTGATGGACTCGCGGGTATTAACGTCGCGTGGCCTGTGATTGGTTCAATTCTCGGTATTGGTATGCTGGTGGGCGTAGGTACTGGTGCGCTTGTC
Source organism: Vibrio sp. Isolate33 (assembly GCF_022397895.1). Lineage (NCBI taxonomy): Bacteria > Pseudomonadati > Pseudomonadota > Gammaproteobacteria > Vibrionales > Vibrionaceae > Vibrio > Vibrio sp. Isolate33. Next base: position 21,416 of record NZ_JAKEUP010000010.1, read on the forward strand.
TCGATTCGCCAAGGTGAAAAAGACACTCAAGGTGCTAAGCAGATCCTGGCGACCGGTTTAACCTTGCTACTGGCGATAACGCCGATTGTTTCAGCGTTACTGTATCTGTTTGCCGACAACTTTTTGCTTTGGCAGGGTGCAGAAGGGCGTGTGTACGAACTTGGCCTGCAATATTTACACATCCTAATTGGTGCTAGTGTCTTCACTTTGGGCTCTATCGCGATGCCGTTTCTACTGCGTAATGACGACAGCCCGAACTTAGCCACGATCCTGATGATTGTCGGTGCGGTGATTAATATCGTTCTGGACTACCTGTTTATCGCTCAGTTTGGTTGGGAGTTGATGGGGGCGGCACTAGCCACAGCAATCGCACAATTTGTGGTAACGGGCTTAGGTCTGGCTTACTTCTTCTCACGCCGAGCAAACTTACGCTTACGCTGGAATGAGTTGCGATTAAAGCTATCTGTTATCCCACAGATCTTCGCAATTGGTACATCAAGCTTCTTTATGTACGCCTATGGCTCGATGATGGTGGCGCTACACAATGCGTTGTTCTCTCAATATGGCGACCAGTTGATGATTGGTGCTTACGCTATCTTGGGCTACATCGTGACGGTTTATTACCTCACGGCTGAAGGTATCGCAAATGGTATGCAACCATTAGTGAGTTACAACCATGGTGCGCGTAACCAAGCGAATATTCGTAAGTTACTTAAGATTGCGATGTTGAGTTCAGTATTGATTGGTGTGGCGTTTGTGTTGCTTCTCAACGCGTTCCCACGTGAGTTTGTGTCAGTCTTTAACTCGGACGAACCACAGCTAGTAGAGTACACAGTATTGGGTATTCGACTACACATGTTTGCATTGGCACTGGATGGTTTCTTAGTGGTAGCGGGCGCTTATTACCAAGCAGTGAACAAGGGCAGCAAGGCGATGTTTGTGACGATAGGCAATATGCTTATCCAACTGCCTTTCTTGTACATCATGCCGAAGTTGTACGGTGTGCCGGGGATCTGGATTGCGTACCCATTGTCTAACATTGCGTTAAGCGTAGTGGTTATGGTGATGCTCTACAAAGACGTAAAGAAGCTCGATGCTTCGCAGATGGAAACAGCGACGGCATAGATCGCTTTTCTTAAGTCGAACTAAAAAGGTCTAGCGAATGCTAGACCTTTTTTGTATCTGTCGCTGATAGGTTTAATTATCGAACTAGATGTTTTTTACGTCTAAACCTGCGAGTTGATGCCAGTAACCATTACATTGGCGGCTTTCAATCTTCATCGGGTTTTGACCTTGTTCGTTAGCTCTGAAGTTATTAATTTCAGAGAAGGTATCGATGCCGAGCGGGCTTAAACGAACTACATCAACCAAGTCGTGCATGTTGGGTAAATCATTCACTAGGTTGTAGCAGTAACCCGATTGGGTCTGGATACCATTAAGGTTGAATACCGATTGGCCTTCTTGGCTCTCGACCTGCAGTCCGGTTGGGTACTTAATACAGCAGGTTTCACAATCGTCTTTGGCTTTGTTTTCTGCGCGAGCGGTAAAGCAGCGTGCTGAGTAAGCAAGAGGCAAGTAACCGTGGCTAAATACTTCGACTTCGAACTTGTTACGAATATTGAGTTCTTCACATTGTGTCATCACATTGCTAAGCCATTCACGAGAAAGCTCGACAGGCATACACCAGCGCGTCATACCTTGCTTTAGGAACAGGTTCAGCGTGCGTGCGTTGTATGTATTTACCGCAGGGCCGACAACGAAAGGTACTTTGCTTTCGCTTGCCAGTTGAATAGCAGACACGTCATTGGCTTCAATCGCGAAGTCACCGTTATCAATGTACTTCTTCATGATGTTGACTTCGCTTGGCGCTTCCAGCAATGCCATGGTCGACAATACAACTTGCTTACCTGAAGCAGACAGCTCTTTAGCGATGTCCATCCAGTGTTTCGCTTTCATCTCACGACGTTTTGAACACACGGCTTCACCGAGATAGATGATGTCAGCGGAGCTTGATTTCGCTTGCTCATAGAAGCTTTCAACATCTTGTTTTGGCCAGAAATAAAGTAGAGGGCCTAATGCGTATTTCATTGAGTTCTCCATTTGGCTCTATTGCCATTTACGGTGATAAGCGCCAAGCGTGGTTTGTGTACCTTCAGATACATTCGCCAGCGTCGCATTCCAAGCTTGTTCTACTTGGTATTGTTCAGGATTTGCTAAGTAGCGGTCGATGGCTGCACGCCAAGTGCGAGTCACTTGTTCAACATAAGCTGGGCTGCGCTGACGACCTTCAATCTTCACTGAAGCAACATTCGCAGCGAACAACTCAGGAAGCATTGATAATGTGTTAAGGCTAGTCGGCTCTTCAAGTGCGTGGTAGCGCTTACGCTCACCGTCGATCTCCGCTTCAAAGCGACCTTTACACAGCGTTGGGTAGCCCGCGTTCTCACCTGCTTCATACTTATCAATAAGGATTTCATTCAAGCGAGACTCTAGGCCTGTTTCTGTCTCTTGCCAGCGAACGTATTTCGCAGGAGAGCATGCGCCCACTGTATTTGGTGATTCGCCAGTCATGTACGAAGATAGGTAGCAACGGCCTTCTGCCATGATACACAAGCTACCAAAAGCGAATACTTCAAGGTCAACGTCAGAAGTGATGTTACGAGAAAGCTGTTTGACCTGATGAATCGATAATACACGTGGCAGTACAACACGCTTAACGTTGAAGTTTTTGTGGTAGAAGTCGATCGCAGCGGCATTGGTTGCTGATGCTTGTACTGATAGGTGCAGCTCAAGATCAGGGTACTTATTTGCCGCGTATTCGAGTACTGCGATGTCTGCGATGATCAGTGCATCGACACCCAGATCAGCCGCGTTGTCTACCGCATTAGTCCAGCGTTCGAAGCCATTTGGGTGAGCAAACGTATTTAAGGCAACATGAATTTTCTTGTTGCGGTCATGTACATACTGCACGGCACGATCGAGCTTTTTACCCGCAAAGTTTAGTCCTGCAAAGTGTCGGGCATTGGTATCGTCTTTGAATCCGATATAGACAGCATCCGCACCGCAATCAATGGCGGTTTTCAAAGCAGGTAAGTTACCCGCTGGGCATAAGAGTTCCATTTGCTCACTACCAGTAGAATTAAGTTGAAGCGAGCATTTTATGAAGAATTGTGAATGACGGAATTGATGTAAGGCAGGTTTAGATGGATAAATCTGCTTTTACTCCGTTTGAGGTACTGACGAGCGGTGGTTTTGTGTGTTGCTTTGGCTTTGGAGGAGGTGTGTATTCGAATCGTCTAATCAGTTCTTATGACGGCGGTTTTGTGCGAATAGCTCTTCAACATCTTGTTTCGGCTGTGGGCGATAGAAGTGGAAGCCTTGAATGGAGCTACAGTTGAGGTTCGACAGAAGCGTCGCTTGCTCACTGGTTTCGACACCTTCTGCAACCACAGTTAAATCGAGAGATTTACCCAGGTTGATGATGTTTTCAATTACGGTAATTTGCTTTGGTAGGGTATCGATATCCGAGATGAAAGCACGGTCGATCTTAAGCTCATCAATAGGGAAGCGAGCAAGGTAAGACAGAGAAGAGTAACCGGTACCGAAATCATCAATCGATAGGGCGAAGCCGAGCTTTTTGATGGCGTTGAGCATTTGCAGCGTGTGTTCACTGTCACTCATCACTGCACTTTCTGTCAGCTCAAACGTAATTGCACTTGGGTCTAGCTCTGTCGAACGCAGTAGCTTTTCCATGTAATCAATCAGCTTTGGATTACCAAACTGTTCAGGAGAAAGGTTGATCGCTACACGGCCTGGCAGGATCCCCTGCATCTTCCAGCGTTTAACGGTCGCAAATACTTCACGCATCACCACACGACCAAGCTGCTCGATAAGGCCAGCACGTTCTGCAACTGGGATGAAAGCGGCAGGACTGATGTAGCCTTCAACTGGGTGTTTCCAACGAACTAGGGCTTCTGCTCCGTTGATGGTGAAGTCACGGGCGTTTACTTTTGGTTGGTACCAAACCTCGAGTCCGTTTTGTTGCAGCGCCTTCTGAAGCTCTATCTCAAGCCACAGTCGCATACGTGCTTCTTTGTTCATCTGTTCGTTGAACTTGATCAGGCGATTACGACCACGATCTTTCGCCTCATACATCGCAGTGTCGGCATTTTGTAAAAGGATGCGAGCATCCGTACCATCTTGAGGAAAGCTTACACTACCAATAGAGCAGGCTAAGCGTTTACTAAAGTGGTGAAGATCGAAGGGTTGGTTGATCAAGGAAATGATCTTTTCAGCGAGCATTTCAGGTGTTCGTTGATGTTCAGGCTCTGGCAGAATAATACCAAATTCGTCACCACCTAAATGACCGATAACGGCTTGACGAGGCAGCAAGCGTTTTAAGCGAGAAGCGACCTCTTTAATCACTTTGTCACCGATGTGATGACCCAGTGAGTCATTGATATTTTTAAAGTTATCAATGTCTAAGTAGAGCATGACAACAGGCGTGTCGTTGTGAATGAACTGCTCAAGGCGCTTGGTAAACCCAACTCGGTTGTAGAGCTTAGTTAACGCGTCGATATAAGCATCTTCACTGTTTGCCGGAGTGTATTGTTTTGCGGTTTCTTGTGCGTCTTGGATAAGCACAAGTTGGGTGCTACTGCCGAGAATGGCCGTTGAGTCGATGTTGAGTTGAACCTTACGTTCAAAGCCACATCGAGCGCCCGTTAAGCAAACCAAACCAGACTCAGAAATAATAGAGCTCAGGCTATTATTGAAGACTGTTTTGGTTTGTTCATCGATAAATAAGCGGCCTAACTCTTCGCCAATCAGCTCAGTAGTGGAATTGAAACCAAGTAAGCGAGCTGCTGCTGGGTTGGATGACAAGATGTAGTCGTTCTCAACCAAGAGTAATCCGTCTGGGAGTAGGTGAGAGAGCTTATGGAATTTCGCTTCGGACTCTTCTAAAGAACGGACAAGGACTTGGTTCTCTGATGTATCGAAGGCATGAAAGACGATGTAGTCAGTTTTGTTGCCGTTTGCTAGAGGGGATAAGCTGAAATGAAGGCTGGTATCGAGGTCAGTTTCGTTGAGGGTAACTTCGGCCTCAATTGTTTCGCCATTGAAGGCGCGCTCATAGTAAGGCTTAAGATGTTGGTAGAATTGCTCGCCTAAGGTTTGACGGTCATTCATGCCTGCAAGCTCTGTTTGGCTCAAACCAGCAATATCGCAGTAACGCTCATTCACCATAAAATAGTTATGTTGAGCATCAAGTACTGCAAAAAAGAACGGACTATTTGCAGTTAGCTGGGTAAACCAATGTTGTAGTTGCTGGGGAGGCATCAAAGTACTACCAATTCTCCAAGAGCTTGAATATTCACTATCGATAAATATTTATTACTTTTTGTGTGGTTATCGATATTTACCTGTGAGTGCAGCGATCCGCTGTAATTCTCATTACCTGAGTTACTATAACTGTGATTTTCAGGATATTAAAGGTCGAGTATCAAACAGAAGTTAATTTGATACATAACAGTAACTGAGATCTCAACATCATCTATGATGCATTCCATATTATTGACAAAGTTACGGATAAGTCACGTGATAAACAAGATTCGCACTCAACTAGTTCAAAATGCCGCATCAATTTTGCGATCTCCAGTCCAGTTATTACCTAAAACAGTACAAAAAAGAGCCTTATTAGAAGCACTGAAGAATGTCTTCAAGGAAGCTTTAGAAGACGGTGACTTTGAGTTCTTAGAAGATAAGTGGCTGAAAGTTTCAATAAAAGATATGGGGTTAAGTTGGTGTATTAGTTACGAAAATGAGCAACTGGTTGTAGCTGATAAAGAAGTCGCTGAAGATGTCAGTTTTAGCGGAAATCTTAACGATCTTGTGTTGATTGCGGGACGTAAAGAAGACCCAGATACGCTTTTCTTCCAACGTCGACTGTCTATTGAAGGCGATACAGAGCTCGGTTTAGAGGTCAAAAACTTGATGGATAGCGTAGATTTGGACTTATTGCCGACTCCTATGAAAACTTTGTTAAATCAATTAGCTGATTTTGTGCAGAAGGGAGTACAATCCCCAGATACACAAAGTGAGGTAATGAATGCTTATTCGAACTGAAGCACCGGCAGATATACTTGTCATTGATCGTCTATTGAAATCTGTTTTTGAAACGGATGCAGAAGCTAATTTGGTTATGAGCTTGCGTGAGAATAGTCATTTAACGCTATCGCTGGTGGCTTGTTCTGACGAAGGCGAGGTGGTTGGTCACCTGATGTTTAGCCCAATTACCCTTAAAGGTGACGATCACAACTGGCAGGGTCTTGCGCCACTTGCTGTGAAAGAAGAGTTCCGCAACCAAGGCATTGCTAAATCACTGGTTGAAGATGCTTTCTCTACTTTGGTTGATTTCGGTTACCCTGCCTGTGTCGTGCTTGGTGATCCGGCCTATTACGGTCGCTTTGGTTTCAAGGCTGCGAGTGAGTTTGGTTTGAGCTGCGCTTGGGATGTGCCTGAGGGAGCTTTCCAAGCTATCGAGTTAGTTGAAGGTGCGCTTGCCGGGCATTCTGGTGAAATTGCTTACAGTCCTGAGTTCAACGACTTATAAGCCTATTTCCCACGCAATATAATGCAAACTGATTTAGTCTAAATAAAGGAGCTTGATGCTCCTTTATTTTTTGTTAGTATCAGCCCAACTCTGATGAGCTCGTTTTAACTCTGCTCTAATAAGCCACCCACTATCAACCTAAGGTTATAACCGCTAGATATGTCACAAACACACGCACAATACCTGCAAGAGATGGGCATTAGCCAATGGGAGCTTAGCCACCCAGAGCGTTTGGCGGGCTATGAATCTGAATTGACTCCGCTCTCTAACGATTGCAAGTTACTGTTGGTATCGCCTGAAAAGCCTCAGGAAGACCTTGCCGTGATGTTTGAGCGTGTACTCAAAAGTATTAAGCTCGACTTATCTCAAGCCTTACATATTCAACCTCAACACCTATCTTCTATCGAACTTGGTGATGTTGAATGGGTTTGGTTTGCGGGTTGTGAGTCGGCCCAAGAGCTGAAAGCAAAAACATTACAATCGCCATTACTGTCTGACATCAATGGTAATAACCAACACCGCCGCGACTTATGGCAACAAATTTGTGCTTATGACTAATCTATTTTTACCGACTTCACAGCAACACCTAGACGCTATTTGGCAGATAGAACAGACCGCGCATTCTCACCCTTGGTCTGAAACGATGATTCGCGATCTCGATAGCCGAGGCGCTTGTCACCATGTACTTGAAGTCGATGGGCAAGTGGTCGGGTATTTCTTCGCGCAGAATATCGTTGGTGAAGTGACGCTGCTTAATATTGCTGTCGACCCAAGCCAGCAAGGTAAAGGTTATGGCAAGGCTCTGACCGAGCATTTTCTTGATATGTGTGAACAGGCTGACGCGGAAAGTGCTTGGCTAGAAGTGCGCGAAAGTAACGTGAACGCGTTTAACTTGTATGAGAAAGCGGGTTTTAACGAAGTCGATCGCCGCCGTAACTACTATCCGACTAAGCAAGGCAATGAAGATGCGATCATTATGAGCTATCTTTTTATGTCTTTTAGCTAAGCAGAGAATACGCCATAAAATAGGGTGTAAACTGACCCTTTAGAAAGTGATACGCTTTCTGTATAATCCGCACACAGAATTCAAGGGCAAGTATTATCTACTTGCCCTTTTTACGCTTTAGATCAGCAAAGGGCGACTATGTCTTTCCAACAAGAAGTGAGCAAACGTAGAACGTTTGCAATTATCTCTCACCCGGATGCGGGTAAAACCACGATTACTGAAAAAGTTCTTTTATTCGGAAACGCGATTCAGAAAGCGGGTACCGTAAAAGGCCGTGGCTCTAACCAGCACGCTAAATCTGACTGGATGGAGATGGAAAAAGAACGTGGTATCTCGGTAACTACGTCGGTAATGCAATTCCCATACAATGATTGCCTAGTAAACCTACTAGATACTCCAGGACACGAAGATTTCTCGGAAGATACGTACCGTACACTAACTGCGGTTGACTCTTGTTTGATGGTTATCGATGCTGCGAAAGGTGTCGAGGATCGTACTCGTAAACTAATGGAAGTAACACGCCTACGTGATACGCCAATCGTAACGTTTATGAACAAACTTGACCGTGACGTTCGTGACCCGATGGAAGTGCTTGATGAAGTGGAAAGCGAGCTGGGTATGGCTTGTTCTCCAATCTCATGGCCAATTGGTTGTGGTAAAGAGTTTAAAGGTGTTTACCACATTCACCGTGATGAAACGATCTTGTACGAATCTGGCCATGGTCATGAGATCCAAGAAGTACGTATCATCAAAGGTCTAGATAACCCTGAGCTAAATGAAGCGGTAGGCGACGATCTTGCTGAAAGCGTGCGTGAAGAGCTAGAGCTTGTTATCGGTGCTTGTCCTGAATTTGATCACGACTTGTTCCTTGCTGGTGAACTAACGCCTGTTTACTTCGGTACCGCACTGGGTAACTTTGGTGTTGACCACATGCTAGATGGTCTAACGAAGTGGGCACCGGCACCGCAAACTCGCCAAGCGAACGAGCGTGATGTTGTGGCTACAGAAGAGAAATTTTCTGGCTTCGTATTTAAGATCCAAGCAAACATGGATCCGAAGCACCGTGACCGTATCGCATTCATGCGTATCGTATCGGGTACTTACAACCAAGGTATGAAGATGAACCATGTTCGTACTGGCAAGAACGTAAGTATCTCTGATGCGGTAACCTTCATGGCGGGTGACCGTGCGCGAGCTGAGAAAGCGTACGCGGGCGATATCATTGGTCTGCACAACCACGGCACAATCCAAATTGGTGATACCTTTACTCAAGGTGAAAGCCTGAAGTTCTCTGGTATTCCAAACTTCGCACCTGAGCTATTCCGTCGTATTCGTCTACGCGATCCACTGAAGCAGAAGCAACTTCTTAAAGGTTTGGTTCAGCTTTCAGAAGAGGGCGCTGTGCAAGTATTCCGTCCAATGCAGAACAACGACCTGATCGTTGGTGCGGTTGGTGTACTTCAGTTCGACGTGGTTGTAGCGCGCTTGAAAGCAGAATACAACGTAGAAGCTATCTACGAAGGTGTTAACGTTGCAACAGCTCGCTGGGTTGAGTGTGACGACGCTAAGAAACTGGAAGAGTTCAAACGTAAGAACCAATCTAACCTAGCGCTAGATGGCGGTGACAACCTGTCTTACATCGCCCCAACTATGGTGAACTTGAACCTAGCTTCTGAACGTTTCCCAGAAGTTCAGTTCCGAGCGACGCGCGAGCACTAATAGCGACGGTTCCACATAACACTGTTGGATAATATTAAAGCCGAATTGCTTCTCGCATTCGGCTTTTTTGTTACACTAAGAGTACACCGTTTTGATGGAGTAAAGCGTGTTTGACCTCAATTTAGTAAAGCCATTCCTCTCTGTATATCAACAAAGATCGATAACCAAAGCGGCTGAATCGTTAGAGCTAACTCAACCTGCGGTCAGTGCTGCAATCAAAAGGTTTGAAACCGTCGTCGGCTATGCGTTATTTGTCAGAGTAGGTCGCTCAATAGAGCCAACCTCGATGGCGCATAAATTAGCAGGCCAACTGTCGAGTGCTTTAGAGTTGATGGAAGGGGCTGTATCTAGGAAGAGAGACTTTACGGTTTATATCCCTGCCAACCTTCTCCAAAAGCTACCCATGCTCAATGGGGTTCAATTAGTTGAATCACCAATATCTGTCGAACATATAATTGAAGATATTCGGTTGAATCGGGTCGACTTGGTTGTGGATACGGGGTTACCAAAGCAGGCGAGTCTAGAGTCTGAATTTGCGACGACTGACAGGCTTCTTCTTATGAGTGACCCTGAAGTGAGTAAGTTTGGTGAACGAATTTCCATGGAAGAGTTTCTTTCAGCACGGCATGTCACCTTAAAGCTACTGCGACAAGATACTCAAATTGTCGATTTCCTTTCTGAAAAGAGCTTTACTCGTGATGTCGCGATTGAGGTCAGAAATCTCACGAATCTAATGTTAGCGGTAAAAGGAACTGACTATATCGCTGCCGCCCCTGTAAGTATGCTCCACTTTGCCAAAGCGCTCGGGTTGCAAATTCACGAACCCCCATTCTCAATGCGTCCCGTGGAGTTTGAGTTTGTTTACCACAAAAAGTATCAAACTAATGGGCAACATCAAGAGTTACGCGAGATGATCAAAGAGCTACTCAATAACTAAAAGTCGAAAGATAATCCGAATTCAACATAGTTGTTATTTTCAGGGTATATCGTGTAGGTAACGGACGGTTTTACGTACTTCAAGTTAAGGAATATAGCTACCTCGTGATAATGGATGTTGGTCCTAGATTCATTTCTGATGTATCCAGGGCCCATAGCGGTATCATCTTTAATGTAAAAATCTTGGGTATCTTTTTTGAATCCGATTTCTTGGTTGAATTTGTAAAGAAAATCAGCATATTTAATCGGGCTCCACAAAGCGCCAGCGCTATAATCGAATGTATCAGAGGCTCTATATTCCACACATAAATTTGGAAGACAAGCATCGAAATCTCTATCCATGTAGTTGTAATTAAGATCACCGATTAATGTCCATTGCTCATGGATTAGCTTCGCGGCAAAGATTCCCGTTGTGATTTCATGCTCACTGACTTTTACCGTATTTTCAGTGTAGTACGTATCGCCTTGCCAGAAAGAGTAGCCAACACCGGCTTGCCAGTATTCTTGAGTATCAACTTCTCCAAAAATACGCAACTTATCATTGATTTGATAATTTACATCAAGAGTGGCTACCGTTTTTTCGTTGTCTGGATTTTGAGATAAACTGATGGAAAATATATCCGTAAAACGCTCAATAGATTCAACAAGGGTGTCATTGGCAGATGAGTAAAAAGGGAAGGTTGAAGCAAGTATTAATAGAAGGCGTTTCATATTCAAATCCCGAATCGCTTTCCTTAGCTAGTGAGTAAAAACACCCGATAATAGGAGTAACTATTATCGGGTGAACTGGTTTAACCTAGGCTAGTTATTAGCCACGTAAACGCTGTTGAATCGCTGATTTCGCTTTCTGAAGCTTATTTGGATCAATTGATTGGACTCTATCTTTTACGTTATTTTTTACCGCAGGTGGAAGTGTCACATCACCTCGGTCATTTACAACAATACCGTTCCCAAAAGTGACTGTTCCATTTACTTCATCTATGTAGCCTTCACCCACAATATTTCCATGACGATCTTTGATGTGCACGACACCACGGTCGTCAGCTTCAGCTGTATAGTCAGTCGTTTGAGATTTACCATTTACCGTTACAACAATGTTGTCACCTTCTAAACCAGCAGAAATGGTTGGCTTCGCAGGCGCGTCGATTTGAGGCATATCAGCAGGCTTTAAGTGCTCCTCGATGAAGTCTTTAGCTGCAGCAATTTTAGAACCGTCGAAGTGTTTCCAATCACCACCATTCACGCTGACATGAACACCACCGTCATGTTTACGCTGGTCGTTTACTTCAACAGTCTCAACGCCATCTTCAGTTACTTTCTCAAAGCGGTAGAAATCTTGAACGCCAGCACCAATATCGACACGAGTCCAGCCTTCTCCGACAATGCCGTTACCGTATTCTGGGTCAGACAGTTGAGGCATATCAGCAGGCTTTAAGTGCTCCTCGATGAAGTCTTTCGCTGCCGCAATTTTAGAACCGTCGAAGTGCTTCCAATCACCGCCATTAACGCTGACATGGACACCACCGTCATGTTTACGCTGGTCGTTTACTTCAACAGTCTTAACGCCATCTTCAGTTACTTTCTCAAAGCGGTAGAAGTCTTGAACGCCAGCACCAACGCTGACATGGACACCACCGTCATGTTTACGCTGGTCGTTTACTTCAACAGTCTTAACGCCATCTTCAGTTACTTTCTCAAAGCGGTAGAAGTCTTGAACGCCAGCACCAATATCGACACGAGTCCAACCTTCCCCGACAATGCCGTTGCCGTATTCTGGGTCAGACAGTTGAGGCATATCAGCAGGCTTTAAATGCTCCTCGATGAAGTCTTTAGCTGCCGCAATTTTAGAACCGTCAAAGTGTTTCCAATCACCACCATTAACGCTGACATGGACACCACCGTCATGTTTACGYTGGTCGTTTACTTCAACAGTCTTAACGCCATCTTCAGTTACTTTCTCAAAGCGGTAGAAATCTTGAACGCCAGCACCAATATCGACACGAGTCCAGCCTTCTCCGACAATGCCGTTGCCGTATTCTGGGTCAGATAATTGAGGCATGTCTGCAGGGCGGAAGTGTTCGTCAATGAAGTCTTTAGCTGCCGCAATTTTAGAACCGTCGAAGTGTTTCCAATCACCRCCATTAAYGCTGACATGGACACCACCGTCATGTTTACGYTGGTCGTTTACTTCAACAGTCTTAACGCCATCTTCAGTTACTTTCTCAAAGCGGTAGAAGTCTTGAACGCCAGCACCAATATCGACACGAGTCCAACCTTCTCCGACAATGCCGTTGCCATATTCTGGGTCAGATAATTGAGGCATGTCTGCAGGGCGGAAGTGTTCGTCAATGAAGTCCTGTGCTGCTTCAATCTTTGAGCCATCAAAGTTTCTCCACTCACCGCCCCCAATTCGGATGTCGACACCGTTACCGCTTGAGCGTTGATCCGCGACCTCGATGGTTTTTACGCCGTCATTAGTAACTTTTTCGAACTTGTGGTAGTTAGTGTTGCCAGCGCCAACATCAACTTTCACCCAACCTTGACCGACAATGCCATTGCCATATTCAGGATCAGACAGCTGGGGCATATCGTTACCATCCGGAATATCTATATCTGGACGGCTAACTTGATCTACTCGGTAAAGCTCATCCCCATTAACGCCCAGTGTAAGTTTGCGATCATTCAGGATAATGGTAGCTGTACCATCGTTATTAAGTATCACATTGCTCGAATCTACATAAGCGTCCTGCCCAGCTATCGTAACAATGTAACCATTATCATTTTCCGCTAGTTTCCATGTCCCTATATGGTCCATTGATGCAGTGACTGGAAGTTCCGGCGGGGTATTGCCATTATCAGATGAACTGGAAGATGAAGAGCTACTTAACAGACCTGCAACCAATGCCGCTGAAGCCGCACCAACAGCAGCCCAAGTGCCGTTAGATTGTTTCTCATAAGTGACATCATCGATTGTAGCTGTCGTGCCTGGAGTAGCATTGGCATATTGTTTGTTTAATTTATACTGAACAGAAGCATCAACAGCTTTCATTTGTCCATCAATAAGTTGAAGTGTTTGTTGGTTGGCTAGCTCAACGTCAACTTGGTAAGGTGCAGCAAAAGTGGGTGCAGCTAACACGCTAGAAATTGTAATGGCTAAGAGTGATGCTTTCATAATGTAGGATCTCGTCGTTTAATTAGGCGTCTTGCTATCAGTGCCTCCTTGGCAATTGCGTCTATTATTTGTTCTGGTAAGATTTTCAACAATATAGCTAACTAGGGTTTATCTATAAATAATATTTATGCATTTATCTTTTCTGGGTTAATTATTGAACTTAATTATTATTTGTATGTGTAGTTTTGTTGTTTTCTTTTATGTGTGGCTTTGTGTTGCTATACGTGGTGTTGAGGTAGACGTTTTTAATACGTGCTATTTGAGGTTGGAAGCGTGAGGTTTATATGTTCGGTTGGATAAAAGTTTGGATTAAGAAATACGATAAGTGGTGCGAGGAGCTTGGTTTAACACCTGAGAATAAGCGCAGCTGTGTGCCTCATCGTCGTGATCCTCAAAGACAACAAACAGAGAGTGGGGAAGATGACACCAGAATTAAGTGATTTTCCGCTATTTGATACCCATTGCCATGCGGACTTTGACGCCTTTGACAGCGGTTTTTCAGTTGAGCAAAGTCTTGATGGTTACCTAAAAGAAGCGAAACAAGCCCAAGTTGAGAAGCTGCTGATTCCTTCTATTGGTCAAAGTAATTGGCGGAAACTCGATAAAATCGCTCAATCTCACCCTAATATTTACTATGCATTAGGCTTCCACCCGTACTTTTTAGATCAAGCGGATGAGGCGCAATTTTCAGAACTTCGCCAGTTACTCTCTTCAAAAAACAGCCAGTGTATCGCGGTAGGAGAGTGTGGACTCGACTTCTTTGCCGACGTCGAAAAGGAAAAACAAGAGCGTTTTTTTATCCAACAAATGGAGCTTGCGAAGGCGTTTGACCTGCCTTTAATCATCCATGAGAGGAAGTCATACAACCGACTTATTGAGCTAATAAAGCAGCACAAGTTCACCTTAGGTGGTGTGATTCATGGTTTTTCGGGGAGTGAACAGCAGGCTTTGGCTTGGATCAAGCTCGGTTTCTATATTGGCGTCGGTGGAACGATAACTTACCCAAGAGCGCAAAAAACACGCACAACCATCGCAAAATTGCCCCTTGAATACTTGGTATTGGAAACGGATGCTCCGGACATGCCCATGCATGGAAACCAAGGAAATGTTAATCATTCCAAATATTTAGTTACGATCTTAAATGAACTTTTTTTGCTTAGAAAAGAGCCAAAGCAATCGATTGCAGCGCAAATTTGGCAAAATAGCCATCGCGCATTCGGTATATGTGAATAAAATCGAAGGTTTTTGTTTATCGTTTGCGTAAATTGCACTGAGCTTGTGATTTGGGTCACATTTGCGTGTGAATGGTACATGAATCTTCTACGAAAGTGTGAGGACGGCATTACTTTATTAGTGGTCGCATGAGTATAATTGCCTCCGCTTTATAGCCCCATTTTGTAACACGCCAATAAATAACTAATAAGGAAGTCATAAACTATGAGCCTGTTTATGAGCCTAGTCGGAATGGTTGCACTGATCGCAATCGCAGTACTACTATCTGACAACCGCAAAGCTATTAATCTAAGAACAGTGGGTGGCGCTTTCGCTATCCAATTCGCACTTGGTGCATTCGTACTTTACATCCCTTGGGGTCGTGATCTACTTGCAGGTTTCTCTGCTGGTGTAGCAAACGTGATCGACTACGGTAAAGACGGTACTGGTTTCCTATTCGGCAGCCTAGTTAACTTCTCAGTTGACGGTATCGGTTTCATCTTTGCTTTCCAAGTACTACCAACTCTGATTTTCTTCTCTGCACTTATCTCTGTACTTTACTACATTGGTGTTATGCAAATTGTAATCAAAGTTCTTGGTGGTGGTCTTCAGAAAGCTCTAGGTACTTCTCGCGCCGAGTCTATGTCTGCAGCAGCAAACATCTTCGTTGGTCAAACTGAAGCACCTCTAGTTGTTCGTCCATTTGTTCCTAAAATGACAAACTCTGAACTATTCGCAGTAATGTGTGGTGGTTTGGCTTCTGTAGCTGGTGGTGTACTAGCAGGTTACGCATCTATGGGTGTACCTCTAGAGTACCTAGTTGCAGCGTCATTCATGGCAGCACCTGGTGGTCTACTATTCGCTAAAATCATCAAGCCTGAAACTGATAAGCCAGACGACAACATCGCTGACGAAATGGACGGTGGCGATGACAAACCAGCTAACGTTATCGACGCAGCAGCGGGTGGCGCATCAGTTGGTCTACAACTAGCTCTAAACGTAGGTGCAATGCTACTAGCATTCATCGGTCTAATTGCTCTAATCAACGGTATCCTAGGTGGCATCGGTGGTTGGGTTGGTATGGAAAACCTAACTCTAGAACTTCTTCTAGGTTGGATCTTCGCACCACTAGCATTCATCATTGGTGTTCCATGGGAAGAAGCAACTATCGCTGGTTCTTTCATTGGTCAGAAGACAGTTGTTAACGAATTCGTTGCATACCTAAACTTCGTACCATACGTTGGTGAAAACGCTCAAGTTGTTGCAGCAACTGGTCAAGTGATGTCTGAGAAGACTCAAGCAATCATCGCATTCGCACTGTGTGGTTTCGCAAACCTTTCTTCTATTGCGATTCTTCTAGGTGGTCTAGGTGGTATTGCACCAAGCCGTCGCCACGACATCGCACGTATGGGTGTTAAAGCGGTAATTGCTGGTACTCTATCTAACCTGATGGCAGCAACAATTGCTGGCTTCTTCCTATCTTTCTAATCAAGTAGATTTAGATATATAGACGCCATAATAATATCGCCCCGTAGCAAGAAATTGCTGCGGGGCTTTTTTGTTTTTAGGCCTAGTGATTCTTTGGCATAAGCATCAGCTTGATGTCGCTTAATGGGTCTAGAATGTTTTTTTGAGATACAAACCGTTTGCGTTCTAAGGAGCACTACAATTTATTGATGGATACCTATA
Organism: Vibrio sp. Isolate33; assembly: GCF_022397895.1. NCBI lineage: Bacteria > Pseudomonadati > Pseudomonadota > Gammaproteobacteria > Vibrionales > Vibrionaceae > Vibrio > Vibrio sp. Isolate33. The sequence goes on from NZ_JAKEUP010000010.1 coordinate 37,763, forward strand.
ATGTATAAGCTTAAGGGATAGGATGTCTCTTTTGGCAAGAAAGTAACCGCTTGGATTCGTCCAAAGGTTATTCTTCTGGGATTAAGCCAAACTTAGCAATACGCTATAGATGTTAGACACAACATGACTGATTTGTTGTGCCATAGACCAAACTGGTACTGTGCGGTGACAAGGATTGCAATTGGTAGCGAAAGTTATCAAGTCTTCAGGGAACCAAGTCCGTTCATTTGTGACTACTGAGCATTACTAAAATATCCATCTATACTGGATGGAGGGCGAAGTAGTTAACTATTTGAATATATTGATCGGAGATAGAAATGAGCGATTTAAAAGCAGCAGCTCTACGTGCACTTAAACTTATGGACCTAACTACGCTAAATGACGACGATACTACTGAGAAAGTAGTGGCGCTTTGTCATGATGCGGAGACTGCAGTAGGCAACACCGCTGCAATCTGTATTTACCCTCGCTTTATCCCAGCAGCTAAGAAAGCGTTGCGTGAGCAAGGTACTCCAGAAGTACGCATTGCGACTGTAACTAACTTCCCTCATGGTAATGACGACATCGAAATTGCTGTTGCAGAAACAAAAGCAGCAGTAGCGTACGGCGCAGATGAAGTTGACGTAGTATTCCCATACCGTGCTCTTATTGCTGGCAACGAAGAAGTTGGCTTTGAGCTAGTTAAGCAATGTAAAGCGGCTTGTGGTGACATCACGCTTAAAGTGATCATCGAAACAGGTGAACTGAAAGAAGAAGCACTGATCAAGAAAGCTTCTCAAATCTGTATCGAAGCGGGTGCAGACTTCATCAAAACTTCAACAGGTAAAGTGCCAGTAAACGCGACTCCAGAGTACGCGCGCATGATGCTTGAAGTTATTCGTGACATGGGCGTTGCTAAAACAGTTGGTTTCAAACCTGCTGGTGGCGTACGTACTGCTGAAGATGCAGCACTATACCTAGCAATGGCTGATGAACTACTAGGCGCTGAGTGGGCAGACAACATGCACTACCGTTTTGGTGCTTCAAGCCTACTAACTAACCTTCTTAATACATTAGAAGTGACAGACCAGACTGCTGATCCAGCAGCATACTAATATCCCAATCGGGTGTAACAAGATTTAGTCTGTTTGATGGAGTGGCGTTAAGTCACTCCATATTACCTCTTTCCCCTACAAACCATACTCACTAGAGTTTGGGAGGCACTAATGTATCTACCTCAAGAAATTATTCGCAGAAAACGTGATGGCGAAGTCCTAACAGCTGAAGAAATTAACTTCTTCATTCAAGGCGTCGCTAAAAACACGGTTTCTGAAGGCCAAATTGCAGCATTCGCAATGGCTATCTTCTTTAATGAAATGACAATGCCAGAGCGTATCGCACTAACGTGTGCAATGCGTGACTCAGGCATGGTGATTGACTGGAGCCACATGAACTTTGATGGCCCAATTGTTGATAAACACTCTACTGGTGGTGTTGGTGACGTAACTTCTCTGATGCTTGGCCCTATGGTGGCAGCATGTGGCGGTTTCGTTCCAATGATCTCTGGTCGTGGTTTAGGCCACACTGGCGGTACACTAGACAAGCTTGAATCTATCCCTGGTTACAACATTACACCAACCAACGATGTGTTCGGTGAAGTAACTAAAGATGCTGGCGTAGCGATCATCGGTCAAACTGGCGATCTAGCACCTGCTGATAAGCGTGTTTACGCAACTCGTGATATCACAGCAACCGTAGATAACATCTCGCTAATCACGGCTTCAATCCTATCTAAGAAACTGGCTGCTGGCCTTGATTCTCTAGTAATGGATGTAAAAGTAGGTTCAGGCGCATTCATGCCGACTTACGAAGCGTCTGAAGAGCTAGCGAAATCGATCGTTGCAGTAGCAAACGGTGCAGGTACTAAGACAACAGCAATCCTAACCGACATGAACCAAGTTCTAGCTTCTTCAGCGGGTAACGCAGTAGAAGTACGTGAAGCGGTTCAATTCCTAACAGGTGAATACCGTAACCCACGTTTGCTAGAAATTACGATGGCATCGTGTGCTGAAATGCTGGTGTTGGGTAACCTTGCAAAAGATTCAGACGAAGCGCGTGAAAAACTGATGGCAGTACTGGATAACGGTAAAGCAGCAGAGTGCTTCGGTAAAATGGTAGCAGGCCTTGGTGGTCCAGCAGATTTCGTAGCGAACTACGATAACTACCTAGAAAAAGCAGAAATTGTTAAGCCAGTGTACGCGCTAGAAAGCGGTGTGGTATCAGCAATGGATACTCGTGCAATTGGTATGGCTGTAGTTGGTATGGGCGGTGGTCGTCGCGTAGCAACTGACAGCATTGATTACGCAGTCGGTTTTGATCACTTCATTCGTCTTGGCGAAGTGGCAAGTGAAGATAAACCATTAGCAATGATTCATGCTCGCAACGAACAACAGTGGCAAGAAGCTGCAACAGCATTACAAAATGCAATCACTGTGGGCGGAGAATATACAGCAACGCCAGACGTTTACCGTCAGATTCGTTCTGAAGACGTGTAAATAACAGGTATCGGCATACCTAGTGTATGCCGATAAACAGAGTTCTGGTGCAAAGAGCAATAAGTTGGTGAAGAAAATGAAAAGAGCATTTATTTTAGTTTTAGATTCATTCGGTATCGGTGAAACAGCGGATGCAGACAAATTCGGTGATGTAGGTTCAGACACTATGGGTCACATCGCAGATCATTGTGACAAAGGTCTTGCAGACAACGCAGATCGTCAAGGTCCTCTGACGCTACCAAACCTATCTAAGCTAGGTTTAGCTATGGCTCACAAAGAGTCTACAGGTCGTTTTGCTCCGGGTATGGATGCAGATGCTGAAATCATCGGCGCTTACGGTCACGCTGCTGAGTTGTCTTCTGGTAAAGACACGCCATCGGGTCACTGGGAAATCGCTGGTGTACCAGTATTGTTTGACTGGGGCTACTTCACCGACAAAGAGAACAGCTTTCCAAAAGAACTGACTGACCGCATTCTTGAGCGTGCAGGTTTGTCTGGTTTCTTGGGTAACTGCCACTCATCAGGCACTGAAATCCTAGATAACCTAGGTGAAGAACACATGAAGACTGGCCTGCCAATCTTCTATACTTCTGCGGACTCTGTTTTCCAGATCGCTTGTCATGAAGAGACATTCGGCCTACAAAACCTATTAGACCTTTGTCAGATTGCTCGTGAAGAGCTAGAAGACTACAACATTGGTCGTGTTATCGCGCGTCCATTCGTTGGCCCGGGTAAAGGTCAATTTGAGCGTACTGGTAACCGTCGTGATCTTTCTGTTGAGCCACCTGCGGCAACTATCCTGCAGAAACTTGCTGATGAGAAGGGCGGTAACGTTCACTCAATCGGTAAGATCTCTGATATCTACGCAGGCTGTGGTATCACTCAGAAAACCAAAGCAACAGGTATCCCTGCGCTATTTGAAGCAACAAAAGAAGCGATCAATGAAGCGGGCGACAACACGATTGTGTTCACTAACTTCGTTGATTTCGACTCAGCTTACGGCCACCGCCGTGATGTTGCGGGTTACGCAGCTGCACTTGAGTACTTCGATAGTCGCATCAATGAAATCATCGATATGATGAAAGAAGATGATGTACTTATCCTAACAGCAGACCACGGTTGTGATCCAACATGGCCAGGTACAGACCATACGCGTGAACATATCCCTGTGATTGTTTACGGTCAGAAGGTTCCAGCCGGTTCTCTAGGCCGTCGCGATACGTTTGCTGATATCGGTCAAAGCTTAGCGTCATACTTCGGTACATCGCCAATGGGACACGGTACAAGCTTCCTATAATAGTTAACTAAGAGAGAGGGAAACCTCTCTCTTCTTTTTTGTTTTGAGATTAAGGATATTTTCAATGGCTACTCCACATATTAATGCTGAAATGGGTGATTTCGCTGACGTAGTTCTAATGCCAGGCGACCCGCTACGTGCTAAATACATCGCTGAAACCTTCTTAGAAGAAGTGGTTCAAGTGTGCGACGTTCGTAACATGTTTGGTTACACCGGTACTTACAAAGGTCGTAAGGTTTCGGTAATGGGACACGGTATGGGCATTCCATCTTGTTCTATTTACGCGACTGAGCTGATCAAAGACTTCGGTGTGAAAAAGATCATTCGTGTTGGTAGTTGTGGTGCAGTGAGCGAAGATATCAAAGTGCGCGATGTGGTTATTGGCATGGGCGCATGTACTGATTCAAAAGTGAACCGTATTCGCTTTAAAGGTCACGATTTCGCAGCTATCGCAGATTACAAAATGGTGCGTGCGGCAGAAGATGCAGCCAAAGCGCGTGGTGTTGATGTAAAAGTCGGTAACCTATTCTCGGCTGAGTTGTTCTACACGCCAGATCCTGAAATGTTTGAAGTGATGGATAAATACGGCATTGTCGGTGTAGAGATGGAAGCGGCAGGCATCTATGGTGTGTGTGCAGAGTACGGGGCAAAAGCTCTGACTATCTGTACTGTGTCTGATCACATCAAAACCGGTGAGCAAACTACATCGGATGAGCGTCAAACAACCTTCAACGACATGATGGTTATCGCTCTAGATTCTGTGCTTCTTGGTGACCAAGAGTAATTACAGTTCACAATAGCTTGATAAAGTAACAGATAACAAAAAGCCCCGTCGCTGCCTGAGCGTCGGGGCTTTTTATTGGATCTTTTGAACTGAGTCGTTATGAGTTTACGTTTTTCAGCAGTAAATTCTCGCCTGACTTTGTTGGTCTTCTACGAATCAACATGATGAACAGTACACCACTGACGAAGCCCATCAAAACCATACCAATCATGTAACGATCACTTTTACGGTAGTGGTGATCTGAAATCGCCGTCATCTTACCGGTTTCGAAGGTCACACGAATAAAGCCGATGATCGTATGTTCTGCAGAGTAAATTGGCTCAACTAATTGCTGTCTACCGATACTTGCGGTTGAAAGTGGTGTGTCTAAGCCAAGAACCTCACGTACAGATAGTGCTTTTTCGCTTGAAGCCAGTCGGATACCCTCAGCATCGTATATGGTGGTATCGAATACTAGTCGGTCTTGAGACAGCTGATTGGTTAGATCAAGCAGTCGTTCTTGGTCTTGTTGCGTGATCATCTTGCTGGCTGAAAGTGATGCCTGAGAGATAAGCAGCTTGGTAAGAGTTTCCAACTGTTTCGCTTGGATCTTCTCGTTACCTTTACTGATCACGACCGTATTTTTAATCGTTACGACGAACATGGTAGCCAACAAAATGAGGGCTAGCATTCGTAAAGCGTTACGTATTGAGAACAATGATTCATTCATGTTTCACGAAGCCTGAAATAAACAAATGTTATGATTAAGACATATTGAGACTTGCGTTTTCAAATTGCAATAGGTTAACGTTTAGCATAGTTAATTAGGAATCATACACATGGACGCTCAGAAATATCTGCCGATTAAAAGGCATACTACATTATTAACTCGACTCCCCGAGACTCGTTTCGCTTCTCAACTCGCTAAGGCAAAGGCCAACTGGATTGTATTTGGCGAGTACCTATCTCCACAATATTTTGATGACATCGATTTTTTCACCGGCACTTACAACACCATTCTTGATACGTGGAAAGTTGGACATTACGAAGTGGCACTGATGTCTGGAAACTTAACACCTGCCCACGAAGAAATCCTACAAGCATTGAAGCTTGATTATGCTTGCCTTAGCGAGGTCCCAGACTTATCTAAGCCAGGTTTGATTGTGATGGATATGGATTCCACAGCGATTCAGATTGAATGTATTGATGAAATTGCAAAGCTGGCTGGAGTCGGAGAGCTAGTCTCTGAAATCACCGAACGAGCAATGCAAGGCGAACTCGATTTTGAACAAAGCTTACGCCAACGAGTGGGCGCACTAAAAGGTGCCGATGAAGCTATTCTGGAGCAAGTGCGTCAATCACTGCCATTCATGCCCGATCTCGTTGGGCTTGTGAACACGCTGAATAAGCTTGGTTGGAAAACAGCAATCGCATCAGGTGGCTTTACTTACTTCTCGGATTACTTGAAAGACACGTTAGACCTAGACCATGCTCAGTCGAACACTTTAGAAATCGTTAAAGGTAAATTGACGGGTGAAGTTCTCGGTGATGTGGTTTCAGCGCAAACCAAAGCTGATATTTTAGTGGAACTGGCTGAAGAGTATGAGCTTGAATTGCACAATACGGTTGCTGTAGGCGATGGCGCGAATGACTTGGTGATGATGGGTTCTGCAGGTTTAGGTATTGCTTACCATGCGAAACCAAAAGTAGAGCAGCAAGCTCAAACCGCTGTGCGTTACGCAGGTTTAGGCGGTGTGCTTTGTATCTTGTCGGGTGTACTGGCTAAGCAGCAAAAAATCAGCTGGCAGGCAAAACCTTAAGGTTTGCTTACTAGCTTCTATTAGCAGCAAACTACCATAGAACACAGATACAAAAAAAGCAGGCGATGAGCCTGCTTTTTCTATTTTCAAATCCAGTAAATGGATGCTGACCTAACGAGTCAGTTCTAATCGAATCAACACTTCATCAGTGATGTCTTCAATCTCACCATAGCCGATAAAAGCGGTGATCTCGTTCTCTAGCTTCTTCGCTTGGTGCATGCTAATTCGAGCCAGTTCTTCTAAGTCCGATTGAAACAAGGTGGTCAATGGATTAAAGATTGGCGCGGTTGTAACACGAAGCACATACACATCACCCAAGTGCTGTGCCTTCTTGATGAATAAGATGCGTTCTTTTGCCGAAGCAAAATCTTTTACCAACTTGGTATGCACTGATTGGATCTTGTCGCCAAACTTCACCGCAGCAATATACACGTCATGGTGTTTAGGCTCTGCGCCTTCGATTCTCTTCAGCGGCTCAGCCAGTAATGAGCTAGTGTGACCCTTAAAGATCGGTTCTAGTGAGAACTTCTGATTATGCCCAAGCTTAGCCAGCAACGTTAGGTGCTTATTCAGTGGGAAGTTCACACCAATGATCTTACAACGTAGCGTTGAGCTTGGCTTATCAATGAAGATAGGGTTACTGACCATTTTGCTAAGCAATATATTGTGCAACGATTCGAGCAACGAGTTGGTTGGCAGTATCTCTTTTTTCTTAATCAGTTTGCTTTGGTTTTGATCGATAAGTCCGTTAAGGAAAGCGATGGTACGCATTGTCTTAGCATTCTCTGCAATAACCAATTGTACGTTTCGGCCATTCGGGCTTACGCGAATCACATGATAAGGCACCGTGCTCAGTGGCAAGTTCTTATCATAGAGCTGTAGCTCATTGAAGTTGACCAATACAGGGTCATTAATCTTGAGTACCATCGGGTGCTCAAGAGTAATGCTGAGCCCGCGCTTCGAGATATCTAAGGTGTGCCCGTTTGCTGCTGCACCATCTTGTGAGGTCAGTTGTAACGGCGATTTAAACTGGTATCTCGGTTCTTTACGACGAGTCTGAGAGTCAAAGTAGATACTTTGAATATTGCCGACGACAGTGCGTGGGTGTCGGAATCGATTCAGTTCACTGCTTGGAATACGTGGCTTCTCACTCAATAGATAATCAGCCGCACTTTCGTGATCGCCGATCTCTTGCAAGATTCCGCAATGTGTCAGTTGTGCTGAGCTTTGAGCCAGCGTATCTGAGTGTTTGGCTAACGCTTGTCGCTCAGTCTCAGAGAGTTCGAAAACCGAGAACTTGAACGCCTTCCAACTTTTACGTTTACCACCAATGTGCCAGAACAGTTGTCTTTGCTCGCGAGAAGCTTCTGGGAGCATCATCGAGTAGAACAAGGTCTTACTCTGATGTTCGTGGGTAAACGAATAGATGACGTTACTGGTACCTTTAACACCGGGCTTAGCCAATAGGTTCATTCGTTGTTCGTTGAACAGGGTACCCAGAGCTTGTTGGTTACGCTCGTCGTGCCAGTATTGCCACAATGGATGGTTGTTATCCGTGAGTAAGGCAAGCTTGAGTTCGCTACCACTGAAGAACAAAGGCAGGTTACAGGTATGTTTTAGATAAGTGTGCTCGATGCCTCGCGTACGAGTTCGAATGATCCTATCTTGGTTCTCATGGCTGGTTTTCTTACTGGTGCTATTTAAAGACTCATCAAGTAAGCGAGCCACAATATTGGTGTCGCTTACCTTGATAGTTCTCAGAAATTTAACTGCGTTGTTCTCGTATGATTCATCAATACCCAGAACGCGAAATTCTACTGCTTGGTTAACGTCGTTTTCTTGGGACTTTTCGACAAGTTCTGTGAATTTAACGCTGATGATTTCACCAAGGTTATAGCGAAAGGTGCAGGGCACTTTGAACTTTGCACCAGAAGGGGAGATATCAACGGTCACACCGTGTAGGCTTTGCCCTTTCGATGTGGTGATCTCAACCTGTGAGCTAATCTTGAGTCTGTTCTCTTGGCGCTTTAAGTCGTAACCTAGGTTAATGGCTTCCGCTTCATAAGGACTGTTAGCGCTTGTGATGTCGTGGTTATCTAGAGACGAGGTTTTCACTACATTGCGAAGCGGCTGAGTTCGCGGAGTCATCACTAACTCCCATGCGCCCTCGGTGTAACCTTTAAACTTTTTTGTACCACGTTGATACGCGTTTAAAGCGATGTCATCGAGCCAGTGCTTACGGCCATCGAGAGTGAACTGACGACACTCATTATCAATGCGTCCGCGTAAATCAATGCTCTTTGTACACGGAGCCATGATACGATTCAGTTCCATTTTAACGAGCAGCTTCAGAGACGGCGATTCCCCTTCTGTCATTTGAGAAAGAAGGAATTCGAAATCTTCGGCGTGGTAAGCCGGGATTAAACGTTCTGCTACAGATAGAATTTCAGATTGCTGCATACTTTTCTTGTTAGAATGGACGGTGCGTTTATGTTATCGACTAGTTTAAATCGATCTTTAAGTATAAGTGGTATGACTGCAACTTTTATTTTCATCCGTACGGTCAAATAAGTCACAAATTGACAACATCATTGTGTAATTGAGTAAATTATTGAGGTTTTATGGCTAAGGCAAAGCGAGCTTATGTGTGTAATGACTGTGGTGCCGATTTTCCACGTTGGCAGGGGCAGTGCAATGCATGTGGTGCTTGGAACACGATTACAGAAGTTAGATTAGCTGCTTCACCTCAGGTCGCGCGTAATGAACGATTGAGTGGTTATGCGGGTGGTGCAACTGAATCTTCAGTTCAAACGCTGTCAGAAATCGATCTGCAAGAAGTGCCACGTTTTAGCAGTGGCTTTAAAGAGCTAGACCGCGTACTTGGTGGTGGTGTCGTGCCGGGTGCTGCGATCCTGATTGGTGGTAACCCAGGTGCCGGTAAATCAACGCTGTTATTACAAACCATGTGTCAGCTTTCTTCTCAATTACCAACTCTCTATGTCACCGGGGAAGAATCTCTGCAACAGGTCGCGATGCGTGCGTCTCGACTTGGATTACCAAAAGAGCACCTAAAGATGCTCTCAGAAACGAACGTGGATAAGATCTGTCAGGTTGCCGAAAAAGAACAACCTAAGATCATGGTTATCGACTCGATCCAAGTTATGCACGTTGCGGATGTTCAATCTTCTCCGGGCAGTGTTGCACAGGTTCGTGAATCAGCAACCGCATTAACGCGCTACGCAAAACAGAATAACGTTGCCGTGTTCTTAGTCGGACACGTAACTAAAGACGGCACCTTGGCGGGGCCAAAAGTACTTGAGCACATTATTGACTGTTCTGTTCTATTAGATGGCGGAACCGATAGCCGTTTTAGAACGCTACGCAGCCACAAAAACCGTTTTGGTGCAGTGAATGAACTGGGTGTGTTTGCGATGACAGGCCAAGGGCTAAAAGAAGTCAGCAACCCATCCGCTATCTTCTTGTCTCGTGGTGAAGAAGAAACCTCGGGCAGTTCTGTCATGGTGGTGTGGGAAGGTACGCGTCCACTTCTTGTCGAAATCCAAGCGTTGGTGGATTATTCACAGCTGGCTAACCCACGTCGTGTCGCTGTCGGCCTAGAGCAAAACAGGCTTTCACTGTTATTAGCGGTGCTGCATAAACACGGCGGCTTACAAATGGCTGACCAAGATGTGTTTGTGAATGTCGTCGGTGGTGTTAAAGTAACCGAAACCAGTGCTGATCTTGCGTTGGTGATGGCTCTACTTTCTAGTTTCAGAGACCGCGCATTGCCAAAAGATGTGGTGGTGTTTGGAGAAGTAGGCCTAGCGGGTGAGATTCGACCTGTACCGAGCGGACAAGAGCGTTTGAATGAAGCATTTAAACACGGCTTTAAGAAAGCAATCGTACCGGCAGCAAACATGCCTAAAGGTGGCATTCCAGGAATGCAGATCCACGGTGTGAAAAAATTATCGGAAGCAATTAATGCTTTTGATGAGTTGTAATTGAACTCACTTCAGCTACTCTATACAGCAGCAATTCAGCCTAACCTTAACGCCGATTAGGCTTTAGGTTAGCACTATAATTAACAATCATTTAGATTGTTACTACTGAGTGCCTTTTTCTATATGTTAGAAAAAGGCAAAGTTTTTTAGTCCCAAATGCATGCAAAGCTATCAGTCTTCACAGATTGTGATATACTCTGCGCGCATTTTATATCCTATTAACAGAGTAAGACAATGGCAGATTTATCGAAATACAGAAACATTGGTATTTTCGCGCACGTTGATGCGGGTAAAACAACTACCACTGAGCGTATCCTTAAGCTAACTGGTCAAATCCACAAGACTGGTGAAGTACATGATGGCGAATCAACGACTGACTTCATGGAACAGGAAGCTGAGCGCGGTATTACTATCCAATCAGCAGCTGTAAGCTGTTTTTGGAACGATCACCGTCTAAACGTTATCGATACTCCTGGACACGTTGACTTCACAGTTGAAGTATACCGTTCTCTTAAAGTTCTTGATGGCGGTATCGGTGTATTCTGTGGTTCTGGTGGTGTTGAACCTCAATCAGAAACTAACTGGCGCTACGCTAACGAATCAGAAGTATCTCGTCTGATCTTCGTTAACAAACTAGACCGTATGGGTGCAGATTTCTACAACGTTGTTGACCAAGTTAAAAACGTTCTAGGTGCTACTCCTCTAGTTATGGTTCTACCAATCGGTCGTGAAGACGAATTCGTTGGTGTTGTAGACCTACTAAGCCGTAAAGCATACGTTTGGGATGACACTGGTCTTCCTGAAAACTACGAAATCAAAGATGTTCCTGCGGACATGGTTGATGACGTTGAGCAATACCGTGAAGAGCTAATCGAAACTGCTGTAGAGCAAGACGATGACCTAATGGAAGCTTACATGGAAGGTGAAGAGCCTTCTATCGAAGACATCAAGCGTTGTATCCGTAAAGGTACTCGTGATATCGCATTCTTCCCAACGTTCTGTGGTTCTGCGTTCAAAAACAAAGGTATGCAACTTATCCTTGATGCTGTAGTAGATTACCTACCAGCACCAACTGAAGTTGATCCTCAGCCTCTAATGGATGAGAACGGTGAAGAAACTGGCGAACACGCTATCGTTTCTACAGATGAGACTTTCAAAGCGCTTGCATTCAAAATCATGGATGACCGCTTCGGTGCTCTAACTTTCGTTCGTATTTACTCTGGTAAACTGAACAAAGGTGACACGATTCTTAACTCATTCACTGGCAAGACTGAACGTGTTGGCCGTATGGTTGAGATGCAAGCTGATGACCGTAACGAACTAACTAGCGCACAAGCTGGTGACATCATTGCGATCGTTGGTATGAAGAACGTGCAAACTGGTCACACTCTATGTGATCCTAAGCATCAAGTAACGCTTGAGCCAATGGTATTCCCAACTCCAGTAATCTCAATCGCTGTATCTCCAAAAGATAAAGGCGGTTCTGAGAAAATGGGTATCGCGATCGGTAAAATGGTTGCAGAAGATCCATCTTTCCAAGTTGAGACTGACGAAGAGACTGGCGAAACTATCCTGAAAGGTATGGGTGAACTTCACCTAGACATCAAGGTAGATATCCTTAAGCGTACATACGGCGTTGACCTAACTGTAGGTGCTCCTCAAGTTGCTTACCGTGAAACTATCACTCAAGCAATTGAAGATAGCTACACGCACAAGAAGCAATCTGGTGGTTCTGGTCAATTCGGTAAGATCGATTACCGTATCAAACCAGGCGAAGCAGGTTCTGGCTTCAAGTTCAACTCTGTAGTTGTGGGCGGTAACGTTCCTAAAGAATTCTGGCCTGCAGTTGAGAAAGGCTTCGCATCTATGATGGAAAACGGCGTACTAGCTGGCTTCCCAACTCTAGACGTTGAAGTTGAACTTTTCGATGGTGGTTTCCACGCAGTCGATTCATCTGCTATCGCATTTGAAATCGCAGCGAAAGGCGCATTCCGTCAATCTATGCCTAAAGCTGGCGCGCAACTTCTTGAGCCAATCATGAACGTTGACGTGTTCACTCCAGACGATCACGTTGGTGATGTTATCGGTGACCTTAACCGTCGTCGTGGCATGATCAAAGATCAACAAGCTGGCGTAACTGGTGTTCGTATTAAAGCTGACGTACCTCTTTCTGAGATGTTCGGCTACATCGGTCACCTACGTACTATCACTTCTGGTCGTGGTCAATTCTCTATGGAATTCGCACAATACGCACCATGTCCAACTAACGTTGCTGACGAAGTGATTGCAAAAGTTAAAGCAGAAAAAGAAGCTGGTAAGTAATTAGCCCTTTTCTCAATTAGCTAAAAAAAGCCCCGCAAGTGAAAGCTTGCGGGGCTTTTTATTGCTTGTAACATAATACGAGATACGAGATACGAGATACGAGATACGAGATACGAGATACGAGATACGAGATACGAGATACGAGATACGAGATACGAGATACGAGATACGAGATACGAGATACGAGATATGATGTTGGTGTTGTCCCTAAAAAGTAGACACCGGGGTTGTCCCGTATTTAATCAACACGGGACTGATAAAGAAGGGAGAGATTAACGCTTTAAGTCGATGTAGATCTGCTCTACTTTGGTACGAGCCCAGTCTGTTTTACGCAAAAACTTTAGGCTAGATTTAATACTCGGGTCTTTTTTGAAACAGTTGATGTTGACCATGTAACTCAACTCTTCCCAACCGTAATGTTCAACCAATTCAGTCAGTAGCTTTTGAAGAGTGATACCGTGAAGTGGGTTATTTTCTTGTGTCATGAGATGTTCTCGCCATTTATTTGAGCTCAGTATACCAGTTTCGCTTTATTAATTATCAGACCATTTAAGTTCGTAATCGGTGTGGATAATCGACAGTTCTTCTCTACCTGTATCACTAAACAGTTTAACTTGAGCCTGCATCCATTCTTCGAAGCGTTTTATCTTTTCTCGATGGAAGTAACCTGGAGGGGCGCATAAAAAGTAATTGTATTTAGGCTTCAGCGCGATGTTACCGATGCGGACGAGTTTCTTTTCCTGCAAATAGCGATACACCAAGCTGTGCTTAACCAAGGCTACGCCTTGGACAGATAATGCACCCTCTAACACAAAATGTGAGCCGTCAAATTGCAGTGACGAACGGCCTGCCTTCGCCCCAACAACGTCTAACCATAGATTCCAATCCATATCAGGCCAACGGTCTTCAATTAACTCTGCTTTATGCAGATCGCTGATGTCATAGATTCCATATTTTTCTTGGTAGATAGGATGGCAGACAGGGTAAACCACTTCGTCCATTAACCAACGTGATTCAATGTTTGGGTAGTTACCATGACCATATCGAACACAGACATCGACAGCCGAGTCTTCAAAGGTAACCAGTTTGTTGGTCGGTTCTATTAACATTGATAAATCTGGGTGACGGTCGCGGAAGTCGCCAATTCTAGGCACTAACCAATGTTGTGCAAAAGAGGGCACGGTCGAAATCGACAATTGAGTGGGGTTGGGGTCTTGGTTTATTCGTCTTACTCCATCTTGAATATGAGCAAAGCCTTTCTTCGCTTGCAGATAGAGCACTTCACCTTCATGAGTTAATACTATTTTTCGGTGCTGGCGAACAAAGAGGTCTGCGCCTAACCACTCCTCAAGTTGACGAATTTGTTGACTCACCGCAGCAGCAGTAACAAATAGCTTTTCTGCTGCGAGCTTAAAACTGCCAGTTTCAGCGGCGATATAAAAATAGTAGATCCCTTGGAATGGTGGGGTTCGTTCTCTCACATTAGTTTTCCTTAACTGAATGCCAGTATCTATCGTTTGTCGCTAATGCGTTGCTGGTCGATTATTGACCATAAGAAAGCAAAGCGTCAATAGGAGAACGATCATGAACACGATAACCGCGACATCAAATACTCATCATTCATTCTTATCATCGTTATCAGGTAAGAAATTCTATTCTAAATTTAGGATTTATCTTCAGAATCGTAGGACGAGAAAACACCTAGCTGAGCTATCGGATCATTTACTTGAAGATGTTGGTATTACCCGAGAGCAGGCTAATGAAGAGATGAGAAAATCTTTTTGGGAATAACTAACCTTCACACACGTAACTCTTTCAATATAAAAGGAGTTACGTGAACGCGGAGTGTGATAAGTAATGCTGAGTTATCTTTGCAAAGCCAAAGCCAAAGCCAAAGCCAAATCCAAATCTAAAGCTAGATCTTAGATATTTCAGACACTTCTTCATGCAACCACTCAGTAAATGCCTCTATACGTTCTTTTCTCGGAGAGCTAGGGTCAAAACATAAGTTCACTTGAACGCCGGGTGTCATTCCAATATTAAAGGGCTTCACAAGTAGGCCACGTTCGATAAAGTCTCCAGCCAAGCTATCTGTTGCTAGACAAACTCCATGACCTGCCATCACCGTCGTTAAACCCATATCAAAGGTACCCACTTCCATCCACTGAACGGTACTGTCTTGCATTGGTATATCCGCTTGTCTGAACCATTCCTCCCAAGGGAAGAGACCACCCTCAAATTGGATCAGCCAACACTTAAGTAGCTGTTCTGGCGAAGTAAACTTCAAAGAGTTAGCGAGTTCAGGTGAGCAAAAGGGATATAAAGGTTCATTGAACAGTACTTCAAGCGCTAAGCCTTGCTCAACACACAAGTCTTCTCCTTGTCGAATAGCGACATCAATTTCGCCATGTTTTAGGTTAGGAGTGTCGCACCCTGTCAGGATCTTGATTGGTATCTCGGGGTGTTTGACTGAGAACTTCCAAAGCCTCGGCAACAACCAACGTGAAGCAAAAGAGGGGGGACTTCGAACGATGATTACGCCTTGTAGCGGCTCCGACTGAATCTTGTTTAATCCGGCAACAAGCTCTTTGAATCCGTCTGATACATGTGTGAAGAGTGTTCGACCCTCTTGAGTCAGAGCCATTTCACGCCCTTTCCTAATGAACAACTTGCACTCAAGTTGCTCCTCTAACTGTCGGATCTTTTGGCTAACAGCGGCTTGGCTAACAAAGAGCTCTTCTGCTGCCTTGCTATAGCTGCTTAAACGAGCTGCGACTTCAAAATAACGCAGTCCGGAAAGGTGGCGTAGTCGATTGTCCATAACTTCTACTTATAGTTCTTGTTAGGAATGGTTGTTCGCTTATCGAACAGGTTGTTTTCATAATAACGACAGAACGATAGCAAGCACAAGAGAGAAATTATGGAAGCACTAATGAATTGGACGAGATGGTTTGGTATTAAATTATTTAAAAATAATAATATAAAGGAACGTCAGACTGAGTTGAAACCGAATGGTGCTTTATATTTAGAGCAGCTAAGCCCTAGATTAAAAAAGGATGTAGGATTAGATTATGAGAGCAATGATGCGTCTGATTACACAAAATATTTATAACCAGAACTTATTTATAAAAGAATATAAAGGTATATAGAAAAAGAACATAACGTCGAGGTTGACTGTTCTGGGTTCTATCACCGAGTTTATTTTTTAACTCAACTCAACTCAATCTGATTATTCACCAATAATAACTTAGCGTTTTTAGAATTCTATTTACTACTAAACTAAATGCTTAGTTTTAATGATTTGCTGTCTTATTTTTGAGACTGGAGCTCAGGTTTATATGGAAATCACCTTCATACTCTTTATATCCTTTCTTTTTCTAATGGATATAAAACATACAGTTATTTGAATGATGAACAAATGAAGACTCGATGTTTATTGTGTTTTTATCTATCAGAATCTCTATTAAGTAATTGAAAGTAAGATGGTTAAACTTATTTTGGTTATTATTAATTTTCCATTTATAACCTTTTAAATACGCCTGTGATATAAATCTTGATCAACTCATCCGTCAAAACTATAGGTGTAGGATAAGTTTTTCTATATTTTCTGAATTTCCAATGGGCCGGAAGTGATGATTAGAAAAACGTATGGGTGGGGGCTGTATAATGTCTATTGTAAGAGGTTCGGGGCGTAACCGCGCACCTGGCTATCTCAAATCCAATATTAAAGGCATCGCTATTATCGAGTTTACGATCGTGGTGAGTCTGTTTTTCGCGCTTTTTTTAACGGTTGTTGATCTTGGGATCTACGGGTTTGTTAAATTAACCATGCAACACTCGGCAAGAGAGGGCGCAAGATATGCCATTACAGGTCGTTCTGATCTGGATCCCGACGCATCGAGTAACCGAGAAGCGGCAATATTAGAAAAAATCTCCCAATCTTCGAGCGGTCTACTCGATAAAGTGATGGATGTTCAAAACATACGTGTTGAAGATGTCTACGGCAATGCGATCGCCGGATTTGGTGGTTCAGGAGACATTATTTCTATTCATCTAGATTGCGAGTGGCCATCCGTAAATCCTTATATGTATGTTTTGCTCGATGACGGGAAGTTTAAATTTACCGTTAGCGCGGCAATGAAAAACGAAGCTTTTTAAGGAGGAACAGGATGTTTCCTTTGAAGATCAAAAGAGCCGCTGAGAAAGGGTTTGCGGCAATAGAAATGACGTTGATAGCACCATTATTTATGTTGCTCATTGTTGCTGCTGTTGACATCACACATCTCATTCAAGCTAACCATATCATTATCAGTATCAGTCGAGAGGGCGGAAATATTATCTCGCGGAGCAATACTGATACCCCACAAGAAGTCATGGATATTATAGCAACGACATCTGGAACATTAGATTTGACGCAAGACGGCGTCATTTATATTACCGAGGTGGTTGGGCAAGAAGATGCGTCTCCATACATTAAAAGCCAATACCGATGGAACCAACATGGCCTGAGTAAAAATAGCGCCATTTGGTCGAGTTGCAGTAATTGGGCAAGCGATGGAGAGTGTTCAGATGTCGATGCTGATGATCCTCCTCTCATTAACAATCTAGCGGTGGCGCTTGATGATGGGGAGATCGTGTACAGCGTAGAAGTATTCTATGACTATTCGCCTATTTTTAGTCGAGTTTTTGATGATGAATATATTCTGAGCGACACAACATATATGTAAGGGAGGTCAATATGGATAATGGAACCCCAATCAAATATCGTTACAGTCGAGGGTTAGTGGCTTTGATGTCAGTCATCGCACTGCCTTTTATTCTCTTAGTTGTGGGACTTTCTGTTGATGCTGGGCGTGCTTATATTGTTAAGTCTAAACTCTTTGCTGCAGTCGATGCGGCGAGTATTGCGGCTGCAAGAGCGGTAGCTAATGGTGAAGATGCAGGGCGAGCAGCGGCACAAAAATATTTCACGGCGAACATTCCTGCCGACTTTTATTCGGCGACACCTAGTTTAGGTGCCGTCAACTTCGCATATGATTCGTTTGGTAATATCTCTATCGATATATCAGCGACAGCGCAAGTACCTACTGTCTTTTTACCATTGATAGGGCTAGATACGTTCAATCCAGGTGTGTCGGCACAATCTATTCGTCGTCCAGTGGATTTGGTATTAGTGATTGATAACACGACTTCCTTGAGGCTCGGGAGTATCGGAGACGTGACACAAGACGTCATCGATAGGTCTAAGTCATTCGTTGAGAATTTTCATGAAGGCTTTGATCGAATTTCATTGGTTAAGTTCGCGTTCGGCTCAGAGGTGCCAGTCGCATTTAACGCGACTCGAGGTCATAGTCGAAGCACAATCAAATCAGAGATTGATAGCTTTAATTTTGGTAGCACGTCTAATGCGCAATATACCAATGCATCAGAAGGGATGTATCGTGCTCTGAATGAGTTAAGAACGGTGACGGATCCTGCAAACCTGAAAGTGATCGTATTCTTCACCGATGGGGCACCAAATACTTTTGCGACTACGTTTGATTTTGAGAATGGGGACTCACACACAGGCGCAATTCGATCGAGTGATGGTAGCAGTGGCACACCGAGAGGGCTTTGGAGACATGACTCTATCGCCACTACTTTGTCTGGTGGTTATGAAGGGAATAATATTGACGACCATATCAGTGAAATGCCTCAGTACTACACGACTCATGATTCCAGCGCTACAGAGTTCAATATTCTAAATCCAACTCATTCGGTTCGTCCTGTCGCGCAATACGACCCTGATAGTCACTCTGCCAATGATCTGTATACCAGAGTTAATCGGGTTGCGCGTAATTTAGTGGAGGACATTGCTGAAGCGGCAAGAGGGGAAGATATTTACGTCTTTACCTTGGGGTTAGGTTCATCATTAACATCGGCAACTGGACCAGATAGTGAATTTGGGGAGGACTTGTTGTTGCGAATGGCAAACTCTAGTGCGCTTTTGGATGATCCTGATTTAAGTGCGGATTATGACCCTGCTCAGTTAGAGGGAGTGTATTGTCACGCTATCGATGAAGAGGCGTTAGGCCCTTGCTTTGATGAGATGTTGGATGTGATTATTCGTTTAACCTTATAAGGTGTCTGTTAATTACCTTTGATTACCTATGATCATTAAGCTCGCGACAGAGAGTTGAGTTAAATAAAAAGAGGGGACTTTTTCAGCCCCCTCTTAGTGCTATGTGTTGTTTTGTCGTTGTTTATTCTTCCCAAACCACTAGTTTGTCTTTCGGCCAGTTATGGCCAACTTCGTGGTATTTCTGCTCGAGGATATGTCGTTTGATCTTAAGAGTCGGAGTTAAAACACCATTCTCAATACTCCACGGTTCCTTAATCATCAATACGCCTTTGATCTTCTCGTGTGAAGCGAGTTGTTCGTTCATCTTCTCGATAACACGCTTGGTCGTTTTCTCATAACGAGCTCGATCAAAATTAGGAAAGTCGTGTGGAACGACAAGCAGAATAGGGCCAGGCAAGCCTAAGCCTATCAAACACATCATTTCTACGCGGCTGTATTCAAAGAGTTTGTTCTCGATAGGAACAGGAGCAACAAACTTACCTTTCGCAGTTTTAAAGGTATCCTTCTTACGTCCACGAATTGTTAGGTAGCCTTCGCTGTCGATATCACCGATGTCTCCTGTATGAAGCCAACCCTCTGAGTTAAAAGATTCTTGAGTCGCAATATCATTCTTGTAGTAACCAGAGAATAACCCTTTACCTCGAACTAGAATCTCTTCGTCTTCAGCTATCTTGAGTTCGATCCCTGGACCAGCATTACCGACAGTACCAATTTTATCGGCTCTGAAAGGGTAGTTGAGCGTGCTGTAGGCGAAAGACTCAGTCATGCCCCAAGCCTCAGTAATGTGTAAGCCAACGCTTTCGTACCATGCGAGCAGAGCTGGTGATACTGGCGCTGAGCCACAGCCGAGAACTCGTGCTTGATCTAAGCCTAGGCCGTCAGCTAGCTTTTTCTTAATGATGTTATTCACAAACGGAATCTTCAGTAAGAAATTCAGTTTTTTCTGCGGGAGCTTGTCTTGAATTCGTTGTTGGAACAGGGTCCATAAACGAGGTACTGATATAAACAAGGTTGGACGATGCATCTTCACATCATCAATAAAGGTATCTAAAGACTCAGGGAAAGCAGTAACCACACCACCCATCACTGAAGAACCGAAGATGTAAACTCGTTCTGTAATATGGGCAAGTGGGAGGTAAGAAAATAGACGATCATCTTTTTGGATGCCGATATGATCAATCAACCTCTGAACTGACCACGTAAAGGCGCCGTAGGTCAGCATTGCGCCTTTCGGCAACCCAGATGTACCAGAAGTATACACAAGCGACATCAGCTTATCGTCGTGGTGCTGAGGTCGTTTGCTTGAGGGTTCGTGTGTCTCGATGAGCTGCTCGAATGTGTGTTGGCACTTCGCAGCACTATCGTAAGGTAATGAGATACTGATCAAGCTAGGGTTGTCATCAAGTACTTGTTGAGTCGCCTTAGGGTCGTCAAGCTTACCTGCGATCACAATCTTACTTTCACTGTGTTCAATACAGTATTGAATGGTGTCTGCACCAGCTGTTGGAAAGATTGGGACGCTGACAAAATCTCCTAACATCATGGCAAGATCACAGATAAACCACTCTGCACAGTTTTTTGAAACCAGAGCGACTCGATCGCCTGGTTGGGCTCCGAGTCCTTCTAATGCTGACGCCAGTTTGAGTGCTTTGTCGGCCACTTCTTTATAAGTGAATTCAACAAATTGGCGGTTAATTATTTGTTTTAGATAGACTTCATCTGGGCGTTCTTCTGCCCATTTTAAAATCATCTCATTGGGTGTAGGGAGAGCTGTTGCTTGTTCTTGGCTAAACTCGTTAGGCTGAATCATTGTCTAACTCCATGTTTTTCGCTAAGTTATTTTTGTTAAAATCATGTTAAATGTACCATGATTTTTTCTTTTAGGGAGTAAAATTAGCGTTTTCTGTTATCCGTGCAGGCACGTCTGTAACTTGCGGGCGTTACTCCGGTCCTTTTCTTAAATATTCTCGAAAAATACGACACATCCTTGTATCCACATTGATAAGAAATGACAGCGATTTTTGATTCGGTATCGGCTTCGATTAACTTCTTGGCTAACAGGATTCGTTTATCGCACACAAAGTCTCTAAAGCTTACTCCAAAGTGTAGATGAAACTTCTTAGAAAAGTAGGTGGTGGAACAATGACACTTTTCAGCGATCTCTGTTTCTCTTATCTCTTTGTTAATGTTGTCCATAACAAAGTTTACGACCTCAGACGTGAACAGTTTTGCTGGCTGTTGATTGTTGCTATTGGTATCTCGGTCGAGATCGAAGTGAGGTTCGAAGATATGTTGTGTTTTATTCTTAAGTTCTTCAAAAGTACTGGTCAGATGATTACTGTTAGTTTCGATAACAAAGAATATATTCTTATGATTTCGCACGATATTAGGTATCTGACCTGAACAAATAATGACTATTCGTTTGTTGAGATTTTCACAAATAGAGAGTGCCATTTTAATCAGTTGAAGATTATCTGTTTTATTCAATATAAAGAATACGAGCCTTACGTCTAAGTTACTGATTATAGATATATCTTGTTTATAGTTATCAATAGGGAAGTAACGACTAATTTTATTGATCATGATTGAATTAAAGTCGCTATCGATATCTGACAGTAAAGGTGTAATTATTTTCATTAATATTGAACCTGTATCATATTCAGATTGGTGGCGAAAAAATATAACAAAATCGTGTTTATTAAATAGATTAGAAGTACGACAAAAAAGTGCAAGTAAATGGCAAGAAAATCCTAACCGAATATATTGTTCAGCTCTAGATTTAGTTTACAGGTAAACAAAACCTGATACGTAAATCAAGGAGAGATTCTTATGAACAACTTATTGAAAAATATTAAAGAATTCATGAACGATGAAGAAGGTCTAACTGTCATCGAATATGTAATCGGTGCTGCTATGTTAGTTTTAGGATTGACAACCATATTTAGTGGAATAGGTAGTGCGTTGTCCACCAAACTAAGCGCGATTGTTGGTGCGATTAGTACGACAACTGCACCATAGAAATATGAATCTTAAGGGAATTAAAAAGCAGAAAGGACTAACCATTGTCGAATACATTATAGGTGCGGCTTTGCTTGTATTTCTTGCTTGGGCAATATTCTCTGGTATAGCCACCGCTTTATTCAGTAAATTTTTAATAATTGTGTCAGGTATATGAATGAATGATAAGTGAATCTCTTGTATTTTGGGTGTTATTAGTTGTCGTATCTGTTTTCGATGTAAAAGAAAACAGGATACCAAATAAAGTATTGATTTTATTTATATTGTTATATTTTGTTTTGTCAATTAATAACGGATTAACTTGGGGTTCACTTGCCATTTCTCTGGCAGGGTCGGCAGCATTTTTCGTATCTGGGCTTATTTTATATTTCTTACGAGCAATGTCAGCGGGGGATGTCAAATTTTTAGGTGTGATAGGTTTATATGTTGGGTGGGGTAATTTAGTCGATATTTCTTTCTATATTCTTATTGCTTCAGGAATAATAGCTACCTTTTACTTATTTCATAGTCGAGCTAATAGCGAGTCTCTAACCGTTAGAGGTTATTTTGAAGAAAAATTAATGTTAGTCAGTGGAATATCGCCAATTACTAGAAAACTGTCTACAGTTCATTCTAGGTATTCTAATAAGGTGACGATGCCTTTCGCACCTTCAGTTGTTATAGGCTTAGCAATGTATAGCTATTTTATGTAATTTAAATTTAACCATTATTCGGTGTGTTGGAGAGAACATATGGATATGAGAGGGATTCCTTCCCCGAGCACTTTAAAGCCTCAAATATCAGCTCCTTTGGTTCCGACTTCCATTGAATCGCTTGGTATACCTGAAGTTGTGATTGAAAATCTATTGCTCAAGCACTTATCTGCATACCCTAAATCTGATGTCTTAGAGCTTTCTAACTACTTGTGTGTAGTGACGCATATTGTTGAAAACGGACTTGCGGTACTCAGAAAAAAATCATTGATTGAAGTTTTCCAGCCAGTGTCAGCTCTCTCCTTAGAGTCATCTTCACATAGCCATGTCCGATATTCCTTGTCGGAGAAAGGTATGGAAGAAGCTGACCTCGCCTTTACCCGTGATGCCTATCTTGGACCTGTTCCTGTTTCACTTGCTCAATATAGTGACATTGTAAAACAACAAGATCTGAGAGCTGAGTTAGTGACGCGACCACATGTCGAAGCGGCACTGAGTGATGTTTATGGCGTCAACAGAATGATCTCGGTGTTGGGACCTGCAATTAATTCGGGTAGAGCTTTGCTTCTGTATGGGCATGCAGGAACCGGTAAAACCTTTGTTGCAACACGTATTGTGAATGCTCTACACACATCCGTTTTTATTCCTTATGCCGTTTATGCGCTCGGAAATATCATTAAGGTTTTTTCTACTCAACACCATAAACCACTAGATAGTAATGGTAGTGAGAATGTCGTCTCTCTTAAAGATCAATACGATAAGCGTTGGCTTAATTGTGAACGACCGAACATTCAGGTTGGTGGTGAGCTGACCATGAGCATGCTTGAAGTTAATCACTCTGAGAACAGTCGAGTTTGGTTGGCTCCCGTACAAATGATGGCCAACAACGGCATCTTTGTTATTGATGATCTTGGACGCCAACCAATGCCAGTGGATACATTGCTTAATCGCTGGATTGTGCCGATGGAGTATTCTTTTGATTACCTCTCGTTACCTAATGGCCAACAAGTTACGATGCCATTTGTGTTAACGCTTGCCTTCTCCACGAACTTGAACCCTGAGAAGATCAGTGACCCAGCATTCTTACGCCGACTGGGTTATAAAATTGAGTTTAAACCTCTTAATCAACGTGATTATGAAGCTTTATGGATGAACGTTGTAGCGGAGAAAGAGATGGAGCTACAAGATGGATTCTTTGAGCGTCTGTCGCAAATGCACACCCTTTATAAGGTGCCACTTTTCCCCTGCTTACCGAAAGACCTCGTAGGTATTAGTAAAGACATTCTTTCGTTTGAGCAACTCCCGCCCGTTATTACTTTCGATATTCTTTCCATGGCATGGGAAGTCTACTTTACCTCTGATGGACACGAGGAAGAAAATAATGAATAAGAGTCAGGTTTTCCTACTGTTTTTACTGTCCGTAGTATTCGGCTTAGCAGCTGTATTCTTTGCTAAGCAATGGATGGACGACCAAGTTCAACCGACTGTTGAAGTCGAAGAGGTTGAACGTCACCCGGTTGTAGTTGCGTCTCAAGAAATTGAAGCTGGAACCATAATTGAAAAGCAATTCTTAACGACTAAGTTGATGGAAGTTGATTGGATTAATGACAACAACTATTCAGATGAGTCAGAGCTCGTTGGTAAGGTTGTTGCGAACACTATTTATGCCGGAGAGGTACTTCATAAGTTACGTTTTACCGTTCCGGGTGAAGGTTCGACACTTGCGGCACTCATTCCTGAGAATAAGCGAGCAGTGACGATTCGAGTGGATGATGTTATTGGTGTGGCTGGTTTCCTACTACCCGGAAATAAGGTCGATATTCTTAATACCGTTTCCTACGGTAAAAACTCTGCGTCGACTCAAACGGTGTTGAAAGACATTAAGGTATTAGCCGTTGACCAGACTGCCAGAACCAAAGAAAACAGCCCTATTATTGTTCGTGCGGTAACGCTTGAGGTAACCCCTAAAGATGCTGAAAAGCTTCTGACGGCGAAGAGCAAAGGCAGTATCCAGCTAACCTTAAGAAACCCTCATGAAGTAGAAAAGAAAGTCGTTCGTCGATACGTGCCTAGACCAAGCGTGACCATTATTAAGGGTACGGAAACATCCAATGTTCGCGTCAAGGATTGAGGTGAGATATGAGAATAATATTAGTGTGTGCGTTGAGCCTGATTTGTTTTTCGACTGTAAGTTTTGCTTCATTACAAACCGGAAAAACGGTCACGGTTCCACATCATAAATCCACGCATGTGGTGCTTTCAGGCAAAGCGAGCAAGGTTTCTCTTGGTGATCCTGATGTTTTGGATATCGTGATTCTGAAGTCAAACGAAGTGTTTTTAATTGGTAACAAATTGGGTGCAACCAACCTGATGGCATGGGATTCACGCGGCCAGTTGATTGAATCTATTAATATCGAAGTCACTCATGATCTTAATAGTTTGAAGTCGAAGCTGTACGAGTTCCTTCCTGATGAAACGATTGAGGTACACAGCGCTCAGAATCGTTTGCTGTTAAGTGGGCAAATCAGTAACCAACAAAAAATGAATGTGGCGATGAGAATTGCTGAAACTTACGCAGCAGGGCAAGCCGCGGATGATTCAAAAGAAAGTGGCAGTGAGCAAGCGGCTGCAACTGGGGTTATCAACTTGATGTCGATTGGTGGTGCTCAGCAAGTCATGCTAGAGGTGACCGTCGCAGAAGTGCAGCGAAGCCTAGTGAGAAAGTTCGATGCAAACTTCCACTTCTTCCAAACCAGTGGTTCTAATTTCTCTTGGGGTGGCTCATCGGTTCCAGCTGGTGTATTGGGGGCAACGCCCATCTTTGATATTCCCACGTCAACCGATTATGGGATTCTAGGTTCATTCATTGATAGCAATACCTTGTTTACCTTTGCGTTGGATGTCGCCAAGCAGAATGGTGTGGCTAAGGTATTAGCAGAACCTAACCTAACGGCATTGAGTGGATCTAAGGCCGAGTTCTTAGCGGGTGGTGAGTTCCCTATTCCTGTTCCAGACGATGACGGTATTACCATTGAGTACAAAGAGTACGGGGTAGGGCTGAAATTTATTCCGACTGTACTCAGCGATCAAAAAATCAATCTGAACCTAGCGGTAGATGTGAGTGAGATTGCTAATAACAGCTCATTGACGATCGACCCAGGTTCGACCAATGCAACATACTTTATTCCACCGATCACACGTAGAAGTGCTTCTTCCACACTTGAGCTCGCTGATGGTCAAACCATCGGTATTGCAGGGCTTTTGAGTGAGAACGTACGAGATGTAAGTAACAAAATGCCAGGTATCGGTGATGTGCCAGTGTTAGGTCAGCTTTTCAATAGCCAAGAATATATATCCGGTGAAACCGAGCTCGTCATTCTTGTTACACCGAGGCTCGCTAAACCCGTAGACCGAAGTAAAGTCACGTTACCAACCGATGCTTTTGTTGATCCTAATGATCTTGAATATTACCTGTTGGGTAGAGGTGCTTATATTGCTGAGCCTTCCGATTCCGAAGATAACAGTAGTACAAGTTCTTCTAAGAGTATCGCGCCAACTGATGGTGGTAGTGAAGGTTCATTTGGTCATGATTTATAAGGAGATAGATATGATAAAAACAATGATGGTCTTTCTCGTCGTTTTATTGGTGGGGTGTGCGAATGATGCCCCTTTAGGTCAGTCGGTTGCGAAGCTGAAAATGGAGCAAACGTACAACCCGAATGCAACTCAAGAGAACTTGCAGGTTCTACCTGATGGTACTGGGGAGCGCATGCAAGCGGGATACGATAAGTATGTGGGTAAAGGCGGCGATGAAGAACTTGCCGGAAGTAGCAGCCAGGTTTTGAAGAGCTTTAATTAGTTTGGAGGTACTTTATGTTGTATCAAGTATCAAAAATGCCTAAAAAACAGAGCGGGTTGGTAGTCATCTTTGTGACCATTGCCCTGTTAGTTTTTCTAGCCGTATCAGCTTTAGCTGTGGATATAAACCATATGCTAGTGAATAAAACTCGCTTACAGAATGCGGTTGATTCAGCGGCGTTAGCGGCAGCGACGATTTTGGATAACAGTAAAGATCAAGCCGCGGTATCTGCTGAAGTTACATCAACATTGAATGCCATGGCTGGATCTTCTGGTAATCATGAATTTGATTTCTCGACGGCTGTGGTTAGCGTTGAATACTCTAATGATCCTCAAAGCTTTGCGGGGACACCTACGTTTGGTGTTGATGATGATGTATATATTCGAGTTAATGTCAGCTCATTAGATATGGATGAATTTTTTATTCAGATGTTCGGTTTAGAGAAAAGCGTATCGGCATCGGCGGTTGCAGGACCAAGTTCAGGGCTGCAAGTCGTGAATAACATTGTGCCTATTGGAGTGTGTATTGGTGACGGGACTTCAGATAACGATATTAACGAAGATGGTTATGATGATGCTACCGGTGAGGCAATCACCAATGTCTTTGGTTATGAGGTAGGCGCAGTTCATGCTCTAAAAGTGGGCGATAAAAAACTGTCTCAAATGGGAAATGGTAATTATCACTTACTGGATTTTGGATCTGGAGGAAGCACGGTAAAAGAAGCCTTAGCTGGTTACTATGATTACTCCGTCGCTATTGGAGACAGTGTTACTACCAAGCCTGGGGGAACGGTTGGTCCTACAGCTGATGGTTTAAATACTCGTTTTGGTGATTATGGTGGCGGCTTATCAAGTTCAGATTACCCATCTGATTATGTAACTACTGAGCCCAGTTCTGAAATTAAGATAGACAGTAAAACGGGTGATATTGATTTTGATGGCTCTTATACCTATTCCCAATATGAGGCCGACACCAACGCATGTATAGCAAGTATGGGCTCTGGCTGTGTCTCTGATGGTACAGCATGGCGACGCATTCTTCCTATTCCTATGGTTGATTGCTCAGGTAAAAGTGGTGGAGTAACCAGTTTTACCGTTCAGAAAATAGGGTGCTTCTTCTTATTGCAAAAGGCGCCAACTAACAATTCAGGTACTCCGGCAGTGTTTGGTGAATTTATACATTCTTGCAGTGTTGTTGGCGGTTCAGGTGGGGCTGAGTCATCAACTGAAGGTCCTTACAAAATTGTTTTGTATAAAGACCCAGATGGAGGAGGCTCTTAGTTATGGATAACAACTTAAAAAAACAACAAGGCCTCGCTGCGATTGAAATGTTGATTGCGACACCGGTATTACTGTTTTTCTTGGTGTTGGTTCTTGAACTGGGAAACATCCTAATTCACTACAATATCATATCAAAATCGGTTCAAAACGGGGTTCGTTATGCTGTGAGTGAGGTTTACGGAACAAAGGGTGGGACATTGGCTCCTACTGCGGAAATTCAAAATGTTGTGGTTTACGGTAAGAATACTGCAGGTACGGCCATACTTTCTAGTCTTGCTACTTCTGACGTAGTTGTCACTCCTCCTTCAGCAGACAGTTATGTGAGAGTAACGGTTAATTACGACTATGTTCCTCACTTTTTATCGATTCCATTTTCATCTGAAAGCTTATCTGTCCCCTTGAGTGTGTCGTCAGTTATGAGGGTTTTCTGATGAAATCAATCAAGAAGCATAACGGCTTAGCCATTATCGAGTTTACGATAGTTTCTTGGTTGGTTTTCTTGCTGATTTTTCTGATTTTGGCTTTGGGGGCTTATGTGTTCTCACTCCAGATTGTTAACGAGGCGACGAGAAAAGCGGCAAGGCTGGCGACCGTTTGTTACGTCTTAGATCGCGATAATATTGCGGAGATTGTTGTAGAAGACATTCCACTACTGGGGTTTAGTGACAGCAACTTGGAGGTGGCGTATTTGGATGCTGCTGGCGCTGAAATTACCTCTGATTTCGAAACCAATTTTAGTGCAATTAAGTTTGTACGAGCAAGAGCAACAGGCTATGGCATTCAGTTGATCAGCAACCTCAGCTTTTTAGGGACAAATGGGTTTCTTGCGGCACCTGCGTTTGAGACGATTTTACCCGCTGAGAATTTAGGTGTAATTAAAGCCAATACAAATACTAGGACAAGATGTCCGGAACAAATACAGGGTGGGTAATATGGGCGAAGCAATTGATATTTTACCGAATGAAGACGATGCGATTCGCCTTAAAACCAACTTGAATGTGTGGCTCATTTATAACAATGAGAATTTTCATTCTCACATGAGACAGCAGTTGAAACGCTGCCGAAATGTTCACATCGAGTCATTTTCTTTGCTTGGGATGACGGAAGAATACGTAAAAAATATTGATGCGCCCGATTTGATTTTTGTCGAAGCCAGTGGTGGTTGGGCTCAGAAAATGGTCGACCTACAAAGCTACAATCTGCAGTTAGAAGAGCATGATTTATCTTTGGTTGTGTTTGGTGATGAGAATGACAACGGGTCGTTAAAAATAGCATTAAGACTTGGGGCTTCAGATTTCCTATCTCACGATATTTCTATTTCAGGTCTTCTGCCGCTACTCAAGAAAACGGCGGCAGAGAAAATTGAAAACTCGAGTTATGGAGAAGTGTTCCTATTTATCAACACCAAAGGTGGAATGGGAGCAACAACCTTGGCGCTCAATACGGCCGTAGAAATAGCTAGCTATCATCCAGATGAGGTGCTTTTACTTGATATAGACCTTCAATTTGGTGTTATCCCTGAATATTTAAATATCACACCAACTTACAGCATCTCAGATGCCATCGATAGCTCCAATGACTTGGATGAGATGTCATTGGGAAGCTTGGTGAACAAGCACTCGTCAGGATTACACGTCTTAAGCTTCAAGCATGAAAATAACGCGGATGATTATGAACACGCGCAGAAAATTGGGCGGTTATTGCCTGTATTACGTCGCTTCTATCGCTACATTATTATCGATTTCTCTCGAGGGCTAGATCATATTTTTGCATCGGCTATCTCTCCTGCGACTAAGGTGCTACTGGTTGCTCAGCAAACCTTAGTGTCTGTCAAAAATAGTAACCGATTGGTAAGAACTCTGAAATTTGAGTATGGGTTACAACAAGACGCAATCGAGATCATTGTAAATCGCTATGAGAAACGACAAACCATTAAGTTATCGGATATAGAACAAACCGTTGGAAAGCACGATATCCATTTAATGCCCAACGATTTTAAAGTGGCACTAGAGAGCGCCAATTTAGGACTGCCTTTGGTTGAGTCAAAGAAGAAGAGTTCGATTACGCGCTCGATCATCGATTTGTCTCATATCCTTTCTCCTCCCGAGCAGGAAGAGAAAGGCTGGCTCAAAAAGATATTTTCATAGGTTGTTTGTTCTAAGCATAGGTGAGGGATCGGTATGTTTTTTAAACGGAAAAATATAAACCCTGAGTTTGAAAAAAAAGTAGAACAATTTTCACAACAAGAAAGTGATAACACCGCGGCTTTTCCTATGGGTGTTGTTAATGAATCGACTGCTCCGCAAGGCTTAGATGCCAATGAGGAGCAGGAAAAATCAGTCAATGAAGCCAGAAAAGTCTTAGAGCAAGAGCTTTCTATTAAGCATTATTTTCATAAGCAGTTGCTCGAAACACTCGACCTTGGCTTGCTTTCGAGCCTTGATAAAGAACGTGCCAAGGTTGATCTTCATGAAGCCATTGTTCAATTAATGGCTGACGATCAAAGTCATGCTCTGAGTGCCGAGGGTCGGAAGAGAGTTATCAAGCAAATCGAAGATGAAGTTTTTGGTTTGGGGCCATTAGAGCCATTATTGGCAGATAAAACGGTATCCGATATTTTGGTTAACGGACCTAAAAATGTGTTCGTTGAACGTGGCGGTAAATTAGAAAAAACACCTTATACTTTTTTAGATGACCGACATCTTAGAAACATCATAGATCGCATTGTTAGCCAAGTAGGGCGTCGAATCGACGAAGCGTCGCCAATGGTCGATGCTCGATTAGTTGATGGTTCACGGGTTAATGCGATTATCCCTCCTCTGGCTTTAGATGGCCCTTCAGTCTCTATACGACGTTTCGCAGTAGACAGCTTAACGATGGACAACTTATTGGAATATAAGTCTGCGTCCCCACAAATGGCTAAGTTTGTCGAAGCTGCTGTAAAAGGTGAACTTAATATCTTGATTTCAGGTGGTACCGGGTCAGGAAAAACCACCACACTGAATATTTTTTCTGGTTTTATTCCTCGAGACCAACGAATCATTACGATTGAAGATTCCGCCGAACTCCAACTCCAACAGCCACACGTTATTCGCCTAGAAACTCGCCCTGCAAACCTTGAAGGTAAAGGGGAGATCAGTCAGCGAGAGCTCGTCAAAAACACCTTACGTATGCGACCTGACCGTATTGTTGTTGGGGAGGTGCGTGGTAGTGAAGCGGTGGATATGTTAGCGGCGATGAACACGGGGCATGATGGTTCATTGGCAACTATTCACGCTAATACACCAAGAGATGCACTCAGTCGTGTCGAGAACATGTTCTCGATGGCGGGCTGGAATATTTCAACGAAAAACCTCAGAGCACAGATAGCTTCTGCGATTCATTTGGTGGTTCAAATGGAGCGCCAAGAAGACGGTAAGCGTCGCATGGTCAGTATCCAAGAGATCAATGGGATGGAAGGAGAGATGATAACCATGTCTGAGATCTTCCATTTCCAGCGTCAAGGTGTAGATGAGCATGGCAACATCTTAGGTTACTACACTGCAACTGGCGTGGTACCTCAGTCTCATGACCAGTTAGTTAAGCGTGGCCTTGACCTACCGTTTGAGCTCTTTACTGAGTCACATAGCTGAGGAGCCGATTATGGATAATGTAACTGTATCGTTGGCCCTGTTGTTTGTCGCAGTGTTATTTATTTCACAGGCATTGCTATTACCTGCTGCTGGCAAGAAAGCCAAGCACAAAGAGCTATCTCGTCGTTTAAAAGAGACGCAGAGGAATATCGACGAGGAGAGCTTGTCGCTCTTAAAAGAACACTACAACAAAGAGTTATCACCGCTCGATAGAAAATTGATCGTTATTCCTTTCTTTGCTGACCTGAAACGCATGCTTGAGTTAGCTGGCCTTAAACTCACATTGAGTCGTTTCTTGTTGATTGTATTTTTATGTGGAACGTTATTAGTTCTGATCGCTCTGGTTTTTAATCAGGTGTGGTTCATTTGTGTTGCCGCTTTTGTCTTTGTTTGGGTCATCGCTTATCTGTTTGTACAAAATAGAGTGACCTACAGAATGGCAAGATTTGAAGAACAGCTACCAGAAGCCTTGGATATTATCAGAAGGGCCTTACAAGCTGGCCAACCACTGGTTCAGTCTTTCAATGAGGTAGGCGAAGAGATGCCTGAGCCTATTGGGGTCGAATTTAAAAATACCTATAACTTACTCAACTATGGCTACGATTTAAGACTCGCCATTTTACAAATGTCAGAAAGGGTGCCGACCGTCTCAATGTTGGCTTTCTCTAGTGCGGTTATGCTGCAGAAAGAAACCGGGGGCAATCTCTCTGAGAACCTACAAAAAGTATCTGAAGTATTAAGAGCCCGCTTTAAATTAGAAAGGAAAGTTAAAACTCTTTCTGCCGAGAGTCGACTTTCAGCTTGGATACTGACTCTGTCTCCGTTTGCCCTTTTTTTCGGTCTTAAATTCGTAAACCCCGAATATATCGAGCCTTTGTACAGTGACCCGAGAGGAATATCGATGGTCAGTGTTGGAGTGGTTTTATTGGCTATTGGGGCCTTGTGGATAAGAAAAATCATAAATATCGAGATATAGATTATGGAATTCTTTGATTTGGAAGTATGGAAACAAACACTCTCTGAGATCGGTTTCAGCAGTCAAACCTTGCTTTACGGAATGATTCTGCTCACCACGATGTTACTTACTCTTACTTTAGGTT
Organism: Vibrio sp. Isolate33; assembly: GCF_022397895.1. Taxonomy (NCBI): domain Bacteria; kingdom Pseudomonadati; phylum Pseudomonadota; class Gammaproteobacteria; order Vibrionales; family Vibrionaceae; genus Vibrio; species Vibrio sp. Isolate33. Next base: position 70,202 of record NZ_JAKEUP010000010.1, read on the forward strand.
TTTTGTTTGTTGGTTCACGCTCGCCGTTGGATAAAAAGTTAAAGCAGATTTCTGGGGGCGGCAACCAAACGGGCAGCCGAAAACCTTATGATTTTACTAATACCTTGGAGTCTTTAACGCCATTTATTGGGCGAGGAAACACAAAGGACAACGAAACGTACTCCGAAAAATTAATGCATGCGGGATACCATGAAAAAAGTGCACTTTCGGTGTTTTACGCTCTAAAAGTGCTTTCAGCATTAATCGGGTTTGTTTGTGCTTTCATGGTGTTTTATCTAGCCATTGGCGACAGTTACAACAATTTATTGATTGTGACTTGTATCTTTGTCGGTACGTTTTTACCTAACTTTGTGTTGAGTAAAATGCAAAAAGAGAGACAAAGAAAAATTAGAAATGGGGTGCCGGATGCACTTGATCTACTTGTCGTGTGTACTGAATCAGGTCTTGGCTTTAATGCTGCTCTAGGGCGCGTCGCTAATGAGCTCTACATTTCTCAACCTGAACTTGCCGATGAGCTAGATACGGTATTTGCCAAAATCCAAGCGGGTGTCACCATGCCAGATGCCCTGAGTCAGTTGGTGGAGCGGACGGGACTTCGTGAGCTAGAAGGGCTTGTGTCTTTGCTCTCACATGCTTCAAGAATGGGGGGGAGTTTGGCGCAAACCTTACGTGATTACACCGAAGATTTTCGAGATAAGCGCCAGCAGGCGGCCGAAGAAATTGCCGCTAAAATACCTACCAAGATGCTGTTTCCTATGTTGTTATTTATTTGGCCTTGTTTTTTCATTGTTGCCCTTGGACCAGGGATGATGATTGTTATGGACGCATTAAGTGCGCCAGGAGTTGGTTTATGATGCGAATGAACAGAATGGTTTTACTTTTACTGCCTTTATTGATTCTCGGGTGTGCCTCTTCTGATGAACCAACCAATCAGTTTGATGCTGAATTGTATTCGGGAAAGCCAATCGACACCTTAACCAGTGACGATCCACCTGTTAGTGAAAAAGAAGCCATCATGCGAGGTGACGTGGCATTAAGAGACAACAACATCGATTTAGCGCTTTATGAATACATTCGATCTTTGTCTTTTACTGAACAAGAGTTTCACGATAAAACGCTCTTTACGATCGGTCGAATTCACTCATCTAGAGGCAATTATGCTCTCGCTGAAAAAGCGTATCTCGCTGCACTAGATTTTAACCCTGCGCATACTGAAGTCTTAGAGCAATTAGGTGTTTTATATACTAAACAGCGTCGTACAGACGAAGGTCGCAGCTATTTCTTTAAAGCGGTTAATGCAGACCAAGTTCGTTTAAAAAGCAGTGAAACGACGAAAAATTACCAAGCGTTAAGTCAAAGTGAAGTTGCGGGTTTGAAGGTTGATAGTATGTCTCCGGCATTGGCTTACATGGGAATCGGAGTCTTGGAAGATGTAGAAGGTAAACATCAGATTGCCCAAGAATATTTTAAGAAATCGCTGACTATCGATAAGACTTCGGTAAAAGCACTATTGAACATGGGCTATTCCCATTACATGTATGGTAACTACAAAGAAGCGTATCAGTACACGCGTTCGGCGTTAGAGATAGAACCTAATAATGAGAAAGCTCAGAACAACCTTGCACTTATCTACCTAGCATCAGGTGATGTGAAAAAGGCGATCAATGTTTTCATGCGCCATATGGATGCACCGGAAGCTCTCAACAATGTTGGGTACTTTCTGATCATTCAAGGAAGACCTGATGAAGCGATTCCCTATCTTCAACAAGCGATCGATAAAAAACCTTCTTACTACAAAATTGCCAATGAGAACCTAAATCGCGCGTTGGCAGAGGTAAGGGAAATGAAAGCAAGCACTCCGATATAACGCTTCTATCGAGTTAAACCATTACAAAGAAGATAGCCGCTGATGAGTTTCCTTATCAGGGGCTATTATTTGTTAGTCAGTTTGGTATTTGAGCGCTTAATTACAAGTAGTTAAGAATTACACCTGCCGCGATAAAGGTACCAACTAACCCTACAATCGGCATCTTCATTATTTTCAATAGCCACACACCAATAATGATCAGAGCGAAGTCTATGCCGCTGCTCACTGCGCTTGTGAAGATAGGTTGATACAGGGCTGCAAGCAATAGACCGACAACCGCTGCATTCACACCAGTAAGAGCGCCAGCTACCAAAGGTTTACTCGCAATTGCTTGCCAGTTTTTCAGTACACCTAGTAGTAATAAGAAGCCTGGCAAGAACACAGCAATCGTTGCGAGTAGTGCGCCTGTGATCGGTGCTGATGGCATCAATACATAACCTAAGTAAGTTGCGAGTGTAAACATAGGCCCTGGTACTGCCTGTGCTGCTGCATAACCCGTAAGGAACGCATCTTGCGATAGTTGGTCGCCAATACTATTTTGTAGCAATGGGAGTACCACATGGCCGCCACCGAATACTAAGCTGCCCGCTTGGTAGAACAAACCAAATACTTCAACACCTTGAGAGTACGCACTGAACAGAGGAAGACCAACCAAAAGCGCTACGAAAACAATGAGCGGTGTTATGGATATTTTGTGTGTCGATGGAACCGTCTTTAGCTCTTGTGAAGTCAAAAACGTGCTGCCAATGATAGCTGCAAACAGAAGTACGAAGATTTGCGACCAGATCCCCGGAATTAACAGCAGTACAATCGCTGTCATCACACACAAGGCGATCGCTATCTTTGATTGGCAAAAGTTTTTGTACATGCCGAACGTTGCATCAGCTACAACCACAACTGCGAGTAGCTTTAGTCCGTGGATGATTGAGTTGAATAACGGCGCTTCTAATAGTTGGTTGCTCACTAAAGCCAATATCAGCATCAGAATGACCGATGGGGAAGTGAAGCCGATAAAAGCGGCAATCGCACCAGTTAAGCCACCTTTCTTGTAGCCAACCGCAAAGCCAACTTGGCTTGAACCGGGTCCCGGTAGGAACTGACTGAGAGCAACAATTTGCCCATACTCTTCGTCGGATAACCAATTCAGTTTCTCCACAAAGGTTTTACGGAAGTAGCCAATATGTGCTGCTGGTCCACCAAAGCTAATCCAGCCAAGCCAGAAAAAGGTTTTAAAAATTGAAAGCATGCTCGATTCCAGATAAATGTTTAGCGTAATTTAGGTGGAGTTGCACTATGATTCAAATTAATTGTTTTAATTATAACTATTAATGAAGTGGGTTTTGATGCATGGCTGATTTTAACTGGAAAGGAATCGACCTTAACTTACTGATTGCATTACAGGCGCTGTATAAAACCAACAGTGTCAGTAAGGCTGCAGAGCGTTGTTATGTTAGTCAATCTGCGATGAGCCATAGCCTGCAACGATTACGAAAGCTGTTTGATGACCCTTTATTTGAACGTGTTGGTAGCAAGATGGAAGCAACCGACAGAGCGATTGAATTATCAAGCACAGTCGATGCGCTGCTTAATACCATTCAATCAGAAGTTCTTTTATCCAAAAGGTTTGAAGTTGATAGCTATAAAGGCAGTTGGAAAATAGGGCTTACCGATTATGCAGAGCAGATGTTTGGGCCAATGATATTCGACTTTATCAAACAAGCTTCACCAAGCTCTCAAGTTGCGTTTTTCAACGTTAATCGAACCAATTACCAGCAAGTATTCGAAGAGGCAAAGCTAGATATTGCAATAGGTAGTTTCGGTGAGGCTCCTAAATTGTATGGTATTGAACACCTCTACACTGAGCAGCATGTCTGCTTGCTTGATGAATCGGTTATGGATGTAGACCTGCCGATGTCACTAAAATCGTTTGTCTCTGTAGAGCACGCGTTAGTGTCACCGAGTGGCGCGCTAACAACGGCGGTTGATATTAAACTGGCAGAGCTGGGCTACACAAGAAAAGTGGCAATCGCATCGAGTAACTTCTTAACGGTTAAACGGTTGATCAGTGGAAGAAAGCTATTGTGCATTGTGCCTAAGCTAGTTGCTAGAAATGCCCCTAATGTAGATAGTTCATTGATAGCAGTTGCTCCGCCGATAGATGTCCCAGACTTCGATATACAGCTTGTTTATCGCAAGGGAAAACAATTGGACGACAAGAATACTCATTTGAGAAAGATAATTTCTCAAGCGGTTGAGATTGTTATTACTGCCGAGTAATTTAGGGCGCGTTCCTTCGGAGTAAGTAACCGATCAAATGCCAGAGAGCAACAACAAGTATTGCGCCGAAATAGCCATCTATCGCGTAATGCCAAGCTAAGTGAACGGAACCAATTTGGACAAAAAAAGCGTAAACCCACGCAATATATCCCCAGTTTTTGTTTAACCGAAATACGGTCATGGCCATTAACACTGCGATTGTTACATGCAAACTAGGCATGGCAGAGATGCCCGTTCCTCTACCTCTTATTCCTGTAACATAGCTATCCCAAAGCATATCCTGTGCTGACAATGTCCATAAAGAAAATACACTTAGTTGAGTTATTTCATTGTTCTGTAGATCCAGACGTTGCATCAACTCTAGATAGAGATCTTGATGATGAAAATGATGAAAGAATGCAGGGCCAGCAGATGATAATAATGTTGCCATGATGTTTCCCAGAAGGAACCACGAGACTAAAAATGTGAGGATAAACTGGTTACGCAGTTGGTCATTTTTCCGATAGACAATGAAAAACAGTAACATCCCCCACATAAGAAAAAACCACAAATTGTATAGAAAATTAATCACTAAAGTTGAAGCTGCATTAGGCAGGAAGAAATGTGTTATTTCCCATGGAGATATACCGAAGTGCAGCCACTTGTCCAAATGATAAAAGGTAAGGTCTAAGTTGTATGGATTAAAGTGAGGTATGAGTGACTTTATAAATGTATAGCTCGAGAATGAAATGTTTAATACGAGCATTAACAAAACAAAATAAATAGGCTTAGATATGGGGAATAGCAGTGATTTTACTTTTTTTATTAGCCGTATCGTTGGGCTCTTTTCTCGTTTAAACAATAAATAACAATAGTAATATGTGGCCCAAATAATAAAAGTGACATAGCAAATAGTAATCAAAACATCGATATAGCTATAAATGTCATATTTCATATTCTCGGGAACAAACATGTTTATGATTAAAGTGAGTGGGGCAATGAATGCAACATAATACAAAATCAGTTTGTTTCTTCTGAATTCATGAAGTAAAGACGATATCAAGCTTGATTGTTCTTTTTGGGGAACGGGTTTAGCGGCTGTCGTCTCTGGATCCATGTAACCCCTCATCAAGATTTTCTATCATGATTAAAGGTTAGTTCATTTAAGCTCCTTTGCTACTTTAGCTTTATTCGTTTTAGCAAAAATAAACGAAATAATTCCTTCCATTTTTCACAACCCGACTATACTTAATTTACGGCTCAAAGCAGTCGTAAAGAATAGGCTTTTTGATTTACCTAAGTAAAAAAATTGGTTATATCCCTATGATATAGCTCAAAAACCTACCAGGCTAAACGGACTTAGTTGGTCTTAAAGCGCTAGCTCCCCCTAGCGCTTTTTCTTTTCATCTCGATTCAGGCAGAAGGGTTTGAATCCGTTGCAGCAGTTGTTCTATCTCTTGTTTCTTATAATGAGCAGTCACCTTAGGTTGGCTGCTTTCTCTTGGAAGTAATGTAGTTTCGATATGGTGTTGTAGCAAAGCATCTTGTGAATTAGCGTTGAGCTTCTCTGCAAGTTTCACGGCTTGTCGGCCAATCGTGGTGAAGTCTTGCTTGATGGTGGTCAATGGTGGGTTAAAGAAAGCGCTGTCTTCGATGCCATCAAAACCGACGACTGCGACCTTGTCAGGCACTGGGATTTTCAGTTCTTGCAGGGCGCGTAATGCTCCTAATGCCATCTGATCGCTTGCCACCAACACAGCATCAAATACAGCTTGCTTCGCGACAGCTTCGCGAACACCAAGGTAGCCACTTTCTGCTTGCCAGTTTCCTTGATGTTGATACGGCACTTTGCAATCGGCATCTGATAACACTGCTAACCAACTCTGGTGACGAATCTGTGATGCACTGGATTCATTTGGACCTGTGATCAATAGGTAGTGAGTTCGCCCACTCTCTATCAGATGTTGAGCTGCAAGTTTTGCTCCTTCAGCGTGATCACCGCAAACATAGTTCACTTGGCTGTTAGAAGGGACATCAATGAAGATAAGATTTAAGTGTCGGTACTGTTCGACTAATAACTCTGCATCGGCACTTTTTAAAGGCACATTCAGAATGATGCTGTCGACCTGTTGAGCCATCAATTCTCGGATGGCTTCACGCGTGTTAGCGAGGTTGGGCTCTGACACAACAGAAAAAGCGATACCATAATTCATGTCATGAGCCTGCATTCGCACGCCATTGGCGATCATCGCTGCGCCATGCAGTGCCATATCGAGAGTCACCAACCCAACGCTGGTGGACTTAGCTCGACTGAGCATTTGCGCGCCTTTGTTTGGCACATATCCCAACTGCTTAATGGCCGCATTAACCTTGTTACGTGTTAATTCGGCGACGCTCTCTGAACCATTTGTCACTCGAGAAACGGTTTGGGTAGAGACACCCGCTAACTTTGCGACATCTTTAAAGGTGACACTCATTATTCTGCTCATCAGACTTTGACAATGATATAAGCCTAACCAATCTTGATGAAATAAACCTTGTACACCTTCAAATAAATGTCATTTGAAACACTATTTATGTTTCCGAAAACAGTCGATCTTGTGCAAATTTTCATAAGGAATAACTGCTTTTAGATCACGTTATTTGTTCGAATTAGTATTAATTATAGTCTCTAGGTTCACTATTAATCTCAACTTATGTTTACGAAAACAATATGAGATTGGCTATGAGCGAGTTTATTCATCTAACAAGTAAAAATCACAGTTTGATCATCAAATCAGGGCGTGTTCCAGAGATCCTGCACTGGGGAGCGAAGATCGCCAGCATTGATGAAGATCTGCTGTTATCAACCGAGAGACCGATTTCTCAAGCACGCCTTGATGTCGATGTGCCACTTTCTCTATGTCCTGAATTGGGCAGTGGTCACTTTAACGCACCGGGAGTTGAAGGGCATCGTGATGGCTTGGATTGGGCGCCAGTATTTAATACCACACGTGTTGAGGCTAATACTACAGACGTTGAAGCTAACGTGCAGCAAGCGACATTTGTTCTTGAAGACACGGTAGCCAAGCTTGAACTGACCGTCGAAATTAAGCTTGATTACCAATCTGATGTGGTTCAAAAGCGTGTCACAATTACCAATAAAGGCGACAGTAAATACTACCTCAACAAATTGTCCTCAACACTGCCACTGCCGAATCACGCTAATGAGCTGATGACGTTCCATGGTCGTTGGTGCCATGAGTTCCAAACACAGCGACAGCGCTTTGAGCACGGTGGTTTCATGCAAGAGAACCGCCGCGGCCGAACCTCTCATGAAAACTTTCCAGGTATGTTTGCCGGCACTCAAGGATTCTCAGAACAACAAGGTTTGGTGTGGGGCTTCCATTTAGGTTGGAGTGGCAACCACCAAATGCGTGCTGATGTTCGTAGTGATGGTCGTCGTTTTGTGCAAGCTGGCGAGTTATTGCTGGCGGGCGAATCCATTCTTGAACCTCAAGCAAGCTATCAAACACCTTGGCTATTTGGCTGTTACAGCAATTCAGGGCTGAATGGTATCGCTCAGCGTTTTCAGCAATTTGTTCGCGATAACATCATCAACTTTCCAACCGATAAGCCACGTCCTGTTCACCTAAATACTTGGGAAGGGATCTACTTCGATCATAAACCTGAATACATCATGCAGATGGCGAAGGAAGCCAGTGTGATGGGCGTGGAGCGTTTCATTATTGATGATGGTTGGTTCGTTGGGCGTGACGGCGAACGTGCAGCGTTAGGCGACTGGTATCTCGATGAAGCGAAATACCCAAATGGTTTAGAGCCTGTCATTGAGCATGTGAACCAGCAAGGTATGGAGTTTGGCCTTTGGGTTGAGCCTGAAATGGTGAGCCAAGATTCAAATCTATATCGTAACCACCCTGATTGGGTTCTTGGTTTGCAAGGCTATCATCAACCTTCAGGTCGTTGGCAGTATGTTTTAGACCTGCAAAATTCAGAGTGCTTTGATTACCTGTTCTCACGTTTAGATGATCTGCTCACTCGCTACAACATCACCTACCTTAAGTGGGACATGAACCGCGAATTGGTTCAACCTGGGCATAACGGTAAAGCTGCAGTGCACGGCCAAACTCAGGCTTTGTATCGTTTAGTTGACCAACTTAACGAGGCACACCCAGAGGTTGAGATTGAATCTTGCTCGTCTGGTGGTGGTCGTATCGATTTTGAAATCCTTAAGCGTACCCATCGTTTTTGGGCATCAGACTGTAATGATGCGCTTGAGCGTCAAGCGATTCAAAAGGGCATGAGTTACTTCTTTCCACCAGAAGTGATGGGCGCACACATTGGCCCAGCTGAGTGCCACTCAACGAATCGTCGTCATAGTATCAATATGCGCGGTGTAACGGCATTAATGGGACACATGGGCGTTGAGCTAGACCCAGTAAAAGAGTCCCAAGAAGAGAAGAAAGCCTTCTCTCACTATATCGCTCTACATAAACAGTTCCGCCATATTCTGCACTCTGGTCGTAGCTTCCGTATGGATCCTGCGGATAAGAATCAGAACATTTATGGTGTGCAAAATGATGACGAGATGTTGATTACGGTGTGCCAATTAGCCATGCCAGATCATGCTCTGCCGTCACCCCTTCGAATCAGTTGTGTCGAAGACAATGCTCAATACAAAGTGAAGCTGGTGGAGATGCCACAAACCAGCTTCCAACTGATGAAGCAACGCCCTCAATGGTTGGATAAAACATTGACGTTAAGCGGTGACAACCTCAAAGAAATTGGACTGACCTTACCTATTTTAGACCCGGAGTCAGCCTTAATTGTGCATCTAAAAAAGATGTGAATTTCTGACTCTGAGTACCCCTACAAATAAAAATCTAAATATAAAAATTATAATCGGCAGCGGGGTAGTGCTGCCGCAATAACTAAACGAAAGGAAAACAAAATGTCTATTACAGTTCTGCTGTCATTTTTGTTGTTTACTGGTTTTGTTGTCGCGTACACCTACAACAAAGTTAAGAACGACAAAAACACCTCACAAGATGGCTTCTTTCTTGGCGGAAGAAGCCTGACCGGTGGCCTGATCGCCAGTTCACTGATCTTAACCAACCTAAGCGCAACCAGCTTTGTGGGCATGAGTGCCCAATCTTACACGCATAATATGAGTGTGATGGGATGGGAAGTTGCATCGGGTGTCACGTTGGTCATCATCGCATTGATGCTTGTTCCTCGCTATTTGAAGCAAGGCATTACCACCATTCCAGATTTCTTAGAAAGCCGCTACGACATGTCTGTGAAGAAGTTCGTAACACTGCTTTTCTTGTGCCAGTACGTTATCAATATTTTGCCAACCACACTTTACGCTGGTGCCGTTGTTCTTGGCGAAATCTTCGATGTTCAAGCCTTACTGAATATCTCTGAATTTAGCTCGATAGCGTTAATTTCGGCGACAATTGGACTACTTGGCTTCTTTTACGCCATTTATGGCGGTCTTAAAGCCGTGGTCATCGCAGATACCATCAATGGTATCGGTCTGATTGTCGGCGGCATGATGATTCCAGTATTTGGTTTGATGGTGCTGGGTGAGGGCAGCTTTGGTGCAGGTCTAGATATTCTGCTGTATGCGGCACCAGAGAAGCTTCAATCTGTCGGTACAGAAAGCGATCCACTGCCGTTCTCGACATTGTTCACTGGTCTACTGTTGGTGAACTTGTATTACTGGGGTACTGACCAATCGATCATCCAACGTGCATTGGGTGCTAAGAACCTAAAAGAAGGACAGAAAGGTGTCATCCTTGCCGGCGCAATTAAGGTTATCTCTCCGCTGTTCCTGATCATTCCAGGTATTATTGCGTTCCACATGTTTGGTGCTGATGCAGGCAACCCAGATACCATGTATACCCGTTTGGTTAACGAAGTATTACCTAAGCCTTTGGTAGGCTTCTTCGTTGCCGTGATGTTTGGTGCGATTCTGAGCACCTTCAACGGCGTGTTGAACAGCTCAACTACCTTGTTTGCATTGAACGTGTATAAGCCGCTGTTTGGTCAAGGTAAAACGGATGAAGAACTGGTCGGTAAAGGACGTATCTTTGGTGTTGTGATTGCGATTATCTCGGTATGTATCGCTCCTTTCATCATGTACGCACCTGAAGGCTTGTTCCAGTACCTGCAAATGGTGGCTGGTTTCTTTAGTGTGCCAATCTTTACCATCGTATTTGTTGGTTACATCTCTAAACGTGTACCTGCTCTAGCAGCAAAAGTGGCGCTGGTGGTGTTCGTAAGTTCTTATGCGGCAATGCAGCTAGTCTTCAAAACACCGATTCACTTCCTACACCAATTGGCGATTCTGTTCGTAGTATGTACCACGCTGATGTTCATCATTGGTCACTTTATGCCTCGTGAATCTGAGTACGAGATGCCAGTAAACGAAAATATCGATGTGACGCCGTGGGAGTTCCGCTTCGAGGCTTCAGCTATCATTCTTTACATGGTGCTTGGCGCTTACGTTATGTTCTCTGATGTTGGTTTTGTATCGGACGATCCAACCATCATGCAAGTTTATGGCGTGTGTGGCATTGTTATGTTGCTCGGTATTTTTGGACGACTAGCAAAGCGAAAGAAGGGCGTTGAAGCGACGGTTTGATACTCTAAGATAACTTATTAACTAACTGATTATTTGGTAATTAATAGTTGGTTAAGTGAAAAGATCATCATAGGCCAAATGCTTTAGAGCGAACAATAAAAAGCCGCACCATCACAATGATGGTGCGGCTTTCTAGTTTTGGAAATGGTCATGTTTAATCATAGCCATTAACTAAGAATTGGACTCTTGATTACGCTAGGTCGTCTTTACCTTCGATAAGCGCATGGTGGCTAACTGAACCTGCAGTGCGGGCTGCTAGGTGTGGAACGTAACCAGGATCGTTCATGAAATCTACCGCAGCTTGCTTCGATGGCCACTCGATGATGATACGAAGTGCAGGCTGTTCTGCGTCGCCTTCAAGGCGTTCGTGGCTAGAAGTACGGGCTAGGTATTTACCGCCGTATTGAGCAACCAGTTTGTTTGCAGGGCCAATGTAATCGGCAACCCATGCATCTGTTGTTGGTGTTACTTCTAGTACTGAATAGTAAGACATAATGATGTTCTCCACGTTGTGCACTCTGAATGAGCCTGTGCACTTTAGTTATTAGTCGTTTTAGTCGCTATCTTGCTAACGTCTTGGCTAGGGGACGAAATAATAGTAGTTCGAGTGACCCTGTTTGATAATCCTTACGATTGAATAATCTTTATATAGAAAATGTTGATAATGCTTTCCTCTAGTACACTTTCTATATTGGATAGAAGGTAATGAAGAGTAGAGGTGTGATTAGAAATAGGAGGGAATTGAACGAGTAGGGTATGGAGGCCGTACAGCTAATAAACGGGAAGGAACATTATAGGCCAAATACTATAAAAGGCAGCCCAGTTGTGATAACTGAGATGCCTAACGTTTTGTTTAGGTAATTGTTTTTATTGGATTATAAAGAGAAGCGAGTCCATTTTTTTGCTCGCCAACGACGAACCATGATTAACCCGCGGAACCATTCATCCATCGCGATTGCCATCCAAGCACCAAATACGCCATAACCCCAATGCACACCAAGTAGATAGCTCATCGCGACGCCAATGCCCCACATGCTGACAATGCCCATTTTCACTGGGAACTTGATGTCGCCAGCGGCTTTCAAACAAGAGATGAAGATCAGGTTAAACACGCGGCCTGCTTCTAAAATAATAGATCCAGCAATCAGAGAGGCTGTCAGCGCTAGAATTTCAGGGTCTTGAGTGAACACGTCCAGAATCTCGAAACGGAACAGATAGATCACGCAGGTAATGGTGGTCGAGGCGATAAAGCCAACCACAAAATAACGCTGCACTCGGCTGGCGATTTCATCAATCCAACCTTTGCCGATGTAGTAACCCGTTTGAATTTGGCTGCCTTGACCAATCGCCAGTGCAAATGCAAAAGAAAGGCGAGCGATGTTTTGTGCATAGGTGAATGCTGCCAACGAAGCCGTGCCCATTTGCACGACAAAGAACATGATGGTGATCTGCGCCATGTTGTAAGACAGCACTTCTCCGGCGTTCATCGAGCCAATCTTAATGATCTTCTGATAGATGGCTTTAGGTACCGACTTAAATTGTTTCAGTGGTAGATCAATGCCCTTACTTCTGACGACACCAATCAGGATAAACATCCCTATTACTTGGCTAATGACGGTCGCAATTGCTACGCCTTGCACGCCGTAAACCGGCAGACCAAAAGGTTGGTAAAGTGCGCAGTAGTTGCCGAACACGTTAATAACACCTGCAATCATATTGATGACCATGGGTGATTTTGAATAGCCATGACTGCGCAGGATCGTGGTGAGCACCACACCTATCGTGACGTTAAAGGTCAGCGCACCACTGATGAACAGATACTCTTGAGCGTACTGCTCTACCTGAGCTTCAAGTTGATAGAGCGGAATAAAGTATTCAGCGCCCAGCACAGCGAAAATACTCAGCAATACACCCATAACAATCGCCAATATGATGCTAGCAACGCCGACCTGTGCGCTTTCTTGGTCGCGAGAGGCGCCGTTATATTGGGCGATTAGAATGCCAGTACCACTGCTGACCATGGTCGAGACGATGATAAGGAAAAAGGATATCTGAGAGATAACACCAACGGCAGACACGGCTTTGTCTGAGTATCCCGATAACATGAATACATCACTGGTGTTGAGTGCTGTTCTTAAAAGAACTTCGATAAAAATTGGCCAGGTGAGCGCAACGATTCCCATACGTTTGTTTAGGGTGGAATCAGCATTAGGCATTTAGGTTTTCTCAAAAAGGGGTAGGCGACATTATAGTTTAGCGATTATTTAGTAAACGACTATCAAATTAATGTCCGGATAGCTATTAAGGGTAAAGAAAATACCAATAAGGTCGTTAGAGCCAAAAACTAAGTGGGGTACATGAAACTTTTTGAATCGTTTCATAGAGAGATAAGAAGTAAAGAATAGAGGTAAGCACTACAGAATAAGGTGATTACGGTGAATGAATTATGAGGTAAAGCTAGCGTTTCGAGCCAGCTTTACCGTTTGAAAGAGCTAGTTAATACGTTGACCTTCGGCATCAAATAGGTGGCAGTTAATGGATGCGAAATTTAAATTGAGGGACTGATAACGAGTGACCTCTTGATCTCCAGGGAGGTGAACTTTAAAGCTATCAACGCCACATGATTGGCCAAACATGTAAGTGCTGTTGCCCAATCGTTCTACCACTTCGCTCTGGAACTCAATCGTGATATCTGACTCGCCATTGATCTCTAGATGTTCAGGTCGAATACCAAGAGTCAGCTTTTGCCCTTCAACAAGGCCATCATTTGGCAGGGGCAGAGTGATTTTACTAAGGCCATTAACGGTCAGTTGGGCATGAGTCTCAGAGGTACTATTGACCAAACTAGGTAAGAAGTTCATTTTCGGAGAACCGATAAAGCCTGCCACAAATTCATTTTGAGGAGAATGGTACAGTTCTAGAGGTGAGCCGACTTGCTCCACTCGACCGTCTCTAAGCACGACGATTTTGTCCGCAAGTGTCATTGCTTCGACTTGATCGTGAGTTACGTAAATCATGGTATTTTGCAGATCTTGATGCAATTTAGCGATTTGTAAGCGCATATCGACACGAAGTTCTGCATCTAGATTAGACAAGGGTTCGTCGAATAAGAACACTCTTGGGTTACGAACTATTGCTCGACCGATAGCGACACGTTGACGTTGTCCGCCAGATAACTCTTTAGGTTTACGTTTCAATAGAGGTTCTAGTTGAAGCGTTTTCGCAGCACTGGTGACCTGTTTCTCGACGGTTTCTTTGGCGACGCCATTCATCTTCAGGCCAAAGCCCATGTTCTCTTCAACAGTCATGTGAGGGTAGAGTGCATAAGACTGGAACACCATAGCGACACCACGTTCAGCGGGATCAACATCATTGACTAGGTCGTTGCCAATATGGATTTCACCTTCTGTGATCTCTTCTAGGCCAGCCACTAAGCGTAGGAGGGTTGATTTACCACAGCCAGACGGGCCAACAAATACAACAAACTCGCCATTATTTATCTCTAGATCAACACCATGGATGGTTTGTATATCACCGTAACGCTTGATGACCTGTTTTAAGCTGATATCAGCCATGCTTTCTCCTTGCCTCGTTGGACTACATCACTTTGCCTTTAAAACATACGCTTTCATCAGAAATTTGTTAGATGCCTCGCATGAATTATTGATCCTCGTCATACAAATTTTACAAATCATATTGTTTTTTGTGGAAACGTTTACAGAAATGAAACATAACTGTGCGTAATGTTATCAATGAGCCTAATATTTGAACGTAATTACTATAAACGCTGAGCTGCTTGATTGAATTTACGAAAATGACTGGTAATTCATCAAATAGAAAATAAAGCTTTGAAGACAAGGAATTTCGGGAAATGGAGCAATCTGTGAAAACGATATACCCAGAAAATCGTACCCCATCAGCCAATAAAAAGCGGCGTATTAGTTCCAAGGTATCCCCTTGGTTATTCTTAGCGCCCGCTATCGCAATTTTTTCGCTCTATGTGATCTACCCCATCTTAGACAGTATCTGGTTGAGCTTCTTTGAATGGGATGGCTTGGGTGAAAAAGAGTGGGTGGGGCTTGAGAACTATCGTGAGCTTTTTGATTCAGATGCTTTTTATACTTCGTTAACGAATAACTTCCTTTGGTTGATCTTCTTTATGCTCGCGCCACCGTGTGGCTTGGCTATTGCCCTTTTTCTCAACCAACAAGTGAAGGGCATTCGTGTCGTAAAATCTCTGTTTTTCTTCCCGTTTGTTATCTCTCAAGTGGTGGTCGGTCTCGTATTTTCTTGGTTCTATGATCCCTCTTTTGGTCTTTTCAATATTGCTCTTGGATCGCTTGGCTTTGAACCCATTTCGATACTTGCCGATGAGGACTACGTGACCTATGGAATCATCGCTGCGGGCTTATGGCCGCAGATCTCTTATTGCATGATCTTATATTTAACGGGGCTGAATAACCTCGACCCTGAACAGTTAGAAGCGGCTCGCCTTGATGGTGCGAAGAAGTGGCGCATGTTGTGGTATGTGGTGTTGCCTCAACTAAGGCCAGCCACCTTTATCGCGGTCGTAGTGACCGTGATCGGGGCACTGCGTTCATTCGATCTAGTGGCGACCATGACTGCTGGTGGCCCTTGGGGTAGCTCAACCGTTCTGGCGTATCAAATGTATGAAGAGTCAATCTTCAACTACCGCATGGGTTACGGTGCCGCGGTGTCTGTAGTGCTATTCCTGATCATGGATATCTATATCGCTTACTTCTTGTGGCGTATGTTAAGGAGTGAAAAATAATGTATCCGCAACCTATTCAAAAAGCTGGCCGCTTTACTAATATCAGTTATCGCGTTGCTCTACCGCTCTCGATCGTGATGTGGTTATTGCCATTGATCGCAGTGATGATGACGTCGATCCGTTCGATGGAAGACATCAATAAAGGTAACTACTGGGGCTGGCCGACCGAGATTCAATTCATTGAAAACTATACCCAAGTCTTTACCTCGACCTCAATGGGGCAATACTTAATCAACAGTTTGATCATCACTTTACCTGCTGTCGCAGGGGCTGTGGCGTTGTCGACACTGGCTGGCTACGCTTTGGCGAAGTACAACTTCAAAGCCAATGTATGGATCTTTGCGATGTTCATCGCGGGTAACTTTGTACCATTCCAAATCCTGATGATCCCAGTACGTGACCTAACGATTGGCCTTGGTCTCTACGATACGCACTGGGCGTTGATTTTCTTCCATATCGCTTTCCAAGCCGGGTTTTGTACCTTGTTTATGCGTAACTTCATTGTGGGAATTCCGGATGCATTGATTGAAGCGGCACGCGTTGAAGGGGTGAGTGAATGGAGAATATTTTGGCATGTGGTGTTGCCACTGGTTCGCCCCGCACTAGCGGCACTGTCGGTACTGGTGTTTACCTTCATCTGGAATGATTTCTTTTGGGCGTTAGTTCTGGTTCAGAGTGACGAAGTTCGCCCTGTGACTGCGGGACTAAGTTCTCTGCAAGGACAATGGTTAGCGTCTTGGCAATTTATGTCAGCAGGCGCGGTTGTCGCTGCGATCCCTCCAGTTGTCTTGTTCTTTACCATGCAAAGACACTTCATTGCTGGCCTTACATTAGGCGCAACGAAAGGGTAGAAACTATGAAAGGCGCCTATGTAACGGGTGCCTTTATTGAACCCAATCCATCGTGGATTAATACAAAAAGAGTAACCGAGCACGACAAACTCTACGCAACACAATAATAAAAATTGGACTTAGTGAGCTTAGCTCCACAACAAGGACCTTAATATGAAATACGTGAAACATATCGCTGCTTCTGCAGTGCTTGCTGCCTCTCTGACGACCACTGCTTTTGCTGGCACGTTAGTCATTAACTCAGATGCGTCCGATCCTGCACCCAAAGAGGCGTGGGGAGAGATCATCAGTCGCTTTGAGAAAGAGAACCCTGATATTACGGTGAAGTACAATCTATATGACCATGAGTCGTATAAGACCACGATCCGTAACTGGCTGGTGACTTCGCCGCCGGATGTGGTGTTCTGGTATGCGGGTAACCGAATGAAAGCCTTCGTTGACCGTGGTTTGTTTGAAGATGTGAGTGACATTTGGGCAGATAAAAACATGAAGCAAGACTTTGCTGCCGCCGCTCCAGCGATGACAGTGCAAGGCAAGCAATATGGTGTGCCATACACGTATTACCAGTGGGGTATCTATTACCGCAAAGACATTTTTGAACAGTACGGCATTGGTGAGCCGAAAACGTGGGAAGACCTAAAATCAGCGTCTGCAACGTTGAAAGAGAATGGTGTTGCGCCATTTGCGATAGGCACTAAATACCTATGGACTGCGGCAGGGTGGTTTGATTACATCAACATGCGTACCAATGGCCTTGATTTTCATATCCAGTTGATGGATGGCAAGGTGCCTTACTCGGATGAGCGTGTGAAGAAAACCTTCGCAAACTGGGCAGAATTAGTTGAGCCAGGCTATTTCCTTGAGAATCACGCGTCTTACTCTTGGCAAGAAGCGCAGCCTTTCTTGTATAACGGCAAGGCGGCGATGTACCTGATGGGTAACTTCATCACGCCAAACTTCCCTGAAGAGTTGGATGGTAAGATGGATTTCTTCCAATTCCCGGTGATCGATCCAAGTATTCCTATGTCTGAAGATGCGCCAATGGATACGCTGCACATCCCTTCTAAGGCAAAGAACAAAGAAGATGCTCGTAAGTTCCTTGAGTTTGTAGCTCGCGCTGAAAACCAACAACTGATCAATGAGATGTTGCTACAGATCCCAACCAACAACAAAGCCAAGGCGAAATCTGACCCGTTTTTAGACAAAGGCGTTGCGATGTTAGCGTCAAGCGCAGGTACTGCTCAGTTCTATGACCGTGACACCAACCCAGCAATGGCCAAAGAGGGAATGAAAGGTTTCCAAGAGTTTATGGTTCACCCTGAACGCATCGATAAGATATTGAAAAAACTGGATAAGGTGAGTAAACGCGCCTTCAAGTAAGACTCATGAGCCGCAGCTATTTTGGTTGCGGCTTTTCTTTTCTCGTTTGTCATTGCCAGTGCCTTTGTTTAGCTCGCTAGCCCTTGTTTAGTTTGCTAGCGCTTGTTGTCACTCAGTCGCACTCGCAATGATTCGCGTTACACGGTTTATAGTAAGGAATGCTCCATGAGAAACTTTTCTCAAATCATCTCGGCTCGCGAGTGGGAAAACCAACACGTTACTCATCACAATGTTATTGAGGCTCACGCGCCTTTGAATGGCTATCTTTCAAGTGCCGACGCACTGGCTAAACGTTCTGAGCGTAAGCTTTTTCTAAACGGAAAGTGGCGCTTTCAGTTGTTTTTTGCCCCCGAGCTAGTGACGGAAGAATCGGTATCTCAAGACTTTGATGACTCACAATGGGCGCAGATAGATGTCCCAAGTAATTGGCAAATGCAGGGCTTCGATAAACCTATCTACACCAACGTGAAATACCCTTTTGCTGATACGCCTCCTTTTGTGCCAAGTGATAACCCAACAGGGCTATATCGAACTCGTTTTGAATGTACCGAAGAAGCGTTATTGGATACCCATAGGCTAGCCTTTGATGGCGTTAACTCCGCCTTTCATGTGTGGTGTAACGGTAAATGGGTGGGCTATTCGCAAGACAGCCGATTACAGGCTGAATTTGATCTGTCTGAGTATCTTAATGTGGGTGAAAATACACTTGCGGTGATGGTATTGCGTTGGTCGGATGGCTCGTACCTTGAAGACCAAGATATGTGGTGGCTGAGCGGTATATTCCGCGATGTCACTTTGCTAATTAAGCCAAAGACGGCGATTGAAGATGTAAAAATTGAAACTCAGTTGGATGGTGCCTATCGCGATGCGCAGCTCAATGTAGATGTCAAAATATCAAAACATGATAACGAGAGTAGCGGTGCTTATCAGGTAAAGGTTGAGCTGTATGATTCGCAAGGTCATCGAGTGAGCGAGCCTGAAGTCGTCGGTTTTGGGCAAAGATATGTCGACGAAAAAGGGCCTTGGCAGGAAGTGGCACACAGTCAACACTCAGTCGCCAATCCACACAAGTGGAGCGCTGAATCTCCTTATCTCTATCGTTGTGTTATCTCATTAGAGAATAAACAGGGCGAATTGATCGATTGTGAGGCTTACGATGTTGGCTTCCGCTGTGTTGAAATTACCGATGGTTTGCTAAAAGTGAACGGCAAGCCTTTGCTTATTCGAGGCGTGAATCGACATGAGCATCATCCTGAGCTTGGTCATACCATGACTCGAGAAGGGATGATTGAAGACATCAAGCTACTCAAGCAGAACAATTTTAATGCCGTCAGAACCGCGCACTATCCGAATCACCCGATGTGGTATGAGTTGTGTGATGAATATGGTTTGTACTTGGTCGATGAAGCAAACATTGAAACTCATGGACAAGTCCCGATGTGTCGCTTGTCGGACGATGCTTCTTGGCTCAATGCCTATATGCGTCGCATGACTCGTTTGGTGGAGCGCGATAAGAACCACGCCAGTATCATCATTTGGTCGCTGGGTAATGAATCGGGGATTGGTCGTAATCACCACGCGATGTACCAATGGGTGAAGCAGGCTGATCCAACTCGCCCCGTTCAGTATGAGGGCGGTGGTGCAAATACTGCTGCCACTGATATTTTGTGTCCTATGTATGCTCGTGTCGATTGGGATTTACCTGTGGTTGAGCATCAACCTGAGGTCACGCCGCGTGTCGGCATTCGTAAAGCCATTGCCTTGCCTAATGAACAGCGTCCGCTGATCTTGTGCGAATACGCACATGCGATGGGCAATAGCTTAGGTAGCTTTGATAAATACTGGCAAGCCTTTCGCGATAACCCAAGGCTGCAAGGTGGCTTTATTTGGGATTGGGTCGATCAGGGGATCACCAAGCAGGATAAAAACGGTCAGCCTTATTGGGGGTACGGTGGTGATTTTGGTGACGACATTAACGACCGTCAATTCTGCATCAACGGCTTGGTGTTCCCAGACAGGACGGTTCATCCCACCCTACATGAAGTGAAGAAAGCGCAGCAGTTTTATCAGTTCACTCTAATTTCTGCGTCACCTTTGGTCATTGAGATATGCAGTGAGCACTTATTCCATGTCAGTCAGATTGAAACCTTGAACTGGAGTATCACCCAAGATGGTGAGGTGCAAAGCCAAGGTAGTATTGAGTTGTTGGTTGAACCGGATTCTTGCACACGTTTAGAGTTGGATGGCGTCGACGTGACGCCTTCAATTAATGCGCTCAACCACTTGAACTTAGAGGTGGTATTGAGTGCAAAAACGTCATGGGCTAATGAAGGGCACGTTACCGCGAATGAACAGTTACTTCTGCCTGCAGCACCGCAACTGTTGCTCGATATGAACCTCTCCGCGAAACCTCCTAAAGTTCAAGAAATGGGAACTACACTGACGATTCGAGGAGACGATTATCAGGTCGAATTTAATCGACTCACTGGTACTCTCGAGAGCTGGCAGCTAAGAGGTGTCGAGCAATTAGCGAGTGGTATTCGAGACCATTTTTATCGTGCGCCACTGGATAATGATATTGGTGTTAGTGAAGCCAATCGAATTGACCCCAGCTCTTGGATAGCGCGTTGGCAATCCATGGGGCTAGATAAGCTGTCTCCAGAATGTATCGAGTTTACCTTCGGCACTCCGGGTAACTGTGTTGCGGTGACTTCAAGAATTGCACACGTTGTTTCCGGGCAAGTGCGACTGCTATCAACATGGCGCTATCAGTTATTTTCCGATGGTGAGGTGAAGGTTGATGTGCATGTTGAAGCGGCGAAAGGATTGCCATCACTGCCGCGTGTTGGGCTTACGTTTGCTTTAGCTGATGTGCCTGAAAATGTGGCATGGTTTGGTCGAGGCCCGCATGAAAACTATCCTGATCGCAAATTAGCTGCACACATGGGGTTGCATCAACAGAGTATCGAGCAGATGCATACTCCTTATATTTTCCCATCCGATTGCGGATTGCGCTGTGACGTGCGTGAAGCCGTGATCGGTGGATTTGAGCTACAAGGCGATTTCCAGTTCTCTGTCAGCCGTTTTGGGCAACAGCAATTACAACAAGCGAAGCATACTTGTGACCTAACCGATCAAGACCAGTTGTTTGTCTATGTCGATGGTTTTCATATGGGCGTGGGCGGTGATGATTCATGGACGCCAAGTGTCCACGATGAATTCAAGTTGCAACGAGAACATTACCACTACCAAATACGATTCTTTCCTAGCTAGTTGATAATATTGGTTTTATATAGGTTAGATAGTAAAAAGATCATAGTAGGCCAAATACTTTGATAGCTTGTTTTTCGCTTACGTTACTTCAGATATAAAAAAGGCACTCAGCGAGAAACTGAGTGCCAAAACCTGAAATTTATGAGGTTAGATTTTCATTGGATTTCAGAAGACAGGTATAGGTTTTTACTTACTCTGCGTCAGTAAAGAAATCGTTGTACAACATGTATAGGTGAGCGGCACTCCAAGAGAAGTTTGGTGCACCTTGCTGTTCACCGTTTAGTGGGTTGTAGTTTTCACGGATAGGGCCGTCTTGCACCAAGCCATCGGCGTGGTCGAAGAATGCGCCTGCCATTTCAATCGCATCGTCACGGTAGCCGTAGCTGTCCATGCCTTTTAGACCGAAGTAGAACTGGTCTACCCATACACGTCCACGCCAGTAAATATCAGGGCCAAATGCTGGGCTAGAAAGCGCTGCAGTGCCCAGTGGAACGTAGGTGTTGAACTCTCCAGTATCTTTCATCACAGAAACAACCGCATCAGCATGTGCTTGCGTTGCGGCGCCGTTGAACAGTGGTGACCAACCCTCAGGGCCTTTGCCACGTTCTACAATCGGTTTACCCGCACAGCCATTCGCTAAAGGCTTGTCTTCAATACGAATATCGTAGTAGAAATTCGTGCCTTCATCGAACATACAGGTGTTGATGTAATTCGATAGGTGCTCCGCTTTTTCGCGGAACTCTTTCGCTTCTGCGTCTTTACCCAGAATGTCAGCCATTTCTGCTAGGTACTTGTTATCGCTGTACATGTAGCTTGCTTGGTCAACCGACTCTTGCAGCAATGAGTAGCCTAGCAGTGTGCCGTCTTCGGCGCGGTTTTGAGCGAATTCCACATCCCAATCACTGCGCTTGCCACCGTTCGCGACATACGCGTCTAGCTGGTCTTTATCGATGAAACCAAAGGCTGCGGCATCGTCACGACCGGATTCCCAAGATGCAGCGGTTTGAGCTGGGCTTTCGATGTAATCGTAGTTACCTTCCGCTATTACTTTATCCAGTGCAGCTTGGCCTACGACGGTTTCATGCTTATCGCCACGAACCACAGTGAAGTACATTTCGCCTTCAGGAGTGTTGTGTGCTTTGTCGCGCGCTGCGCCATATTCTGGTACGCCATTGCCGTTGTTATCACGATTACGTAGCCACCAATCGTGGTATGCGACTAGCTTTGGATACATCTCTTCTAACCAAGCTTCGTCGCTGGTGGTCTTGTAGACTTCCATTACCGCCCATGCCGCTAGGCTTGGTTTAGTATTACGTTCATTCCAGTTACCACCGTCGCCACCGCGTTCTGGGCTTAGGTTGTATGCCAGTAGGTCTGGCACGTAGCCTTCATCCCAAGGGCGAACCGCGTCGTCAGCCTGAATCTGGTAAGCGAACATCGCGCGGATGTTATCTTTCGCCACATCTGGGTTGAAGTGAGCCATTGCGTAGGCTTGCTTCCAAGTGTCCCACGGCCATGTTTGGTTTCCTGAGAACCAGCGAGCGGTTACCGATGGAGTGACAGAATCAAACTCCATTGCACCTGCTGCGCCACGCCAGTTGCCGTTTAGGGTTTCCATCGCTTTTACTGCAACACGCTCTTGCTCTGGTGTTGCATTCGGGTTGGTTAAGCCCATCTCAAGGTAGCCTTCCCAACGCTCTGCTGATGCCGCTAAGAAGTCAGTCGGGTTTGCCATGATCTTTTTGATTTCAGACTGTTCAGCTTGTGCTTCTTCTGCCGTTAGAACATGCGAGTAAGTCGTGTAGATGGTGGTCGATTCTTCAATGTTTGCCGTTGAAGTAAACGTTAGGCCATCAACTGTGGTTTGGGTTGGAATCGATTTATGAACTTGGTACTCAGACTCGCCTGAAGTCAGCAGATCCCATGTTGAACGCACCTTACCGAAAGTCACCTTCAAGCCATCGTCAGTTGCAACGATTTGACGGTCGTATTCAGGGTAGGTTTCAGCAATGGTTTTATCAGTTTGCGCGACGCCTTCTTTCGCGTGTGTCTTCTCTAGTAGTTCGCCATCCCAAACCAACTCAACAGGTGAGTCTGTGGTGATTTTGGTTTCTAACAAAGAGGTACGGTTAGAAGCAAAACGCATTGTCATCTCTACCGTCACATCGTCAGATTTCAGTGTCTGAACCAATGCGCCCGGTAGGCTGTAAGCTTCCATGGTAAACGCGACTTTTTTGCCATCTTTGAACACGCTTAGGCGGTCAAAGTTGTCAGCCATGAAGTTAATGTACTCTTCGGTAAGCAGCGCTGTACCCGGGAAACCGCCCATGCTTTCCGCTGTGTCTGGCAGCAAGTGACCGTGCCATGCTCCTAAATCGAAGAATGGGTTGAAACGCTGGTGGTCATCGAAGTCGTAATCACGCATGTATTCTGGTGAGCCAGTACGGTCGATAACGTTTTTAAATTGGTTGGCTTGAAGTTCTTCAGAGCCTGTATTTGATGTACAGCCAGTAACAACAAGTGCTGCGCCAATAGCGAGAGCTGCGAATGATTTGTTCAGTTTCATAGTGAGTTCCTGTTATTACCAGTAGAAGTATTGCATTGCGAACACTTGTGCGTCGCCAATTTCAGTGTCGCTGCCTACGCCAAAGCGGCTATCGAAAGCAGTCGCAAACGCACCGTTGCCGTATTCGTACCAAACACCTGCGTTGATGTAAGAGGTGATCTCTTTTTCGCCATTGTCGCCGTCAAAGTTTGCGTAGTTGTAGGCTGCTGATAGGTAAACGCCTTGTGCCGCTTCGTACCAAGCACTGGTTTGAATACCTGACTCGCTACCGAAAGACTCTTGGTTGCCTTTGTCTGTGTCGTGCCATACACGCGTTGCGAAGTTCTTGTACTCAGCACCTAATAGTAGAAGTTCACCACCGTCGTTATTACGAACTTCACCGCCACCCATTAGAGTCAGGTCGTCAGTCAGATCGTATTGGAGGTAACCGTTGACCATGGCATTTTTGTCTTTCCATTGGTCTGCGAAGTTGTCGTACTTACCGAAGTGAAGCAGGGCATCGTCTTCAGAGAAGTCTGATTCAGGCGCGAATGAAACGCTGTAGCGTAGCTTGCCTTCTAGGTTTTGGATCTTCACACCGACATGCACGTCACGCGTGTTTGAGATCGCGTAGCCGTACTCGACGGTAGGGTCACCCCACCATTGAACGTCATCCAGTGACGAGTCCATACGACCAACAATAAATTCTGTTTTTGCATCGGTGCGGTAACCAGCGTAAAAGCGGTTAAAACCCCCTTCGAAGCCGCCCCAGCCGTGGCCAGTTGCCCATGCATTGCCTTCGTCATCGGCTTGTACTGTCCAGCCTTCCATGTAAGCAAGACCAAACCAATTGCCATGCTCGATAGCCAAGCCAGCCTCAATGTAAGTGCCGTCTGAGTAGCGGCCTTTGTCGTCGCCTTCTAATGCAACGTGACCACCAAGGCCAAGCTCACCATAGAAGTTAAATAGCGTTTCAGATTCTGTTTTAGGGGGCTGAGTGTCGCTGTGGTTAGCGGCTGTTTCATCAGCGTGGGCATTAGCCGTTAGAGCAACAAGGATACAGCTTGTAATAAGAGTGGTTTTAGTAAAACTACGTTTCATTTTATTCACTTCTGTTTCGGGTTGATAAATGAAGCTTCGCAGGCTGTTCTGACTTCTAATATTGGGGTGCTCTTCAAGGCGTATATGGTCAGGTCACTTACGATCGCAAAACCGATATTAATGATTATTTTTGTGTTTAAAATTAAATCGATCTAAAAATGTGATCTGTTTTTAGTAAATATTTACTTTTGGTTTATTTCGGTTTTTAGTTGAATTTGTACGCTAATGCTTGGGGTGGGAGGTATTTGTAATGTGAATTGAACTTTGAATAAATAAACAGGCTTGCAAATAAAAAGGCACTCACCAAATGGAGAGTGCCTTAGATTTTTAATGAGAGTATCAAGCCAAATTAAGCGTTAGCAGGTTCTGGCTTTGCTTCGAGCTTCTTCTCTTCAGGAGACAAGCTTTTCTCGTATTGACCGTACTTCCACCACGCGTAGCCAAGGAAGATCACAATGCCACCCACGTTGTAGAAAATGATGGTCATGATGTCTGCGCCAGTCGGGAAGGTCGATGCAAAGAATCCTACCGTGAAGATACAGATAAGAATCGATACTGCGGTAATACCTACTCGACGTGAGCCCATGCGGAAATCACGAGGTAGATGGTCCAGTTTTACACGCAGGTGCAGGTAAGCAATCATGATGAACAATGGCGGCAACATAGAGGCTGCGGCTGTCATGTTTATGATGGTGCTCATTAGGTCTTGTACTGTGTCCGACGCCAGTGTTGGGATGAACATCAGTGGAATTACGATGAAGAACTGAACCCAAGCCGCACGCTCTGGCACGCCTTGTTTGTTGAGTGCGACAGTTTTCTCACCGAAGATGCCTTTAGGGATTTCAGAGAAGAAAATCTTAACCGGTGTTGCTGTCCACATCAGTAGCGACCCCAGCATTGCCGTGAATGAAACCACACCCACAAAGCGATTCATCAGGATCTCAGACAATCCAAAGTGTCTTGCTAGCCCTTCAAATACCTGTACTGAACCACCAGTAAACTTCAACTCTTCACGTGCAACGAACACGTTTGCAAGTACAGAGCCAACCGAGTAAAGCGCACCGATAAAGATACCGGCAATGATGATTACTTTAACGAAAGACTTGTGACCGCCCTTGATGTCGTTAACGTAAACCGCAACCGATTCTGCACCGCCTGCCGCCATGAAGATCCAAGTGATTACGCCAAGGAATGCCCAGTTAAAGCTTGGTGTCATTGCCTCAATCGTGATTGGGTCAGCGGGTTCGATACCACCAACCAATGCGCCGCCTGACAACAGGATGTAAGACATAGTCAGTAATAGCATCAGTGACGAAGTTAAAGAGGTGATAGGGCCCAGTAGCTTCGCGCCGTTGTTCGAGATGTGAGTCGCGACCGCAAACAAAATGGTACTCAGAATTGCCGTGGTCATTGGCGTGAAGATGTACTCGAAACCTAAGAACGCATACGACGCGTAAGCGATGATTCTAGGCAACAGAGACGTGAAGAAGAATAAGTTAACAAACCAGTATGTGTAAGCCGAAATAAACGCCCAGCGGCCGCCTAGCGAGCTTTTAACCCAAGAATAAACACCCGCTTCAGAGTCTTTATTCAGTGACACAAACTCAGCGACTATCAGACAGAAAGGAACAAAATAAAAGATGGTTGCTAAAAAGAACATCGGAGCCGAAGAGAGGCCGATTTCGATGTTGTTATTAATGATGTTATTGAAGCTATATACCGCCGCGAAGGTCATAGACAGTAGGGCAAATTTGCCTATCGTACTGCGTTTATTATCGGACATGATGTTCTCCGGTGAATCACGTTGATGATCGTTATAACTTGGTCCTAGAGAGGGAAACTCTAGGCCGCACTTTTATTGTTATGTTGGTTTGGCAAACACCCGCTCAGATCAATCAGGGTTGGCTCAGATATTATTTTTATTGATTTACGATCGGACTTCTCAGTTATTTACCTTTGCGTTTTCAGTAAATTTATTACCGAAACAACAGGTTAACGACTCAGAAGTTCTTTCAAGAGATTGGCTGTTTCATGTGCGACGTTTAATAAGGCTTGTAGGGGCTTTGTGTCGTTTTTTTATATGGAACAGCTTGTCTCTTCAGCAAGAAGATTAAAGATTAAGCGGCGGGAAGTTAATCAAAATTGATCAATTATGTGACCTTGAGTAAATAAATTTAGTTAATGTTTTACCTTGGTTTTTATTCGAGTTTTATTTCCGATTAATTGGCGTTTTTCGTGAAGTGAAACCTTGACGAACGGCGTTTTTAATTTTTGAGGTTTTGTTTTAATTATCTGATTTAAAACAAAAA
This sequence comes from Vibrio sp. Isolate33, assembly GCF_022397895.1. Classification (NCBI taxonomy): domain Bacteria; kingdom Pseudomonadati; phylum Pseudomonadota; class Gammaproteobacteria; order Vibrionales; family Vibrionaceae; genus Vibrio; species Vibrio sp. Isolate33. The sequence goes on from NZ_JAKEUP010000010.1 coordinate 97,225, forward strand.
AGCGCCAATTAAGGCGCTTTTAATTAGGTGTGAAGATTTTGGATTACGACTGCTTAGCCGTTTCTAGCTTTGCTTCTTTACCTGATTGCTTCTTTTCAAAGCGAGAGATCCACCACCATGCAATACCAGAGAATACCGCTGTCATGAAGACGTTGATGAAGAAGGCTTGAACAAGGTCAACACCTGTCGGGAATGCTGATGCTGTCATGCTCACAACGAAGATACCAATCAGTACCGATACCACTGCCATACCTTGAACTCGAGTACCCATACGGAAATCACGCGGAGTGTCGTCGTGTTTCAAGCGGAATACAAAGTAAGCCACCATGATGAAGATAGGCGGTAGCATTGCGGTACCTGCTGTTAGGTTGATAGCCGTGTTCATCATGTCTTGTACCGATTCAGAGCCGAAGCCGTTAACCACAAGCATCACGAATACGAACGCGAACTGCCACCATGCAGCACGAACAGGAACACCGTGTTCGTTCAGTTCTGTTGTTTTCTCGCCGTAAACACCTTTAGGGATTTCAGAGAAGTGAATTTTTACAGGAGCTGCAGTCCACATCATCATCGAGCCGAACATTGCAACGAACAGTACGATACCAACGAAGCGACCCGTTAGAGATTGTGAAATGTCGAAGTAGTTCGCCATACCTGTGAAGATTTCAACCATGCCGCCAGCGTAAGTGAGTTCATCACGAGCAACGAATACGTTTACCAGTAGAGAGCCAACTGCGTACATCGCACCAATCGCGATACCTGCACCAATGATGACCTTGATGAAAGACTTATGACCACCTTTCACATCGTTTAGGTATGCCGCTGCTGTTTCTGCACCGCCAGCTGCTTGGAAGATCCAACACATAATACCCAGTGTTGCCCAGTTGATGGTTGGTGTCATCGCTTCTAGCGTGATTGGTTCAACCGGTTCGTGGTTACCGCCCAGTGCCATCAGTGCACCGATAACGTAAATCGCGAACAGAGCAAATACGCCGTATGCCACGATCTCTGCAATCTTACCTAACCAGCTCGCGCCCTTGGTTGAGATGTGCGTTGCTGCAGCAAATAGACCAATCGAAATGGCCGATGTCACGACAGGAGAGAAGGCGTATTCGTAGCCAAGCATTGCGTAAGATGCGTAGGCGATGACGTTTGGTAGCAGAGATACAAACCAGAAAAGGTTCACGAACCAGTAAAGGAACGAACCTAGGTAGGCCGCTTTCGTACCCAGCGGTTTTTTAAGCCAGTCGTACATGCCTGACTCAGAATTTTTGTTTGCTGATACGAATTCAGCAATGATGAACACGAATGGAATGAAGTAAATAAGGGTCGCAAGCAAAAAGATAGGAGCAGAACTCAATCCCAATTCGATGTTGTTATTTACGATGTTGCGAACGTTAAATACCGCTGTAAATGTCATGGAGAGCAAGGCAAATTTGCCCAACTTACCGCGTACAGATTCAGACATAGTGTCCTCCGGGGAATCACATAATTATAGTCGTTATTTCTCTATGCTTCTTTGTAGGGAAGAAGCATAGAGGCTTTGTTCAGTCTACTTGAGCCTTGAACGGCAAGGCTCAAACGCGCTGTGAATTAATAGGGTTTTACTTACTTATTAAGGAAGTAGCCGTCTTCAATGGTCACTTTCAGCACCACCTTGCGAACTCGGTTATCGCCGTGGAAGCGGTAAGCTTTGCTGTTATCAAAGATCGCCACTTGGCCTTCAGCTAACTCACGAGTTTCACCGTTACCCAATAGGTGTTCACGGTCAGTTTCATCGCTGTAAGCTTGGATTTGTTCTAGCTCTGATTTCGCTGCGAACTCGACAGTTTCACGACCTTCTAGGTAGTAGTGCACATCGAAGTAACGACGGTTACCGGTGAAGTTTTCCGTGTTACGAGCCACACCGTCTTCAATCATGTAAGCCAGTGAGTCACCAATCGAATACATCACGCCATCTTTGATGTTGCCGATGTTTTCAATCGCCTCTACACAGCGTTGCCATTTACGACCATCGCGGTAAACGACTTTAAATTGTTCTAAGTTTTCTAAAACGATCATCGCTTATGCCTCGTTCTGTAGTGGTTGAGCTTTTGGTGCGTTACCCGTAAAAAACTCATCGCCAAAGTTATGATTGATTAGGTGCTGCGCGTCGCAATCGCCTGCTTGGAATGGAATCAGAGTTAAGCCGTAGCGGAACTCGTCCATGTACACGCGGTAAGAGTCGAGCACTTCGCTGCCCCAAGAGTTAGAGCCTAAGCCCATCACTTGGTGGTCTAGGTTTAGGGTGATGTAGCCGCTCTTCTCTAGCTCAATAGTGTGTTGTGCTTGGTGCAGGTTTTGGTTGGTGTAGAACCACGCGCTGAAGTTGATTTCTTGCTGTGGTTTTACTGCAATACCATTACCCGCACGGCTTGAAAGCGCAGCCCAACGAACGTGTTGGCGGTTGCCATTGTTTTGTGGGAACGGGTAGTTCTCGAACATGTCAGCAACCGTTGATTGGTACACATCAATCATGTTGGCTTGCTTGCTGTCTTGGTAGTTCTCTTCTGGGCCGCGGCCGTAGTATTGAACTTGGTCGAAGTCGCCGTTGATGCCCATATCGAAACCAATAACTGGAATCACGTGTGGGTAATCACCGTAGCGTTCACCGCTTAGCTCAACGTTCAGTTGGCCTTCAGCACTGATTTGGTAGCGATATTCACAACGCATGCCGAAATCGAATACTGGTGGAGCAATAATGCTGGTGGTCGTGATCTCGACCTTACCGTTTACCTGTTCAACGTTAAGCGTGCGGAAGTGTTCCTGCATGATCTGCAGGTGTGCTGGCTCCCAGTAACCATCGTGTTCTTGCTTGTGGTTATCGATCATTGGCTTGAAGAAGTTGAGTCTTGGTTCTGACTTAATCATCTCTTCGCCATTGACTAGCCATGACGTCAGCTTGCCGTTCACTTTCGAGAAGTTCAGCGTGAAGTTGTGGCCTTTGATTAGGTAAGCAAGACGAGACTCTTCAACATTCAGTGCTGTCGCATTGTTGTTAGTGAAAGCTTCTAGCTGTGCCGTGTTCTCTTTCACTTGGAATTGGTAAATCGCGATATCGTGGTTCGCTTCGCTGTAAGGCGTGCGGGAATCCTTGCGAACAGTAAAGTTCACAAACACTTCGCGCTCATCAAGCTGTGGCAAGTTAAGTGTTAGTTCACGGCTAGAGTTTTCTGCCAGCTCTTCAACCTTGATGTGTTGCACTGCAATGGTTTCACCTTCAGCGCGAATTTCTGCAGTGATGGTGTAGTCATCAATGTTTGAGAACCACAGTTTGTTATCAACGGTGAAGGTGCCAGTTTGCGCATCGAAATCGCGAAGCTTCACAGGGGCAATCACTTGCTTGTACTCTTTCAAACCTGGCCCCGGTGTTTGGTCTGGGTAGATCAAACCATCCATGCAGAAGTTGTAGTTGTTCGGGTAGTCACCGTAGTCGCCACCGTACTTGTAGAACTCAGTACCTGCTTCATCACGTGCGAGAATGCCGTGGTCACACCATTCCCAAACATAGTGACCTTGAATTGCATCGTGCTTGTAGAACACGTTTTGGTATTCGGTTAAGCCACCTGGGCCGTTACCCATTGCGTGTGCGTATTCACAGATAATGCGTGGTTTTTCGTGTGGGTACTCGCCGAAGGCATTCATTAGTTGAGCACGTGAGTACATGGTAGAGATAACATCAACCACTTCAGCATCACGGTCTTCTTCATAGTGAACCAGACGTGTGTCATCAATCGCTTTAGCTGCATCGTACATAGAACGAATGTTGCAGCCGTAGCCAGACTCGTTACCTAAAGACCACATGATGATAGAAGGGTGGTTCTTTTGAGCATGAATGTGACGTTCGATACGCTCAACAAACACCGCTTCCCATGCTGCATCGTTAGTGATGCGGCTTAGGTCGCCAACGTTAGCAAAGCCGTGTGTTTCAACATCGGTTTCACCCATCACGAACAGACCGTAGATATCACACAGTTCGTAGAAACGTGGGTCGTTCGGGTAGTGTGCAGTACGTACTGAGTTGATGTTGTGTTGCTTCATCAACACTAAGTCTTTCTCTACGCGATCCATGCCAACAGCGCGACCTTTTAGATGGTCGTTGTCGTGGCGGTTCACACCGTGCAGCATCACGTATTTGTTATTGATGTAGAACAGACCATCGCGAACTTTAATGTCACGGAAACCAACGCGTTGTGGGATCACTTCTAGCACTTTGCCGTCTGCGTCTTTCAGCGTAAGCAGCAGTTGGTAAAGGTACGGGTTTTCAGCATTCCATTGAACTGGGTTAACCACATCAATAGAGAATTGAGTGTTCGCATTGCCGCCAGTCTGTTGGTTAGGAACCGTTAAGTTATCTACTGAGCCTTGGGAGATAACTTGGCTGCCATCAAGCAATGCGTACTCAAGAGTTGCGTTTGTCGCTGCTGCTAGGTTTTCTAGAGCAACGTTGCACGAAAGGGTAGCGCTTTGGTAAGCGTCGTCAAAATCAGTGCGAACCGTTAGATCTTGAACGTGAAGTTGTTCTTTACCAACAAGGTAAACATCACGGAAGATACCGCCTGTCCACCACATGTCTTGGTCTTCAATGTAGGTAGAGTCTGCCCACTGCATCACGCGAATAGAAAGTAGGTTGTTGCCTGCTTTTACGTGGCTAGAGATATCGAATTCAGCAGTTAGTCGGCTGCCCTTGCTGAAACCAACGTACTCACCGTTTACGTAAACTTCGAAGTAAGTTTCTACGCCATCGAATTTAATAATGGTTTGTTTCTCGTCCCAGCTTTCGCCAAGGAAGAAAGAGCGTTGGTATGCGCCTGTTGGGTTGTCTGATGGTACGAAAGGCACATCAATTGGGAATGGGAAACCTTCATCTGTGTATTGAAGATCGCCGTGGCCTTCCATTTGCCACATGTTTGGAACCGTAATATGGCCCCAGTCGCTCATCTCTTGAGAGTAAAACTCTTCAGGAACCAATAGTGGGTTGGTGAAGTAGCTGAAATTCCATTGACCACTTAACAGTTGGAAGTGGCTGCTTAATTCACGTTGAAATGTCTTAGCTGTTTTTTCTGATGCGTATGAGAAGAAGTAAGCACGTGGTGCCATACGGTTCTCATGTAGGTTCAGGAAGTTTTCCCAGTTGTTCACGTTGCCTCTCTCTCGGCCTGTTTGAATGCTAGCCGACGTTCTTATGCGTAATTGGGTCGTAGTGAATACGAGTATTTTTGGACTGAGGTAATTATTGGTAAAAGTTTTACTAAATGAAATTGGTGAAAACGTTTTACTTTAACTCCATCACGTTTTTTGTGGGCTTTTTACAGTGCTGTGTGATCCACTTAAAAGAATGCTATTTGGTGTTTTATACAGCAGATTGGAAGAGACGATATGTAATTGGAGAGGGAGATAACAGGTACAAAAAAGGCCACCTATAATAGAGGTGACCTTTCATTATCTATTTGAAATATATTGTTATTTTGTTGTATCGCGCAGCTTGAGTTTACTTGGTACGTAAACTCTTAGTGGGATAGTTCGGCCATCGCGTGCTTTCTCAATCAGAAGGTTAACACCTTGAATTCCCATCAGTTCAGAGTGAATACGAACGGTTGATAAACTTGGGAAGGTAAATTTAGCGGTTGGGATGTCATTGACACTGATTAGCGCAATGTCTTCTGGAATGCTTAATCCGTGTTCATGAACGGCGCGTAAAACACCGATTGCAATCGAATCTGATGCAATAAACATCGCTTTCGGGTAATCGCCGCTCTCTAGCATCTTCTTCGCCAGCTTGTAGCCAGATGAACTAGAGAAGTCACCGCGGTAGATATCTTGTTCGCTGACCACGTTCTTCAAACCACCGTATTCTGCAAAGGCGACTTCGCGAATATCAGAGGTGTTAATGTCGTCTTGGCCACCGATGAAACCAATGCGTTCGTAGCCTTGGTTAATGAAGAAGTTGGTGATCTCTTTGCTGATACGAGTAAGGTCAATATCAATTGAGTCATAAGGTTCAGAGTGATCGGTAAAGTCGACATAGCAGATATTATCGGTGAGCTTTTTCGCTTGTGCGATAACTTCTTGCGTCATTCTACCAACCAGTAAAATACCGGTTATCTGGCTAGAGTTTGTCTGTATTTTACTTTCATAACAGTTGGTTAGATTAACTTCCATCTTCTCGCACTGTGTCTCAATACCGTGGCGAATCGATAGATAATAAGGGTCGTTAACTTCCGCTTCTTGCTTGTAGTTGTACAGAGCAAGGAAGTGGTGGTTTTGCTTTTTACCGCTAACCGATTTACGTGAGCTGCTGGTTTTGTATTCCAACTTCTCGGCAATTTCAAAGATACGCCTTTTGGTCTCTTCCTTGACGCTTAATGTAGGATCTTCATTGAGAACCCGAGAAACGGTAGCTAATGAAACATTTGCTTCCGTCGCGATATCTTTTAACGTTGCCATACTCACTTCCTGTTCTTGGAACATTGCGCTGCTTTGAAATTCGTCTTTAGTAAAAAAAGCAATGCACCTCTTTATTCTACTGACCTATTGTAATCAAACTGAAAGCCAATGCATTAACTTTTAGTAAAATAAATGCTCAACTCCTCTGTGATGTCGCAAATCTAACTATCTATAAAGATCTCATTTAATTTCAATGAATTAGCACTATCTATCGATTCGTCAATTCTATGTTGATATGAATATGTCTCGTGGAACTTTGTGTAAACGTTTACACTTCGTGGTTCTGATCACAGAATTATAGTCAGATTGGCTGCTACTATTTCTGTAACAACGAACTAATACACAGAGTATTGGTTCAGGTTTCATCATGAATGACAGTGAAGAGAGGTTGATTGTGAAAGTACTGGTAACGGGCGGAATGGGTTACATCGGAAGTCACACATGTATTCAAATGATACAGGCGGGCATGGAGCCAATCATTGTAGACAACCTTTGCAACAGCAAAGAGCTAGTACTGGAGCGAATCAATGCGCTAACCGGTCAAACACCAACATTTTACCTTGGCGATATTCGTGATGAATCCTTCTTAGATGGTGTTTTTGCCAAGCATGACATTCAAGCCGTCATTCATTTCGCTGGCCTAAAAGCGGTGGGCGAATCAGTCGCTAAGCCTTTGGAATACTACGATAACAACGTCAATGGTTCTCTGGTTCTAGCGCGCAGCATGAAGAAAGCTGGCGTGAAAAGCATCGTGTTCAGCTCTTCAGCAACCGTATACGGCGACCCTGAGATTGTGCCGATCACCGAAAGCTCACCAACGGGCGATACCACGAACCCTTATGGTCGTAGTAAGTACATGGTCGAAGAGTGCTTGAGTGATTTGTTCAACGCTGAAAACGACTGGAGCGTCACTTTATTGCGCTACTTTAACCCTGTCGGCGCACATCCATCGGGCACCATGGGTGAAGACCCACAAGGCATTCCAAACAACCTAATGCCATTCATCGCGCAAGTTGCCGTTGGCCGTAGAGAGAAGCTTTCTATCTTTGGAAAGGATTACCCAACCGTTGATGGAACTGGCGTTAGAGATTACATCCACGTGATGGATTTAGCTGACGGTCACGTAGCAGCATTAAAAGCAGTGGGCGAGAAAGCGGGTTTGCACATCTACAACCTAGGTACAGGTAAAGGCTCAAGCGTACTTGAGATGGTTGAAGCCTTTGCACAAGCATCGGGTAAGCCAGTGCCTTACGAATTATGTCCGCGCCGTGCAGGTGATATTGCCGAATGTTGGGCAAGCACTGAAAAGGCAGAGCGTGAACTGGGTTGGAAGGCGACACGCAGCGTGATGGAAATGACGGCGGATACGTGGAAGTGGCAGTCGAATAACCCTCAGGGTTACTAAGAAACTTTTAGGTTATAGAGAAAAGAGAGATTCCAGATATCTCGTACCTCGATTCTGGAATGACGAATGAGCACAAGGCTATGAAGCGGTGGCCTTTGCATAAATAGCACAACGAGATTACACGTCATTCCCTACAGCGAGGGACGAGCGTGATAGGGAATCTCCTTGTAGAAGAATTATTCGTCTTGGTGAATTGACCAAGATACAAAAATTAAGAGCAATGTAAGTATGTCAAAAGTTGAATTTAATCCAGTAGACCACCCGCATCGTCGTTATAACCCACTAACGGGTCAGTGGATCTTAGTATCACCACACCGTGCTAAACGCCCGTGGAGCGGTCAAGACGAGAAGCCGTCGACTGAACAACTTTCTGAGTACGAGAAAGAGTGTTTCTTGTGCCCGACCAACACACGTATCTCGGGTGACGAAAACCCAGATTACGACGGTACTTATGTGTTCAGTAATGATTTCGCGGCGTTGATGCCCGATTCGCCTGACGCTCCAGAGTCTGACAACCCTCTATTTAAGACTCAAGGTGTTCGAGGGTTGAGCCGCGTTATCTGTTTCTCTCCAGACCACAGCAAAACGCTGCCAGAGTTGCCGGTGAATAAAATCCGCGGAGTGATCGATACTTGGAACGAGCAGATTGAAGAGCTTGGTAAAGATTACCTATGGGTTCAAGCGTTTGAGAACAAGGGCGAGACAATGGGCTGTTCTCAGCCTCACCCACACGGTCAAATCTGGGCGAACAGCTTTTTGCCAAACGAGATTGAACGTAAAGAAAAGTTGCTAAAAGAATACTTCGAGCAACAAGGTTCAAACCTATTAGTGGATTACGTTGAAGCTGAAATGAAAGACGGCTCCCGCACTGTGGTTGAAACGGAACATTGGATTGCTGTAGTGCCTTACTGGGCAGCATGGCCATTCGAAACCATGTTGCTGCCAAAAACACACATTCGCCGTATGAGTGAACTGACTGACGAACAACGTGATGACTTGGCACTTGCGATCAAGAAACTGACCAGCCGCTACGATAACTTGTTCCAGTGTTCATTCCCATACTCGATGGGCTGGCACTATGCGCCGTTCTTTGAAGAAGGCACCGACATCGACCATTGGCAACTGCACGCGCTTTTCTACCCGCCACTACTACGCAGCGCATCGGTTCGTAAGTTCATGGTGGGCTACGAAATGTTGGCGGAATCGCAACGCGATTTGACCGCAGAACAAGCGGCGCAACGTCTTCGTGATTTAAGTGACGTTCACTACAAAGAGCAGTAATACCTGCTTCGTAAATAACAAACGAGATTCCTGATATCTCGTCCCTCGATTCTGGAATGACAGTTTCATTGAAACTTTTAGCGTCAATCCCGAGAGTGAGGAACAAAGGAGTCGGGAATCTCAAAGAATTAAAGTGGTGCCATGAAGGGGCCACAATTGAACAAAGAGTTTAAGCAGAGAGTTTACTTATGTCTGATCTAATCCAAAACGTGAAAGCATCTTTTGAGCAAGTCCTTGGTTACCAAGCGAGTCACATCGTTCAAGCGCCTGGTCGTGTGAACCTGATTGGTGAGCACACTGACTACAATGATGGTTTTGTTCTACCGTGTGCCATTAACTACCAAACCGTTGTTGCGGCAGCAAAGCGTGATGACAACATGGTGCGTGTGGTGTCTGTCGACTACGATAATGCGGTAGACGAATTCGATATCACGCAAGAGATTACCTTCCAACAAGACAAGATGTGGGCGAACTACATTCGTGGTGTGGTGAAGTGTTTAATTGGTCGTGGCTACCAGTTTAAAGGTGCGGATATTTCTGTATCAGGCAATGTACCTCAAGGTGCGGGTTTGAGTTCATCGGCGGCACTAGAAGTGGTGATTGGTCAGACATTCAAGGTGCTTTACAACCTAGAGATCACTCAAGCTGAAGTCGCGTTGAATGGTCAGCAAGCAGAGAACGAATTTGTGGGTTGTAACTGCGGCATCATGGACCAAATGATCTCGGCTGAAGGCCTAGCGAACCACGCGATGCTTTTGGATTGCCGTAGTCTAGAAACTCAAGCGGTTTCAATGCCAGAAGACATGGCGGTGGTTATCATCAATTCAAACAAGAAACGTGGCTTAGTCGACAGTGAATACAACACACGCCGTGAGCAGTGTGAAGAAGCGGCTCGCTTGTTCGGTGTGCCTGCACTGCGTGATGTAACGATTGAGCAATTCAAAGCGAAAGAGTCTGAATTGGACGAGATGGTTGCTAAGCGCGCTCGCCACGTGATTACTGAAAATGACCGCACAGTAGAAGCGGCTCAGGCTCTGCGTACTCATGACATGAAGCGCATGGGCGAGTTGATGGCAGAATCGCATGCATCAATGCGTGATGATTTTGAAATCACAGTCAAAGAGATCGATACGCTGGTGGATATGGTTAAAGAAGTGATTGGCGATCAAGGCGGTGTGCGTATGACGGGCGGTGGCTTTGGTGGTTGTATCGTGGCATTGGTTCCGCCAGCTTTAGTTGATGAAATTAAAACAACCGTTGAGCAGAAATATCAAGCAGCGACGGGTCTAAAAGAATCAATTTATGTGTGCCAAGCGAAAGACGGCGCCGGCCTAATTGAAGTAATCTAACTGCTTCGAGACTTAAGATAGTGCTTACCGAGTAAAAAGATCATGGTAGGCCAAATACTAAAGCCTTTACCTCAACGTAGAGGCTTTTTACTGGCAGTAGAAGGAATTTAGAATGACACAAGCGCAGAACCTGCATCAATCCATGACAGAAACTGCAGCCTATGATGGCCAACCTGCTCAGCTTGTCACGCTGTCGAATGCACACGGCATGGAAGTGACATTCATGGATATTGGCGCAACGTGGTTGAGCTGTATCTTGCCAGTAAAAGGAAACAGACGAGAAGTGCTATTGGGTGTTAATTCAATGGATAACTTCGAGAAGCAAGCCAGTTATATGGGGGCGACAGTCGGTCGTTATGCTAACCGCATTGCCAATGGTCGTTTCAAGATTGATGGCAAGAATTACAAGCTGGAAACGAACCAAGCGGGAAACACCTTACACGGTGGTCCCAATGGTTTTGATAAACGTCGTTGGAATATTGCTGAGCAAACTGAAACATCGGTTGTGTTTAGTTTGGTATCAGCGGATGGCGACCAAGGTTTTCCGGGTAATTTGAACGTGTCGGTTCGTTATGAAATCACCGAAGATAATCGAGTCTCTATCGATTACACAGCCAACACCGATAAACCAACTGTAGTTAACCTGACTAATCACGCCTACTTCAACCTGCTCGGTGCAGAAGCAGGGCACGATTGCTTGTCTCACATTGTGAGTATCAACGCGTCTCAGTTCTTACCAACCAACTCTGTCGGCATTCCATTAGGCAACTTGAAATCGGTGAAATCGACCAGCTTCGACTTCGCACAGCCTATGATGATCTCAGAGCGTTTATTAGGTGATGAACAACAGAAAGCCGCCAAGGGTTACGATCACTCTTTCTTATTGGCTGACGGCTGTAAACGCACTCAATGTGCCGCGACCGTGACTTCGCCAGATGCGCTAGTCACCTTAAAAGTATTTTCAACCAAACCTGCTATGCAGCTATACACCGGAAACTGGCTTGGTGGCACACCAAACCGAAGTGGTGGCAGCTATGAAGATTACGCAGGTTTGGCATTAGAAACCCAGTTCTTACCTGACTCTCCAAACCACCCAGAGTGGAAGCAGGACAGTTGTATTCTCCAGCCTGAACAAGAATACAACTACCGTACCTGCTACCAGTTTGAATTTTCGGGGGATTCTTCAAACTAGTACGCTCTAGCTCAAATCGGTGATGCCAAGTTCTTTTGTTGATTTATGAATGGAGTGATTTATTACGCAGCTCTTGGGGGGATGAACAAAAGTGGCACCTAGCAATCGGCGACCTAATAAGGGAGTGATTGTTGGGTACGAGAGTAAGGTAGGAAAGCCCTAACAGAAGCGATTCTGTTAGGGCTTTTTTTCGTTTGCTGTTTGGTCTGAGACCAGAACTTAGATTTTCTCTACCGAATTACGGCGCACCAAAGTTGGAGAGAACATCATCGGCTCTGCTGAGGTGTCTTCACCTTTAGCTAGGTTCAAGGCAAGTCGTGTTGCTTTCTCTGCCATCATTTGAATTGGGTAGCGAATCGTAGTCAGCTTTGGATGAACATAGCGGGCAATCAAGCCATCATCGAATCCGATGATCGACATCTTCTCTGGCGCTTGGATTCCGTTTTCATCGAGTACCGACAAAGCACCCGCCGCCATGTAATCGTTGTAAGCCACAATGCCTGTGATTGGCAGTGACTTAGTCAGCAGGTTCGTCATCGCATATTCGCCACCGTCACTGGTTGGTAGAGCCTGTTCAACATAGCTTTCAGATAACTCGATACCATACTCTTTGAGCGCGGCTTGGTAGCCTTCAACACGTTCGTTGGCATCTTCAATGCTTGAAGAAGAGGCGATGCACGCAATGTTTTTGTGACCGTGTCGGATTAAGTATTCAGTCGCGAGGAAGGCGCCTTTCTTGTTATCTAGGAAGATGCAGCGATTGGCAATTTCTTCGATGTAACGGTTGATCAGCACTAAGCCTTTCACTTCTTTAGAGTAAGCAATCAGCTCTTCGTCTGTGAGGCCTTTCGAGTGAATGATGAGGGCGTCACAGCGGCTGTTGATCAGCAACTCAATCGCTTGTTGTTCCTCTTCACGATTGTGAGAACCATTGCCCACCAATATGTGTTTGCCGTTCTCTCTGGCAACGTTGTCGACCGATTTAACTAGCGTGCCGAAGAAAGGATCGGAAATATCACCCACCAACACACCGACGGTATTGGTGCTTTGGCTTACGAGCGCACGGGCATTGGCATTCGGGCGATAGCCGAGTTTTGCCATCGCTTTGGTTACCGACTCAATAGAGCTCGCACTGGCCTTCGGAGATTTGTTGATCACCCGAGATACGGTTGCGACTGATACACCGGATTCTTTTGCGACATCCTTGATTGTTGCCATGAGAGACCTTTCTGGGCTGAAAAATGTTAACCAAAGTATTAAACACGCATTGTGTAATAAGTGCAATTGATGTCGATTCTATATTTCTAGATAAGCCTCTTAATATCTGAATTTATTAGGAATATGAGATGTGTAAACGTTGTCCTAATTTATCAGAACAATTCAGGATAAGTCGGTAGGAAATAAAAATCGCGGCCAAAGCACTGACCGCGATTCTTGAGAAAAAATGATAGATTTGCTCTGGTAACAGAATGACTCTACAACTAATTATTGTTCATCCAATCAAGCATTTGGGTTTTGTACACGTCACTGTTGCCACCAAAGATAGCCTGAACGCCCGTGCCTACTCGAACGACACCTGCAGCACCAAGTTGTTTCAGTTTTGCTTCGTCTACCTTGTCTTGTTCAGACACTTGGATTCTTAAACGTGTGATGCATGCGTCTGTGCTCAAGATGTTTTGCTTACCACCAAATGCACTTACCAATTCGCTAGCGAACTCAGAGCTGGTGTCATTGATGACTTTACCGTTGTCTTGATCTTCACGGCCTGGTGTTTTCAAGTTGAACGTCTTGATAAACCAAGTGAACACAACGTAGTAAAGCGCCGCGTATGCCAGACCGAGTGGAATGATCATCCAACCTTTGGTCGAGATACCGAAGAAGGTCACATAGTCGATCAAACCCGCACTAAAGCTGTAGCCGTGTTTCACACCCAGCAGAATACACAGTGGGTAAGCAAGGCCAGCAATGATCGCGTGAATCACGTAAAGCACTGGCGAGATGAACATGAAAGCAAACTCAATTGGCTCAGTGATACCGGTTAGGAATGACGTCAATGCTGCTGAAATCATGATGCCCATAACCTTGGTGCGGTTCTCCGGTTTTGCTGCACGACCAATTGCGATAGCTGCGGCAGGAAGGCCAAACATTTTAAATAGGAAGCCACCCGCTAGATTTCCGGCATTTGGATCGCCAGCGAAGAAGCGTGGGATTTCACCGTGGAATACTTGCCCTGCTGAGTTAATGAATTCGCCCGCTTGCAGTTGAATGATCACGTTAATTACATGGTGAAGTCCAAATGGAATCAAAGCACGCTCCGCGGTGCCATAAGCCCAAAATGCCATCAGTGGGTTTTGTTCTGTTGCCCAAGCGCCGAACCAATCAATGCCTGCGCCAATCGGTTGCCAGATAAAGGCAATCGCGATACCTAAGAACAGCATCGAAAACGATGTCACGATTGGGACAAAGCGCTTACCCGCAAAGAAGGCCAAATATGCGGGCATCTTAATGGTGTAAAAGCGGTTAAACATATAAGCGCCAACCGCGCCAGAGATGATGCCGCCCAATACGCCGGTATCGATATGGTCAACGCCAAGTACGCCCGCCATTACCTTCAGTGTTGCCACTAGAACGTAGTAACCGATACCTGCCGCTACTGCACCCACACCGTCATTGTTGGTGAATGAAATCGCGACGCCTAATGCAAAAATCAGTGGCAGGTTACCAAATACGGCGCCACCGGCTTCGGCCATTAACTCGGAAACCACAGGCGGGATAAACCCAAATTGCGCTGAGCCAATACCCAACAAAATACCCGCCGCAGGCATTGAGGCTATGGGCAGCATTAAGGCTTTACCGACCTTAGACAGGTTGGCAAAAAAGTTAGCAAACATAAATATACTCCAATTTGTTATCTAAAATTTGGGGCGCGCATCATCGGTGAGTAATGGCAAAAGGGGGATTAGCGATAGCAGCGAGATTATGGTTTGCAGGGGGTAGGAGCATAAACATAAAGTAGGTTGCTATCGCTAAAGCTTTAAAGTGTGGATTTGCCTATGGTGGAAAGAGGCTTTTCTTGTGAATGCTTTTTTCACTCAATAACCGTGAGTTGTCTTCAGCTGAATTACTCAACCGTAGAGCTACGCTAGAATCTATGGTTATTTTTGCTAAAAATGAGGTAGGGAAAAAGAGCGTAATTTTTAGATTTTAAGTTCCCTATAACGAAGTTTTTAGACCTTTTTACTTGAGTTAGGTACTGGTGAGCTAATATAAGGAACTCAAACTTAGTTTTGGAGTGCCTGTTTTGGAAGGTATTAACCTTTTTCGATACTACGAACGCCTAGAAGAATTTGAATTGCTGGTTGAGCATGCCGTCACGCTTGCCGAGACCTCAGACAAGATGTGTACTAGCCCACGACACGCGCGCGCGATTCTCAAGCAGATGAGTGAACTCAAGTGGATTGCTTGGATACCACGAGTCGGGCGAAATCAGCGTTCGACTCTGATTCGTCGTATCGACCGCACTGAGGTAAAGCGCGCGATTGCCTTAGAGTGGATCAAAGAAAGCAAGTACGACCGAGCTCTGGAATTTCTCGACTACAACCAAGTGGTGTTCGAACAGCTGCTCAAGCAAACCTCAGGAGCACAGGTGAAGGAAGGAAAGGTGAGTGTTCAGCTTACTTATAATCGACCATTTGCTTCTCTTAACCCGACAACGCCACATCGAAACAGCGAACGCTACCTGATTCGTCAGATCCACTCTTGCTTAGTATCAATGACCCCAGAAGGCGAACTGATTCCGAACATCGCACACCACTGGGAAGCAAACCAAGATTGGACAGTATGGACGTTCTATCTTCGTCCTTCTGTGAGCTTTCATTCGGGCGGAAAAGTAGACGCGGAGGTTGTCGCGCAACTGTTACTTGAACTGCAAGGGCTTCCTTATTACCAAAATGAACTCGAGCATCTAGAGTCGATTACGGTTGAAACGCCTTATCGATTTTCCGTTCAGCTCAATCGCCGAGACAAAGGCTTTGCGGCATTAATGAGTGATTTAAAGTACTCACTTCAGCCTCCAGAACAACTCAAAAACTCATCGTCTAATGTGGTTGGTTGCGGCATCTTCGCTCTTGAACTGCATTCAGACAGCAAGCTTATCTTGGCGGCCAACGAGCACTTTCATGGCTTTCGTTCTCTAACGGATAAAGTGACGATTTGGTCTTTGAATGCGGCTACCGCGAATCATGACCGGACCTCTGGCGATTCACAGACGCTTCCTGACACAGAGCAGTATTCTAAGAAGATCATCACTAATGCGACAACTGAGCCGAGTGAGAGTGCTTTGGACACAGGAAGTACTGCTGACCTACCACACACAGCATCAAGAGCTCGGATTGAGGAAGGGTGTCTGTTCGTTATTTTTAATCAGAACAACTCAAGTTTGTCTTACCCTCAACGTCGTTGGTTGAGTGAACGACTCAATGGAGAGCAGATTTGGCGTCAGCTTGAATTGAATGAAACGACTTTTGGCGCCGAAATCGCGCATAACTTCTTTCCTTTCTGGCATAACGTCAAACACATCAGGAGCCAACCGATCGAATTGCCTCGTTCGGTTCAGATTGCCTGTTATTCCCATTTAGGTGTTCAACGCAGTGCCAAAGCCGCTGTGCAAATATTGGCGAAAGAGGGGATTGAAGCGCAGATTAACCTTTACACATTTGAAGCCTTTATAGAGAAAGCGCAGGGCGATGGTTTTAGTGAAGAGATTGTTTTAAGCAGCCTTAACCTTGATGACAACCGCCAAGTATCGGCGCTGTTGTTCTTTCTGAGTGATCCGGTTTTGCATGCCACGATTGGCTCTGAGGTGAGTGAATGGCTGGTGGATGAGCTTAATCGTATCCGAGAGGATTTTTCCCCGGGTGAGTACCTCAATCAACTTGAGCAGCTTGGCTCTGTTCTTATCTATGAAGGCTTGATTTGCCCAATGCTTCATCATAGACAAACGCTCAGCTTTCTCGATGTTTTTAAAGGCGTTGAAATCACGGCTTGGGGTTGGCCAAAATTAAGTGAGATTTGGTAACTGTCGCTGACAAATTTTATGATCTTTACTTATCAGAATGAGATCTTTACCTCTTGTAATTATTAGGCTTACTGCTAATGTTAGATTTTAGTTTTACTTAATTTTAGTAAATTTATTTGATAAATAAAAAATCAATATAGGAAGTGAGAAATGGATACTGTCTCTTATGGCGACTTTGCTAAGTTAGAAATGCGTGTAGGTAAGATCATCGAGGTTGTGCGTCATGAAAACGCAGACAAGCTTTACATCGTGCAAGTGGATGTGGGTGAGAAGACGCTACAAACAGTGACCAGCCTAGTCCCTTACTACACAGAAGATGAGTTGATGGGCAAGCAGGTTGTTGTGCTGTGTAATTTAGCGAAAGCCAAGATGAGAGGCCACACTTCTGAATGCATGCTGCTGTGTGCGGAAACCGATGATGAATCTGAAAGTGTATTGCTGACACCAGAACGTGCAATGCCAGCGGGTATTCGAGTGGTTTAAGCGGTCTATTTTAGTCGGTGAGTCTATTCGTTATAAGCTCATCGACTTCTCTGTTCTCAAAGCTCCAAACTTATCAAAGCTCCAAAATACCGAAACTCCAAAATTATCACAGTTCCAAACTTATCAGCACCCTCAAAGACTAGCTGCGAACACTCAGTATCAAACCATCAATCACACTGTGGTGGTGATCAGAAACGCCAGCAAGGTTGCCGTATTTTGGCTGGTGGCGATCATTTTCTAATGGGTGGTGCCAACCTTGTGTATGTTCAACAAAGTGCGCCGCAAAGCTTTCAGACACTTCTAAACATCCGGCCATAACGGTATCGACATAGGTTTGAACGATAGGGCTGTTTTCACAAGGCGCTTGAATCTCATCTTTGATGTATACCCAGATCGATTGATCCGTTTTAAAGTCTGTTTGGCTCTCTATCTGATCGGCTTTCAATTCGATTCGGTGATAACCGCGTTCACGACGATCAAATTCCGCCAATGCCACATCATCGACCTCAAGCAAAACACCGTTCACTTGCCCTTCACCAAGGTTGACGATCAAAGGAGATAACACGTAACTGTCATCGATCTTACTCCAATGGCGTACTAAGCCATGAACAATCGCTGGGATCGCTTGACCCGTTTGACCGGTAAGTTGACGTGAAGATGAGTTGATCAAGCTGCCATAACCAAAAATATACATCGCGTTCCTTGTCTGTTCTTTTGTATTTGAGACTAGTCTTACTATATGTGGCGAGGTGGCAAAAGTCAGTAAGTTTCTATTTACACATCTATATGTCTTTATGACTCTTTTGGTTGTGTTTTTTTGACTTGTTTATTGGCTAGCGAACCTCGTGAGTGGCTGTTTTTACTGGCTTTATCGAATTGGCGCGTTTCATGCAATGTGATCTGCATATTGCATCGAATTTGATGCACACCAAATTTGGTTTAGGTAATACCTGGCCGCTTATCTGAGAATTAGGAGCGAGTTTGTTAAATATCACAGATAAAAGTGTAGAAGACGCGATTCCAGCCTACCTGCGTTTAGGCTTTCGACCTTTCTTCTTTTTAGGCAGTCTCTATGCCGTGATTGCGATTGTGGCTTGGGTCATCATGTTCCAAAACGGTCAGCTAGAGATTTTAAACGTGCCCGCACTGTGGTGGCACGTGCATGAGATGCTGTTTGGTTTTTCGATGGCGATTGTTGTCGGCTTTGTGCTCACTGCCGTGCAAACCTGGACCGGGGTCAATGGCACCAAACACTATCGATTAGCGGTGTTAGTTGGTTTGTGGTTGGCACCTCGCATTCTGTTTTGGACACCCGCTCCGTTGTGGTTGATCTCTTCGATTGAAGCGCTGTTCTTAATCTTCGCGGCTTACGAGATTGGTTTTCGTGTCGTGAAGTCGAAAGGTTGGAAGAACCTGTTCTTCGTACCGCTGTTTATATTGGCTATCGTGGCGAACTTTGCGAGCTACGCGACCATTAAAGGTATGCCTCCGTTTCCATCATCAGCGGTATGGCAAGCGATGTTGTGGTGGTTTACGTTATTGCTGTCTGTAATGGGAGGACGAGTGATTCCATTCTTTACCGCTCGTCGCTTCGACTTTGAGAAAGCACAGCCATTGGTCTGGTTGGAATGGCTTGCAAACTTGCCTTTGGTTGGACTGTTTGTTTTGAGCTTCTTCCCACTCACCTTTGCTCAGGTAGGTAACGAGTTAATGGTGTTTGCAGGCGTGACTCAGTTAGTTCGCTTTATTCGTTGGAAGCCATGGACAACCTTGTCAGAGCCTTTGGTGTGGTCACTGCATGCGGCTTACTTGTGTATCCCTTTAAGCTTGTTGTTACGTGGTCTGTTAGACAACCCATTTGCGAGTCATAACATGCTGCACCTGTTTGCGATTGGTGGCTTGAGCGGTTTGATTCTTGCGATGATTACCCGAGTGACAATGGGACACACAGGTCGTGCGATTTACAAAGGCCCAAGCATGGCGCTAGCCTTTTCAGCGATTTTTACTGCAGCACTCGTTCGTAGCTTAGGCGTGACTTTCTTCCCTGCTTACTTGTTTGAGATGGTTAACATCAGCGCAGGTTTATGGACGTTGGCGTTTGGTCTGTTTATCTGGAAATTCGGCATGATGCTGTTAACTCCACGAGTGGATGGTCATCCGGGCTAAGTTAATTTCAGTCTATTGATTAACAAAGGGAAGCGTTGAGCTTCCCTTTTTTGATCGTGTGGAAGAGTGCGGCCACTTCAATAAATCATTCACTATTTGCTGCAAGATATTGGCGTATTTGGGTAATGAGGTCTTCTTTGGCGTGAGGGGAGATGAAGCTCGCCTCGACGGCGTTAATGCTGAACTGCGCTAATTCTTGATGAGTGAGTGGGTGTGCATTGGCCACGGCGAGGAAGTTGTCATTCATGTAACCACCAAAGTAAGCAGGGTCATCCGAATTGATGGTGACACACAGCCCTTTTCTCAGCAGTTCAACAATGTTGTGCTGTTGCATGGTGTCGAAGACTTTTAGCTTGGTATTCGATAGCGGGCAGACCGTCAGTGGAATCCGTTTTGTTGCTAACTCTTCGACTAATTCAGCGTCCTCGATACAGCGAACTCCATGGTCAATTCGAGTGATGCCCAACAAGCTCAACGCATCGATAATGTTTTGTGCAGGGCCTTCTTCTCCGGCGTGCGCGACGGTTAGAAATCCTTGATTGATGGCTTCTTGGAAGACATGTTTAAACTTCTCTGGCGGGTTCCCTTGCTCGGATGAATCTAGCCCAACCGCAATGATTTTGTCTTTGTAGAAAAGGGCTTGTTGGAGTGTTTCAAATGCGCTGTCTTCATCAAGGTGGCGTAGAAAACACATGATCAGTTGGCTGCTGATCCCGAGTTCCTGTGTGGCTTGCTCTAGTGCTTGGGTAATGCCGCCTACAATCGTGTCAAAAGCGATGCCGCGTTCCGTGTGGGTCTGAGGGTCGAAGAATATCTCAGTGTGAACCACGTTATCTTGTTGGCATTTCAACAGGTAAGCCCACGTTAGATCGTAGAAATCTTGCTGGTGGATCAGCACCTTGGCGCCTTGATAATAGATGTCGAGAAAGGACTGAAGATTGTGGAATTGGTATGCGTCTCGCACTTGGTCTGGGTTTTCAAAGGGAATCGACACGTTATTACGCTTGGCGAGCTCGAACATCAGCTCTGGTTCTAATGTGCCTTCTATGTGTAAGTGCAGCTCAACCTTCGGTAAATTTTTGATGAAGCTATCCATAGCAACTCCTTAGCTATTTTAATTATGGGCGGAGTAGGTGAGATGTGAGCGCCTATCAATAGGAAGTCTTAGCGATTCATTTATCTCTGTTTGAGCATAGTTCATTTCATTGTGGTCGATAAAACAGTGCCGAAATTGGTGGTGAATAGAGGCTTGCTAAGGAATTGAAATGAGCCGCAAACGATTTGCTGCATAGGAGTGTGATCCGCTGCAAATATTTGCAGCAATATTCATTGATTTGTGCTCTAATACCGCGCTTACCAAGGGATGGTGTTAAAAGATGCTCACTTAGATGGAGTTATCAAAGTTGACCGATCCCTTAATGATCTCCCTTAGGAAAAAATAGAACATGTCTAAGAACAAAAAATTTGATATCCGCCTTACAGAAAAACGCAACGGTTGGTGTGCAGAGATTACTCGTCAAGTAACGTCTCGCAGCACAACAGTATCTAAGCGTGAGTCTGGTTTCGAAACTGAAGCTCTTGCACAAGAGTGGGCAGAGAAAGAGCTAGCATCTTTCATCGCAAACCAAGCTGAACGTAACGAGCGTAAATCAGAACAGCGTAAAGAGCGTGACGAATTACGTCACACTAAAGAGCTAAAAGCTGAGCAAGCACGTGAAGCACGCGCTAAAGCTCGTGCAGAAGAGCAAGAAGACGCTGAGTAATTCGGTGCACGATTAACTTATAGGTCCCTTAATTTTAAGATAAGGGACTTATAAAAAAAGCCCCAATATAGTCACCTATATTGGGGCTTTTTCGTTTGTGGAGTTCGTTTCTATTTTGCCTAAGACCGACGGTTTTAGCTTTAGCTTTAGCCTTGGCTTGTCGCTTTTAACGTCGATCTCCTAAGCTTTAATCAGTTGTTTAGCGCAGTTAGCCAATCGTCTTCTGCTACTTCTTCAATGTAGCTCTCTACTGATTGTCCCACTTCTTCATCGTCTTGCTTGAAGTAAGCGATGTGGAACACAGCATCACCTTCGTTCACCAAAGGCAGAGTCTGCTGACCAATCACGATACCGCCTTTGGTCGTGATCACTTGGCCTTCTTGGTGACCTAGCGGAGAACTGATGTAAGCCAGAGTTTGTCCTGCTTCAACTTGTTCGCCCAGCCTTACCATATTACGTAAGATGCCGTCTGATTCTGCGCGGATCCAGCTGGTAGATTTACTCAATACTGGCTCTGGCAACTTCTTACGGTTCGGGCGCAGCATGCCGATTTCTTTCATTACTTGGTGAATACCCAAGTAACCAGCACGAATCGCTAGATGATCGAAACGCAGCGCTTCACCACCTTCGTAAGTTAATACAGGAATACCAAGTTTTTCTGCTTCGCTACGCAGTGAACCGTCACGCAGTGGAGAATCGATGATCACTGGTGTTGCGAATGCTTTCGCGATGCGCATTGTTTCTGGGTTCGATAGGTTTGCACGAATCTGTGGCAGATTGGTACGGTGAATCGCGCCCGTGTGAAGATCCAAGATGTAATCGCAGTGCTTCGCTACATTCTCGAAGAAAGTGTAAGCGATACGTGATGTTAGAGAGCCTTTCTCACTACCTGGGAAGCAACGGTTTAGGTCGCGACGGTCTGGTAGGTAACGAGACTTATGGATGAAGCCGAACACGTTAACGATAGGCACGACAATCAAGGTACCTTTCAGTTTCTTTGGATCGATAGCGTTCGTCAGTTGTCGAGCAATCTCAACACCGTTTAGCTCATCGCCGTGGATCGCCGCGTTTACCATCAGTGTTGGACCCGCTTGGCGACCGTGAATGATTTCAATCGGGATCGAAAGTGGAGAGTGCGTGTAAAGCTGAGCTGCTTGCAGTTCAATCTCCATTCGTTGTCCTGGCTGAACAGTATAACCAAGTAATTCGAATGGTTGATTAGGTTTTAGTCTTGCCATTTAGGTTGTTCTCAACATGGTGATAATTCGTTAACACGGAATGTATCAATCGTTGATTTTTAGTACGAATCAATCACTTTACGGTCACGACAAAAGTTTTTTATGAAGGGGCTTCAGAATTGGTTTCCGTTTTTGATTTGGTGAATTAGAGGGTGTTTCAAATTGTGAATTTCCTGACAATACATTGATTTAACTCTGATATTTGTTGTTTGCTTGCTTGGTATTATCCATCGCCATTTTTTGGCGGCCAAATTCAAATATCGAGATAAAAATGAAAAAAACAATTTCAAAAGTCGTTGCACTGGCGGTGGTTTCTGTCGCTTTATCTGGCTGTGTTGGTAGTAACGCAGTAACGGGTTACCTAATGAAGTTCAACGTTAAGGCTGTTGATAACCGTTACGCACGTGGTGGTTTGAACATGCTACTTGCACCTGCTTACGGCCTAACGGTTGCTGCTGATTACCTGGTATTCAACTCACTAGAGTTCTGGACTGGTAGCAACCCTCTGACTGGTTCTCCACACATCTTTGATACAAAGACTGACACTTACTTAGATATCAACCATCAGTTGGATCCGTCTCTAACGGAAGCGCCTGTTGGTCCTATCACGAGTGCAGATGTGATCGAGAAAGGTCAAATGCAACAGATTGATGAAAACACGATCCAAATGGACATTACTTACCAATCTGGTGAGCGTGCGACGTTAATCGGTGTTCGTGATGGCGAGATGGTGACGTACTTCATCGATGGCGAAGTGGTTGCACAAACTTCAATTGATGAGCTAGAAAGCTACGCGGCTTCACGCGCTTAATTGTTTCTTTAGTCACAAATAGTCGATGACAAAGATTAGATACAAAAACAGGTACTCATTGAGTACCTGTTTTATTTTGTCTCGAATAAAAGGTGCTTACTGAAAAGCCCCCTTTACTGAACAAACATAGCTTATAGAATTAAGCTTTTTCTGGGATTGCTTCTAGTAGCGCAACCATTTGGTTCCAGAATAGCTCAACGGTGTCGATCTTCACTTTCTCATCTGGAGAGTGAGGGAACTTGATCGTTGGGCCGAAAGAAACCATATCCATGTTCGGGTAAGGTTCTTTGAATAGACCACACTCAAGACCAGCATGGATAACCATGATGTTTGGTTTGTGACCGTAGATACCTTCGTACATGTCGCGGAAGATGTGCATGATTTCTGAATCAGCGTCTGGTTTCCAACCTGGGTAAGCGCCAGAGAACGCGATGTTCGCGCCTGCTAGCTCAGCAACAGAGTTCAGCATGCCTTCAACTTGCTTACGACCAGAGTCGATCAGAGAACGAATCAGGCAAAGTACAGTGATTGAGTTCTCTTCTGTTGTGATAACACCAACGTTTAGAGACGTTTCAACAACACCTTCGATCTCGTCACTCATACGAATCACGCCGTTTGGCGCAGCGTTTAGTGCAGCGATAAAGCGAGCTTGGTCAGGTGCTGCTAGAGCGCCCATTTCAACCGAAGCTTCTTCGTTGAAAGTAACAATGCTGTCTTCTACTTTACCTAGCTCTGTTGAAAGAAGCTCTGTGTAGTAGTTGTATAGCGAAGCCAGTTTCTCTTGGTTTTCAGCAGGTACTGCAACTGTTACGAAGCCTTCACGAGGAATCGCGTTACGAAGGCTACCACCTTTGAATTCTACGATGCGTAGGTCTAGCTCTTTCGCGTGACCCGCTAGGAAGCGAGCAAGCAGTTTATTCGCGTTTGCACGACCAGTGTGGATATCACAACCAGAGTGACCGCCTTTAAGGCCTTTTAGCGTTAGCTTACGTGTTACGAAATCAGCAGGAATTGCGTTACGTGCAACATCAAATGTCATTGCGCCGTCGATACCGCCAGCACAACCCATGTACACTTCGCCTTCTTGCTCAGAATCGGTGTTAAGAAGGATGTCACCTTCTAACCAACCTGCCTCAAGACCGAAAGCACCTGTCATACCTGCTTCTTCGTCTACTGTTAGTAGAACTTCGATAGGGCCGTGCTTGATTTCGTTTGAAGCAAGAACTGCCAAACAAGAAGCCATGCCCATGCCGTTATCAGCGCCAAGCGTTGTGCCTTTTGCTGTAACCCACTCACCATCGATGTATGGTTGGATTGGATCTTTAGCGAAGTCATGAACGGTGTCTTCGTTCTTTTGTGGAACCATATCGATGTGAGCTTGTAGCACCACACCTTTTTTGTTTTCCATACCCGGCGTTGCAGGCTTCTTGATGAATACGTTGCCCGTTGGGTCACGACGTACATCTAGGCCTTGCTCTGTTGCCCAAGCAATAATGTATTGAGCAAGCTCTTCTTCATGCTTTGAAGGGTGTGGGATTGAGCAAATCTTATCGAAGAACTGCCAAATAGGGGCAGGGGATAATTTACTGATCTCAGAATGGAATTCAGACACGGATGACTCCTTTTTTATTTGATAACCATATATTTAGGATTTTTATAGGTAAAAACTTAGAACAAAAATCTAAAGTATGGGTCTGTTTTGATGGCAACAGCATACCACTAGAGTGTTTTGACGAGTAGCGCTTCTAAACCTGAAATGCCTCAAATTTTGAACGCCATCTTGTTCATTTGATCTTGAATAAGTGCGTTGATGCTTATAAATGGCGCAAGCAAACGTTTGTTTAAGTCTGTTTTGTAATTTAATTACGAAATTAAGTTTGCAAAATAACCATAAATGGCAAAAAGTGTGACGTATAGCAAAAAATACTTGTAATCTTTTTTCTTTGAGGTATATTAATAACCAACTTCTGAAGTGAAGAGTAAATGCTCAAAGGATGAGTCCGTTTTATCGCCTCCAAGGAACCGAGAAATCAAATTCGTTTTTTATTGATTTATTAAGGTGATAGTTATGAAAGGTTTACCATCTGCAATGTTCTGGCTTAACAGCTCTGTTTACACTAGCAACTTTGCATACCCTACAAGCTTCGGTTACTAATACCGTAAGCATGTAACTCGAACAGTTTTGTTCACCCCTATATATTGGAATTCTTTTACAGCCCTTTTGGTTGACAGATTCTACCGCCACTCAGTTTTGAGTGGCGTTTTTTTTGCCTGCTACTTTTCCAAACCGCTTTATCTTGTCTCTTTTCTGCTGTTCTTCATGGTTGTTTTTTAAACGCCAAAATATCAATTTGCGCCTTATTACTGATCCTGTTGAAAAATACACAACTCTTGTGGGTTTGAATTCAGAATTTAATGGTTAGATTCTCTATCAAAATAATCGATGGTCGAAAAAGTAACCAAGATTTTTTATTGGGCTAAATGGCTTTAATTGACTGTTTATTATGGCTATTTCTTGGGAAGCACTTCGTTTTTAATCGCTTTGTTTCATACGGCATTCTGATAAATATCGATTAGAGCCTTAATTCTATCTGGAATTTGTTATTTGATAACTTTATAATCCACAGCCAATCGATTACGCAACCGTTTACTTTTTACCCTTATAGGATTCGATAATGTTCGAAAAGCTATTCAAACTCAGTGAAAACGGCACCAATGTGCGCACTGAAATCATCGCAGGTCTAACAACCTTCCTAACAATGGCTTACATCATTTTTGTAAACCCAATGATCCTAGCTGATGCTGGTATGGACCACGGCGCTGTATTTGTAGCAACCTGTTTAGCGGCTGCTATTGGCTGTTTCATCATGGGCTTTGTTGCTAACTACCCAATCGCTCAAGCACCAGGTATGGGTTTGAACGCATTCTTTACCTACGCAGTAGTTATGGGTATGGGTTATACGTGGCAAGTTGCTCTGGCAGCGGTTTTCGTATCAGGCGTAATTTTCATTTTCTTAAGTATCTTTAAGATCCGTGAATGGATTATCAACTCGATTCCTATGTCTCTGCGTGTTGGTATCTCTGCGGGTATCGGTCTTTTCCTAGCGTTTATTGCACTGAGTAATGCTGGCATCGTTGTTTCTAACCCAGCAACTAAAGTCTCTCTGGGCGATATTACTGCGATTGCTCCTATCCTAGGTTCATTAGGCTTCTTCCTTACGATTGCTCTTGTTCACCGTGGTGTGAAAGGCGCAGTAATGATTGCGATTCTAGCGATCACGGCTCTTGGTATTATTATTGGTGACGTTCAATACGGCGGCATCATGTCTACACCACCAAGTCTAGCTCCTACGTTCATGCAGCTTGATTTCTCTGCTGTATTTGAAATCGGTATGATTTCAGTAGTATTCGCATTCTTGTTCGTCGATTTGTTCGATACAGCGGGTACGCTAGTGGGTGTTGCAACGAAAGCAAACCTAATCAAAGAAGACGGTAAACTACCTCGTCTAAACAAAGCACTGCTTGCTGACTCTACAGCAACCTCTATTGGTGCATTGCTAGGTACATCAAACACAACTTCTTATGTAGAGAGTGTTGCAGGTGTCGCTGAAGGTGGTCGTACAGGTCTAACTGCCGTTGTTGTTGGTATCTTATTCCTATTGGCTCTTTTCTTCTCGCCACTTGCAGGTATGATTCCGGCTTACGCAACATCAGGCGCGCTTTTCTATGTAGCAATTCTGATGATGTCTGGCCTAGTTGGCATTGATTGGCGTGATCTTACGGAAGCTGCACCAGTCGTGGTAACATGTCTGCTAATGCCGCTGACGTACTCTATCGCTGAGGGTATCTCACTAGGTTTCATCGCTTACGCTGCAATTAAGCTGCTAAGTGGTAAAGGTCGCGATGTTTCACCTGCTGTGTGGGTAATGTCGGCTATCTTTATTCTTAAATACATTTTCGCTTAATCGTCTAGATTTCTGCTTAATCGCTGAAGAGGCTATGTACGACATAGCCTCTAATAACATGACAAAATTATTAGGTTTTATACTATGAGCAACAAATTCGTTATCACTTGGGACAACATGCAGACTTACTGCCGTCAACTAGCTGAAAAGCAAATGCCAGCAGAGCAGTGGAAAGGCATCTGGGCGGTAAGCCGTGGTGGTTTGGTTCCTGGTGCAATCTTGGCTCGTGAGCTAGGTATTCGTCACGTAGATACGATTTGTATTTCTAGCTACGACCACGATCACCAACGTGATATGACAGTAGTTAAAGCACCTGAAGGTGACGGCGAAGGCTTCCTAATCGTTGAAGACCTAGTGGACAGTGGCGACACTGCACGTAAGCTTCGCGAAATGTACCCGAAAGCGAAACTAATCGCAGTATGTGCAAAGCCATCTGGCGCACACCTACTAGACGAGTACATCGTAGATATCGCTCAAGACACATGGATTGAGCAACCTTGGGATACAAGCCTAAGCTACGTTGAACCAGTAAATCGCAAGTCAAAATAAGTGTAAACTTAGTTTTTTGAGAAATGACCCTTTATAGGGTCATTTTTTTTTATATGATTAGTGACAACCATTTCTTATTAAGTATCCCAATGTCTGAATCAGAAGAAACGAGCTCGAACCTTTCGGAAACCTTGTTTGTAAAGCACAAGCAGGCCAAAGAGACCTCAATGCTGACACAATACATGCCAAGCTCTGAAGCGTTATTGGATGAGAAGCGTGAGCAGCAGAATTTATCTTGGTATCGAAACCTAAGACGTCTTCAGTGGGTATGGCAAGGCGTTAACCCAATTGAGCAAGAGGCGGTATTGTCACGAATCGCATCGTCAGGCAACTCACGCACAACCGATGAGTGGTTGGATACCGTGATGGGCTACCGCAGCGGCAACTGGGCATACGAGTGGACCAAGCTAGGTATGCAACATCAGAACCGTTCTAATGAAAAGAGCGGTGAAGAGATGGCGGAAGAGCTGTTCTCTGCGTCTTTGTGTTTCAGCATTGCGGGCTACCCACATCTTAAGAACGATAACTTGGCGGCTCAGGCTCAGGTATTGGCGAACGCGGCCTATTCGGAGGCGATTAAGCACACCAAGCTGATCGTTAAGCAGATTGAAGTGCCGTACCAAAACAAGAAGATCAAAGCGAATTTGCACCTAGCGAAAACAGACAAGCCTCAACCGGTTGTTATCGTGAGTGCTGGTTTGGATAGCTTACAAACAGACATGTGGCGTTTGTTTAGGGATTACTTAGCACCTAAGAACATCGCGATGCTGACGGTAGACATGCCATCGATAGGCCACAGTTCTCACTGGCCATTAACGGAAGATTCTTCGTGCTTACACCAAGCGGTATTGAATGAGCTGCCAAACATCCCTTGGGTTGATCATCACAAGGTGGGCTTATTTGGCTTCCGCTTTGGTGGCAATGCCATGGTGAGATTGTCGTTCGTTGAGCAACAGAAGATCAAAGCGTGTATCTCTCTTGGTGCGCCTATCCACGATATCTTTGTTCATGCCGATAAACTTAAGCAGATGCCGAAGATGCACTTAGATGTGCTGGCTTCTCGCTTAGGTAAAGGTGCGGTGGATATTAACAGTCTTTCTGGGCAGTTGATGGCGTGGTCACTTAAGGTGCAAGGGCTGCTGTCAAACAGTAAAACCCGTGTTCCTATCTTGGCATTAGCCTTAGAAGGGGACCCAGTATCACCGCCAATGGATAATCAACTGGTTGCTATTTACAGTGATTACGGTAAAGCGAAGAAAATCAAAGCTAAATCAATTACACAAGGTTATGAGCAATCCCTCGAATTGGCGATAAAGTGGCTTGAGGATGAATTATTTAGATGACATTTCTCCTAAATTAGTTAAGCATGAAAAGTGTACAGATTAAGTACCTGATACTCAGAGAAAATTTATAAAATCCAACTGCGTACTTTCAACGTATTGCAGTCTGAGTAACGTCATTCTTAACATTGAAAACGGAGATTCAATATGTCAGAAGTGACACAAGAACCAACGCATTATCGCTTGTTAAACGTTTTAAAGGCCATTGGTCCTTATTTGAGGGAGCCGCAGTCAGAAGAAGGCCATTATCTTTTTGATTGCTTGTCTGTGTGTGTGAACGATAAAAAATCACCAGAAGAACGTGAGTTCTGGGGCTGGTGGTTGGAATTGGATAAGTCGGAAGAGGGATATTCGGCGAAGTACAACATCGGTAAATACAACATTGAAGGCAACTGGGATTCTTTACCACTGCCTAAAAAGGCGGTCGCTGAGGTGTCTCGAACTCAAGAAGCCTTCCATCAAAAATTGGTTGATGAACTTCAAAGTAAGTTTGAAATCAGTATCCAATTAGACGAAGAGTCTGTCGAATTCGTCTGATTTTAAAGGTTACTCTTCTCTATAAAGCAAAAAGGTGCGATTTCGCACCTTTTCTACTTGTGAATTCCCCTGTTGATTGCTAAAACATCACCTCTTATTTGTTTTATCCATAAAAGACTTCATGACAACAAATCATCAAAGCGGGACAACAACACAGCGTAAAACTGTCGTTGTTAAACTGGGTACCAGTGTCTTAACTGGTGGAACATTGGCATTAGATCGTGCTCACATGGTTGAGTTGGTTCGTCAATGTGCTGAATTAAAAAAACAAGGCCACTCTGTGGTTATGGTTTCGTCTGGCGCAATTGCAGCAGGACGTGAGCACCTTGGTTACCCCGCACTTCCCAACTCAATGGCGAGCAAACAGTTGCTTGCGGCAGTTGGGCAAAGTCAGTTGATTCAAGTTTGGGAGTCTTTGTTTGCTATCTATGGCCTTAAGATTGGCCAAATGCTACTGACTCGTGCTGATCTTGATGATCGCGAGCGTTTTCTAAATGCACGTGACACGATCAACGCACTCGTTGAGCACGACATTATTCCTGTCGTAAATGAAAACGATGCAGTAGCGACCAACGAAATTAAAGTGGGCGACAACGATAACTTGTCGGCTCTGGTTGGTATTTTATGCGGTGCGGATAAGCTTTTGCTGCTGACCGACCAAAAAGGTCTGTTTACAGCTGACCCTCGCAAAGACCCAAATGCTGAGCTCATCAAAGAAGTGAAAACAATTGATGACACACTGCGTAAGATCGCAGGCGGCAGCGGCACTACGTTGGGGACTGGCGGCATGGCAACAAAACTGCAGGCGGCAGATATTGCTCGTCGTGCAGGTATTGAAGTTATTATTGCGGCAGGCAGTGCTGAAAATGTGGTGTTCGACTCTTTGAGCGACAACCCACAAGGCACCCGTTTCCTACCGTTAGCTGAAGCGCTTGAAAACCGTAAGCGTTGGATTTTAGCTGGCCCTGCTTCTGCAGGTGACATCGTGGTAGACGATGGTGCAGTAAACGCTGTTAACACCAAAGGCAGCAGCTTGTTGGCGAAAGGGGTTATTCGAGTTCAAGGCGAGTTTTCTCGTGGTGAAGTTACCCAAGTCACAGACAGCAAAGGCAAGGTAGTGGCGCGTGGTATCGCTAGCTACTCAAGCCAAGACCTAGCAAAAATAGCAGGCAAGCACAGTAAAGATATTGGCGACATACTTGGTTACGATTACGGGTCAGAAGTCATTCACCGTGACGACCTTGTTGTAATCCAAGAATAGATCGTGATGAGAAGGCGAATCGCCTTTTTGCATCCAAAGACAGACAGAATTTAGGGAGAGTTAAACGTGGATTTAACTAACATGGGTATCGCAGCAAAAGAAGCTGCTTTCCACCTAGCGACCGCATCTACGGCGCAAAAGAATAAAGCATTGGCGATCATCGCTGATGAACTAGAAGCAAACGCAGCAACGATTTTAGAAGCGAATGCGAAAGACATCGAACTAGGCCGTGAAGCTGGTTTAACTGACGCACTGCTTGACCGTCTACTTCTTAACGAAGAGCGCTTAACAGGCATTGCTAACGATGTTCGTAACGTAATTAGCCTGAATGACCCAGTTGGCAGCGAGATTGACAGCAAAGTACTGGAAAACGGTATGTCACTGTCTCGTCGTCGCGTACCACTTGGTGTGGTTGGTGTTATCTATGAAGCGCGTCCGAACGTAACCATCGATATTGCGGCACTGTGTCTGAAAACAGGTAACGCAAGCATCTTACGTGGTGGTAAAGAGACGTTCTTCTCGAACATGGAACTGGTTAAAGTCATCCAGTCTGCACTAGAGAAAGCGAAACTTCCTGCGGCTTCTGTTCAGTACATCGAGAAACCGGATCGTGAGTTGGTATCTCAATTGCTTAAACTGGACGACTACGTGGATATGATCATTCCTCGTGGTGGCGCTGGTCTGCACAAGATGTGTAAAGAGAACAGTACGATTCCAGTGATCATCGGTGGTTTCGGTATCAGCCATATCTTTGTTGATGAGAGCGCTGATCTTGAGAAGTCTGTTGATGTGGTTGAAAACTCAAAAGTTCAACGTCCATCTGCATGTAACTCATTGGATACGCTGTTAGTACATGAAGCGGTTGCTGAAGCTTTCCTTGCTAAGCTAACACAACGTTTAGCTGGCAAAGTAACCTTGGTTGCTGACGCGAGTGCAAAATCATTGCTTACTGGTTTTGAAGACCAACGTGACGCGGTTGAAGGCGACTTTGACACTGAATGGTTAAGCTACACGCTAGGCGTGAAAGTGGTTGCGGACGTTGCAGAAGCGATTGACCACATGCGCGTACACAACGCGAGTCACTCAGACGCAATCATGACTAACAGTCTAGAAAGCTCTGAGCGCTTTATTAACTCGGTAGGTTCTGCTGCGGTTTACGTGAATGCATCAACTCGCTTCACCGATGGCGCACAGTTTGGTTTAGGTGCAGAAGTGGCGGTATCTACTCAGAAACTGCATGCTCGCGGCCCAATGGGCTTAGAAGAATTGACAAGCTACAAATGGGTGGGTAAAGCGAACTATTTAGTTCGAGGTTAACGTTCTCGTTAATTTTCCTCCTCAGCTCATTTTGAAATTGCTATCGCGTAGCAATAATCAATGAATCACCACACAAAAGGGCCTTAATTGGCCCTTTTTCTTTCCTAACGTTTGGCAATTCCGTTACACTGATATTCAATTATTTGGAGGTGATATGCATTGTCCTTTTTGTTCAGAGAACGACACTAAAGTAATCGATTCAAGACTGGTAGCCGATGGTCATCAGGTTCGTCGTCGTCGTCAATGCCTTGCATGTAGCGAACGTTTTACTACGTTCGAATCGGCAGAACTTGTGATGCCTAAAGTAATTAAGTCGAATGGAAACCGCGAACCATTTAATGAAGATAAAATGGTCGGTGGTGTTCAGCGCGCCCTAGAAAAACGCCCAGTGAGTGCTGATGCAATTGAACTTGCGATCAGTACGATTAAGTCACAACTCCGTGCAACTGGTGAGCGTGAAGTACCAAGCGAGATGATCGGTAATCTTGTGATGGGCCAATTGAAAGAATTGGATAAAGTGGCGTACATCCGTTTTGCCTCTGTTTACCGCAGCTTTGAAGACATCCGAGAGTTTGGCGAAGAAATCGCTAAATTAGAGGACTAACCCCTCAATCATGTCTAATTTTACTCCCCTAGATTTTCAAATGATGTCGCGTGCTATTCAATTAGCGAAACGCGGCATTTACACCACTGCGCCAAACCCAAATGTCGGCTGCGTCATCGTACAAACCGATGGTCAGATCGTTGGTGAAGGTTTTCATGCTAAAGCGGGCGAACCTCATGCTGAAGTGCATGCCATGCGAATGGCTGGTGAAAAGGCAAAAGGCGCAACAGCTTATGTCACACTAGAACCTTGTTCTCATTACGGTCGAACGCCGCCTTGTGCTGAAGGTTTGATTAAGGCTCAAGTTTCAAAAGTGATTTGTGCCATGCAGGACCCAAACCCTAAAGTCGCAGGGCGTGGTATCAACATGCTACGCGATGCGGGTATTGAGATTGAAATCGGTTTGCTTGAGCAAGATGCTCTCGACTTGAACCCTGCATTTATCAAGCGTATGCAAACAGGCATGCCTTTTGTTCAGCTTAAGATGGCAGCGAGCCTTGATGGGCAAACAGCATTGGCAAATGGTCAAAGCCAATGGATAACATCGCCAGAAGCACGTCGTGATGTTCAAAATTATCGAGCAAAATCAGGTGCGGTGCTATCAACCAGCCAAACGGTGATTGAAGACAACGCATCGCTGAATGTTCGTTGGGCCGAATTACCAAGCAGCACTCAAGCTCATTACGCTGAAGACGAACTACGTCAGCCGATTCGCGTGATTCTTGATCGCCAAAATCAACTGCGCCCTGAGCTCAAGTTGTACCAGACGCCAACATCGGTATTGAGAGTCGCTGAAGCCTCTGCCGATATTACAGTTGGAATAACGGATGCAGGTCAGCTGGACTTACACGATTTGATGCGTCAGTTACCTGCGAATCATATTGACCATATTTGGGTCGAAGCGGGCGCCACGTTGGCAAAAAGCTTGATTGAAGCGCAGTTGGTGGATGAGCTAATCCTCTATTTAGCACCTAAACTTATGGGCAGTGACGGACGAGGTTTGATGGGCGCATTAGGGCTCACCTCAATGTCTGATGTGATTGACCTAGAAATTAAAGATGTTCGACAGGTTGGTGTGGATATTCGCATCGTAGCGAAACCCGTATTTCGAAACCGATAATAACGAAACTATAGTGGGAATAAATCCGCTCACTACATACATGTCGTTGACAACAAAAAGAGTTTTAAAATGTTTACAGGAATTGTAGAAGCCGTAGGTACATTGAGTGCAATCACTCCCCGCGGAGAAGACATCACCGTAACGGTTAACGTGGGTAAGCTTGATATGGCTGACGTTCAGTTAGGCGATAGTATTGCTACCAATGGTGTTTGTTTGACGGTTGTTGAGTTCAATGACCACAGCTACAGTGCAGACCTTTCGCTTGAAACCCTGAAAAAAACGGGTTTTGTCGATTACCAAGCTGGCGATAAGGTGAACCTAGAGAAAGCGATGCTACCGACGACTCGTTTCGGTGGTCACATCGTATCGGGTCACGTGGATGGCGTGGGCGAGATTGTTGAGCGCAACCAAGTTGGCCGTGCGATTGAGTTCTGGGTAGAAATGCCGGCTGAAATCTCAAAGTACGTCGCTCAAAAAGGTTCGGTGACGGTGGATGGTATTAGTCTTACCGTGAATGATTTACGTAAGAATGCATTTAAGCTAACGATCGTTCCTCACACATCTTCAGAAACCACCATCGACCAATTCAATGTCGGTCGCAAAGTGAATCTAGAAGTCGATGTGTTAGCACGCTACATGGAGCGTCTACTTCAAGGCCAACAGCAAGAGTCTGAGCCTGAATCTCGATTGACGATGGAATTCTTACAGCAGAATGGTTTTGCCTAATCGTTGAGACAAAGTGCGTTAAGCATCACTTTGTAAAGCGAAGCAATATCATCAGGTTTAAATAGTGTCGGTTCTAGGAAGCAGAACCATTTCAAAGGATATAGAACAATGCCAATTAGTACTCCTCAAGAAATTATTGAAGACATTCGCCTAGGAAAAATGGTTATCCTGATGGATGATGAAGATCGCGAAAATGAAGGCGATCTGATCATGGCAGCAGAACATGTTACGCCAGAAGCGATTAACTTCATGGCGATGTACGGCCGTGGTTTAATCTGTCTAACGCTGACCAAAGAGCGCTCAAGCCGCATGGGTCTTGCGCCTATGGTTCAAGACAACAACGCTCAGTACACCACGAACTTTACGGTTTCGATTGAAGCGGCAGAGGGTGTAACGACCGGTATTTCAGCATCAGATCGCGCGGTTACAGTTCAAGCTGCAGTGGCGAAAGATGCAAAAGCGGCTGACCTTGTACAACCAGGTCATATCTTCCCGCTAACAGCGCAAGACGGTGGTGTTCTAACTCGCGCTGGTCACACAGAGGCAGGTTGTGATTTAGCTCGTCTAGCAGGCTGTGAGCCAGCATCAGTCATCGTTGAGATCCTAAATGATGACGGCACTATGGCGCGTCGCCCTGATCTTGAAGTGTTTGCTGAAAAGCATGATATCAAGCTAGGTACCATCGCTGACCTGATTGAATACCGCAACAATACAGAAACAACTATTGAGCGTGTTGCACAATGTCACCTACCGACTGAATTTGGTGATTTTGAGTTGGTGACTTACCGCGACACGATTGATAACCAGATCCACTACGCGATGCAAAAAGGCGACCTATCTAATGGTGCTCCTTTAGTGCGTGTTCATCTACATGATACGTTCACCGATCTGCTTCATTCTGATCGTGGCACTGAGCGTAGCTGGTCGTTAGATAAAGCGATGAAGCGCATTGGCGACGAAGGCGGTGTGTTGGTGATTCTTGGCAACGAAGAGTCGTCTGACTCTCTGATCCACAAAGTGAAGACGTTCGAAGCTCAAGATAAGAACGAACAGCCAACGATGGCTAAGAAGCAGGGTACTTCGCGTCGTGTTGGCGTAGGTTCTCAGATTCTACAAGACCTTGGCGTTCATGATATGCGTCTATTGTCTTCAAGCACTAAGCGTTACCACGCACTAGGTGGTTTCGGTCTGAACGTGGTTGAATACGTTTGTGAGTAAGCACTCACAGATTAATTTGTAGCAACACAATCAATGATGACTCTGATTGCTCTTTTGGTGACGAATTAGACCAAAAGAGCACAGTCGCTAAGCTTAATTTTTCGTGCGTTAAATGCAGATGCTTGGCGACTTGTTGTTCCTATACGGTTGGGAGCAGCGCTGCGTTATCATCTTTACATCTCCGGTGTCTGTTCTGCTAAATTAGCATTAGATATTGCTCACAGTTTTGTGCTAGAATCCGGCGATTCTCACTTGATGAAAATAGTTAAAGGAAGGCTTATGAAAGTGATCGAGGGTGGCTTCCCAGCGCCAAATGCAAAAATTGCTATCGTTATTGCTCGTTTCAACAGTTTTATTAACGAAAGTTTACTTTCTGGTGCAATCGATACTTTAAAGCGTCACGGACAAGTAAGCGAAGACAACATCACTGTTGTTCGTTGCCCTGGTGCAGTTGAACTTCCACTTGTAGCGCAGCGCGTTGCAAAAACAGGTAAGTTCGATGCGATTGTATCTCTTGGTACAGTAATTCGTGGCGGTACGCCTCATTTTGACTATGTTTGTAGTGAATGTAATAAAGGTTTGGCACAAGTTTCTCTGGAATACTCTCTTCCAGTAGCATTCGGTGTGCTAACTGTTGATACGATCGATCAAGCTATTGAACGCGCAGGAACCAAGGCTGGTAATAAGGGTGCAGA
Source organism: Vibrio sp. Isolate33 (assembly GCF_022397895.1). Classification (NCBI taxonomy): domain Bacteria; kingdom Pseudomonadati; phylum Pseudomonadota; class Gammaproteobacteria; order Vibrionales; family Vibrionaceae; genus Vibrio; species Vibrio sp. Isolate33. Next base: position 133,808 of record NZ_JAKEUP010000010.1, read on the forward strand.
AGCTGCACTTAGCGCACTTGAGATGATCAACGTTCTTTCTGAAATCGATTCCTAATGGGGGCCAGTGTGAAACCAGCCGCACGTCGTAACGCACGTCAATTTGCTCTACAAGCAATTTATTCTTGGCAAATTACTAAAGAAAATATTGCTACCGTTGAAGAACAGTTCTTATCTGGTGGTAAGTATGATGAAGAAGAGCATCATGCTGCAGAACCTGCACTTGCTATGCCAGAAACAGACGTTGCATACTTCCGCGACCTGCTAACTGGTGTTGCTCTTAGCCACATGGAACTTGATAGCAAGCTTCGTCCATTCGTATCTCGCCCTATGCAAGATCTGGATCTGATGGAACTAGCGCTTCTACGTTTAGCTATGTACGAGATGACTCGTCGCGAAGATGTACCATACAAAGTGGTTATCAACGAAGCTATCGAGCTTGCGAAAGTATTCGCAGCAGAAGACAGCCATAAGTTTGTTAACGGTGTGCTTGATAAAGCTGCACCGCACGTTCGTAAGAAATAAGACGTTCGTATATTGAATCTAAAGGTCAGCTATCATGCTGGCCTTTTTTGTAACTAAATTTCTGTAATACCAATAATTATGGAGATTTGTATGAAGACTAAAGATAGGGCATGTGATGTCTGGCGAATTTAACCTGATTGAAAAATATTTTGTAAATCGACAACCACAACGTAAAGACGTATATCTGGCAGCTGGCGATGATTGTGCTTTGGTTAAAGCACCGAGCAATGTTGAGATTGCGATCAGCACCGACACCTTAGTCGCGGGCACTCACTTCTTAGCGGAAGCGAACCCGGCCTGGGTTGCACACAAGGCTTTGGCGTCTAACATCAGTGACCTTGCGGCTATGGGCGCGACACCCGCATGGGTTTCATTTGCGTTAACCATGCCGGAAGTTGATGAAACGTGGCTTGCCCCATTTTGTGATTCATTTTTTAAACTGGCTGACTATTTTGGTATCCAACTGATTGGTGGTGACACTACCAAAGGCCCTCTGAGCTTGACGCTTACCGTGCAAGGCTTTGTTCCTGAAGGTCGAGCACTACGCAGAGATGGCGCGAAGGTTGGTGATTGGATTTACGTAACCGGCAATCTGGGTGATAGCAAAGCTGGGCTAGAGGTGTTATTGAACCCTGAACAGAACAAAGCTAAGCCTTACGCTCTTGAGCTTGAAGAGAGGCACTATATAAGCTCTCCACGAGTGCTAGCAGGGCAGGCGCTGGTGAACCTTGCTTCGTCTGCGATTGATATCTCTGACGGTGTGATTGCTGACCTAAAGCATATCCTGAAGCGTTCAGAAGTCGGCGCAAGCATTGATGTGAGCACGTTGCCTATCTCTCAAGAGTTACGCCAGTTTGCACCTGATATTACTGCAGCGCAGCAGTACGCGCTTACCAGCGGCGAAGAGTACGAACTTTGCTTTACGGTGCCGGAAGAAAATAAAGGTTCACTGGAAAGTGCTTTGTCACACACTGGAACAAAAGTCACCTGCATTGGCCAGATAAGACCTGTAGAATATTTTGAATTACACAATAATGGTGAACCATTAAGTTGGAGCTTAACTGGTTACGATCACTTTAAGGTTAATTGATGACAAACCCACTATCTGCAATCTCTCTTAAAAACCCTTGGCACTTATTAGCAACGGGTTTTGGCAGTGGCTTATCGCCTATTATTCCCGGAACAATGGGCACGCTTGCGTCTATTCCATTGTACTTATTGTTGGTTCAATTACCTTTCCCGGCTTATGTTGCCATCGTGGTGGTCAGCTGCATTATTGGTATCAAGATCTGCCAAGTGACGTCTGATGATATGGGGGTTCACGATCACGGGTCTATCGTATGGGATGAGTTCGCAGGCTTTTGGATCACAATGGCCCTAGTGCCAATGTTGAATATCCCTGCTGATGATTGGAAATGGCTATTAACTGGCTTTGTGCTATTCCGTTTCTTCGACATGGTAAAGCCTTGGCCAATTGGCTGGTTAGACGCTCGAGTTCATGGCGGCTTAGGTATCATGATTGATGATATCGTAGCGGGTATTATGGCGGCGATTTCGCTGTATGCCGTGGCGCATTTTGCAGGTTGGCTAGTTTAAGAGCTAGGCTGTATTTGCTATAAAGATTTAGATATAACGGCTTAAGTCTAAAGTAAAAAAAACAAGGAATTACAATGTCTAAGAAGGTTTACTGCATCGCTCAATTTCAGCCAAAAGAAGGCAAACTGAACGAGTTGTTCGAGGTTTTAAAATCACTAGAGCCAAACACGCTGCGTGAAGATGGTTGTATTCAATACACAGTGACTCGTCACATTCAGAGCCCGTTTGCTGAAGGCCAGAGTTTCCCTATTGCTTTCAACGAAATCTGGGCGGATAACGAAGCGTTTGAAGCGCATTGCCAACGTCGAGAGATTCAACAGTTTTTCCAAGAGCAGTGTGTTGAAGAGACTGGCTTAGTTGAGAACTTCAATGTGGCTATCTACTCTGATGAACCAGAGAACTATGATGCACCAGTGCTTAAGCCTTGTTGCTAAGTAGGCTTAATTGCTATTAATTACTAAGCTAAACAGCTAAACAGCTAAACAGCTAAACAACGAATAGTTTATCAGTTAGCAGATACTAAAAAGGTTGACCCTAGGGCCAACCTTTTTTGTTTCGTAGCTTATGCTGTTTGCTTGCGAAAGCTATTTGGCAAGGTAGTCAGAGATAGACTTCTCAATACCTTTCGCATCTAAGCCAAGCTCTTTATGCAGTTCGCCTTGAGTACCTTGAGCAATAAACTTGTCTGGAAGGCCAAGGTTCAATACTGGCATTAGCAGCTTCTCTTGCATCAAGAATTCAATCACACCCGAACCCGCACCACCTGCGATGGCGTTTTCTTCGATAGTAACCAGTACATCGTGGTCAGCAGCAAGTTGTTTGATCAGAGCTTCGTCTAGCGGCTTCACAAAACGCATATCTGCAACCGTCGCATCAATAGCGTCAGCGGTTTGAAGTGCACTTTCTAGGAAGGTACCGAAGCTTAAGATTGCGACTTTCGAGCCATCTTTTGCTTTCGTACTTTCTCGAACGATACGACCTTTACCAATCTCGAGCGCAGTAAACTCACTTTGGATCTCAGTACCCATGCCATTACCACGAGGGTAACGAACAGCACTTGGACCTGTGTGTTGGTGGCCTGTGTATAGCATTTGGCGACATTCGTTTTCGTCACTTGGTGCCATGATCACCATGTTTGGAATACAGCGCATGAAGCTTAGATCGAACGCACCTTGGTGAGTTTGACCATCGGCGCCCACAAGACCTGCACGGTCAATTGCGAACATAACCGGTAGATCCATGATAGCCACATCGTGGATCAGTTGATCGTAGCCACGTTGTAAGAACGTCGAGTAGATAGCCACAATCGGCTTATCATCCGCAATCGCCATACCGGTTGCTAGCGTCACAGCGTGTTGCTCTGCAATCGCAACATCGAAGTATTGCTCTGGGTATTCTTTCGAGAAACGCACCATGCCAGAACCTTCACGCATTGCTGGCGTGATCGCCATTAGCTTAGGATCTTGCGCGGCCATATCACATAGGAAGTCGCCAAAAATCTTAGAGAAAGTTGGTTTAGAGCTGGTGCTCTTAGGCAGACTTGAGTGTGCAGGATCGAACTTAGGTACACCGTGGTAGCCAATTGGATCTTTCTCTGCTGGCTCGTAGCCTTTGCCCTTCTTGGTCATGATATGCAGGAACTGAGGGCCTTTAAGGTCTCTCATGTTCTTAAGCGTTTTAATCAGCTCATTCACATCGTGACCGTCAACCGGGCCAATGTAGTTAAAGCCTAACTCTTCAAACATGGTGCCAGGGACAACCATGCCTTTTAGGTGTTCCTCTGTACGACGAACTAGCTCTTTAATCGGCGGAACGCCAGATAGCACTTTCTTGCCGCCCTCACGAATAGACGTGTAAAGACTGCCAGAAAGAACTTGAGCTAGGTGGTTGTTCAGAGCACCTACGTTTTCAGAGATCGACATCTCGTTATCGTTAAGGATAACCAGCATGTCATTGTGAATATCGCCCGCGTGGTTCATAGCTTCGAAAGCCATACCTGCGGTAATCGCGCCGTCACCAATCACACTCACGACTTTACGATTCTTGCCTTCTTTTTTGGCACTGATTGCCATGCCGAGAGCAGCACTGATCGATGTTGAAGAGTGACCAACAGAAAGCGTGTCGTATTCGCTTTCTTCACGCCATGGGAATGGGTGCAGACCATCTTTTTGACGGATAGTCGACAAGCGGTCACGACGACCAGTAAGAATTTTGTGCGGGTATGCTTGGTGGCCAACATCCCAAACCAATTGGTCAAAAGGCGTGTTGTACACATAGTGCAGAGCTACTGTTAGCTCTACCGTACCTAAGCCTGATGCTAAGTGACCACTTGACTGGCTCACTGAGTTAAGAAGATAGGTGCGTAATTCATCACAAAGCTGTGTTAGCGTCTCTTTCGGAAGAAGACGCAAATCCTCTGGCTTATCAGCCAAAGCAAGAGTTGGGTACTTTGATATATCAAGAGTCATAGGTAATGCGCGCTTATTGTCTTAGTTCTTGCGCTCGATGACGTATCGGGCGAACTCTTCGAGTAACTGGGTATTGTATGGGATTGCAGCCAAAGCTTGAAGCGCTTCCTGTAGCAGAGTTTGCGCTTTTTCTTGAGCGCCCTCTAAACCTAACAAAGAAGGGTAGGTGCTTTTGTTCAAATCTTGGTCAGAACCCTGTGGTTTACCCAACGTTTCAGTGTCGCTAGTAATATCTAAGATATCGTCTTGAACTTGGAAGGCTAACCCGATGGCATCGGCGTACTTGTCTAATTGAGGTAGAACTTCAAACGCTTTCTCACCAGCAGCCAGTGCACCTAAACGAATTGCACTCTTCATTAGAGCGCCCGTTTTATTACGGTGAACTTCTTCCAGTTCTTCTAGTGTGACAGCGCGGTTTTCTGCTTCAATATCAAGCGCCTGACCAATACACATACCTTGAGCACCAGAGGCTTCAGCTAGGCGTTGAATCATTCGAACGCGATTGCTTTCCCCGTCAGCACTTAATGTGCCTTCCGCAAGTATAGTAAACGCGAGAGTTTGTAGTGCATCGCCGGTTAAAATTGCTGTCGCTTCATCGTATTTGATGTGACAAGTCTGATGGCCACGACGCAGTTCGTCGTCGTCCATTGCTGGAAGGTCATCGTGAATCAGAGAATAGGCATGAATACATTCGACTGCAGAGGCTGGAGTGTCGAGCTCTTCAGCGGTACAACCGAGCATGTCCCCTGTAATGTAGACAAGAAATGGACGTGCGCGTTTACCGCCTAAAAGTAATCCATAACGCATCGCGTTGATAAGATTCTGATTTTGGTGTGGTAGGCGATCAAGCCAAAGGTTCAATTGCTCGTTATTACGTGCTTGATAAGACAATAAAGTCTCGATCATAGGGGATCTCATACAATTCGTTATTCAGGTTGTGGGTTAAAGTCACTCAGCTCTGCATTTTCATCATTTTGCAGTAGGATGCTAACACGTTGTTCAGCATCGTTTAGTTTACTTTGACCGGCACGAGCGAGGGAGATGCCTCGTTCGAATTTTTTCAGCGCATCATCTAAAGCTAGATCACCATTTTCTAGTTGATCAACCAAGCCATCAAGCTCTTCGATTGCTGCTTCAAAGCTCATATTTTCAGGTTTCTTAGTAGCCATAATAAATCTGCGTTTGGAAAGATGAACGAACGTTACCCTAGGCCGCTGATATGGTCAAATGTAACCAATAAATTTTGCTAGAAAGTTCGTTTTTAAGAGGCTTCAAGCCACTTTCATCGAATAACCCCACCTTTATCGAGTTTATGACTGGCTGATAAGAGCAAAGCGGGTAATAGTTGTGATTCAAAAACCAAAAGTGTGATACTTAGGCCAAGAATTTACTAAAAGATCTTATAGTCTTGCCGATAAAAAGATTATCGTCGACATAGAGCTACAAAAAAGCATGAGGAGTGCTCAGTGGATTTAGCAACCCTAATAGGTTTGATTGGTGGATTTGCCTTTGTAATCATGGCAATGATCCTAGGTGGAAGCCTCGGGATGTTCTATGACACGACATCCATTTTGATCGTGGTTGGTGGTTCAACATTTGTTGTTCTAATGAAGTTCACCATGGGGCAGTTCTTTGGAGCGACCAAGATTGCCGGCAAAGCATTTATGTTTAAAGCCGATGAGCCTGAAGATCTGATCGCGAAAGTGGTTGAGATGGCAGACGCTGCTCGTAAAGGTGGCTTCTTAGCACTTGAAGAGATGGAAATCAGTAACAGCTTCATGCAAAAAGGCATCGACTTATTGGTGGATGGCCATGATGGTGATGTGGTGCGTGCTGCACTGCAAAAAGACATCGCATTAACAACAGAGCGTCACGAACAGGGTGCGAAAGTGTTCTCTGCATTCGGTGATGTTGCCCCTGCGATGGGTATGATTGGTACCTTGGTTGGCCTAGTAGCCATGCTTTCGAACATGGATGATCCTAAAGCGATCGGCCCTGCGATGGCGGTGGCACTTTTAACCACGCTATATGGTGCGATTCTTTCGAACATGGTGTTCTTTCCAATCGCCGATAAGCTTGCGCTTCGCCGTGACCAAGAGACACTTAACCGTCGCTTGGTGATGGATGGCGTGTTAGCGATTCAAGATGGCCAGAACCCACGAGTTATTGATGGTTACCTCAAGAGCTACCTCAACGAAGGTAAGCGCACGATTGATGGTGAACCGGCGTAAGAGGAGTTTAAGATGGATGAAGAGAATCCATGTAAATGTCCTCCTCCGGGGTTACCTCAATGGATGGGGACATTTGCTGACTTGATGTCACTGCTGATGTGTTTCTTCGTACTGCTGCTCTCATTCTCTGAGATGGACGTACTGAAGTTCAAACAGATCGCGGGCTCGATGAAGTTTGCGTTTGGTGTACAAAACCGCTTAGAAGTGAAAGACATCCCGAAAGGGACCAGCATCATTGCACAAGAGTTTCGCCCTGGTCGTCCAGAGCCAACACCGATTGATGTGATCATGCAGCAAACCATTGATATTACTCAGCAGACGCTGGAATTTCATGAAGGCGAATCTGAGCGTGCTGGCGGCACCATGCGCGACCAAGGCAAGATGACCGGAGGCAAGTCGCCAGAGGTTTCGACTCATGACAATCAAAACTCTGAGTCAGACCAACAGCAACAACAGGCTGAAGCTCAATCGCAAGAGATGGAAACCTTGATGGAGAGCATCAAGAAGGCGTTGGAAAGAGAAATCGACCAAGGCGCGATTGAGGTAGAAAATCTCGGTCAGCAGATTGTGATTCGAATTCGTGAGAAGGGCGCATTCCCATCGGGTTCTGCTTTTTTACAGCCTAAGTTCCGACCTCTGGTGAGACAGGTGGCTGAACTGGTGAAAGATGTTCCGGGTATTGTTCGAATCTCAGGGCACACCGATAACCAAAGACTTGATTCTGAGCTGTATCGTTCGAATTGGGATCTGTCATCTCAGCGAGCAGTATCTGTTGCTCAAGAGATGGAGAAGGTGCGCGGGTTCTCTCATCAACGCTTGAGAGTACGTGGCATGGCCGACACTGAGCCAGTAGAGCCGAATGATACTGAATGGCAACGCAGCCTAAACCGCCGCGTAGAGATCAGCATCATGCAGGGCGAGCCGCTATACAGTGAAGAAGTCCCTGCTATCTCTCAATAGTATCGAGATCTGAGTTATATCGAGTGATTAAATAAACTAGAAAGCCCAACCTTATGATGAGGTTGGGCTTTTTGTTTTTTCGCTAGTTCTTAGTTGATCATTGCGTTGTACATCCATCAAACTGTCGATAGCGAGCAGAGGTGCTATTTTTAATAAGGTGCGTATTTATTACTGGTGCCCAAGCAAGCACTCTTTTCCTTGTTTCATTTTCTCATGTATAATTCGCGCCCTTAGATTTAGATATGATCTACTCTTGCTTCAAGTGCTGTGTAAATTCTCTAATTTACTTGGCGAAGAGCCTTTTAAAAATTTTGAACATTAATGTTGTGAAAGTACTATGAAATTTATTGTTAAGCCCCATCCGGAAATTTTTGTAAAAAGTGAATCGGTGCGTAAGCGCTTCACAAGGATTCTAGAGTGCAACATTCGTAACGTTATTCAGCGTCGCTGTGAAAGTGTTGCGGTATTCAACCGTCGCGACCATATCGAAGTGACATCTGAGAGTGACCAGTACTACACAGAAGTGTTAGAGGCTCTGACTCACACTCCAGGTATTCACCACTCTCTTGAAGTTCAGCAGTCTGAATTCAAAGATTTGCACGATATTTACGAGCAAGTACTGGAACGCAGCCGTGCTGACATTGAAGGCAAGACTTTCTCTGTTCGTGCTAAGCGTCGTGGTAAGCATGACTTTACGTCTATCGAGCTAGAGCGCTACGTAGGCGGCGGTCTAAACCAAGCCGTTGAGTCAGCGAAAGTTCGACTAAAGAACCCTGACGTAACGGTTAAGGTTGAAGTGGCTAACGACAAACTGAACCAAGTACTGGCTCGTCACAAAGGCCTTGGTGGTTTCCCTCTTGGTACTCAAGAAGACCTACTAAGCTTGATCTCTGGTGGTTTCGACTCTGGCGTTTCAAGTTACCTGCACATCAAACGTGGTTCTAAGGTTCACTACTGTTTCTTTAATCTTGGTGGTCCTGCGCACGAGATTGGTGTTAAGCAAGTGGCTCACTACCTATGGAACAAATACGGTTCTTCAGCAAAAGTGAAGTTCATCTCTGTAGACTTCGAACCGGTTGTTGCTGAAATCCTTGAGAACGTAGAAGACGGCCAAATGGGCGTTGTTCTTAAGCGTATGTTCATGCGTGCTGGTGGTATGGTTGCAGAGCGTTTTGGTATTGAAGCGCTAGTAACAGGTGAAGCATTAGGTCAGGTTTCTAGCCAAACGCTAACTAACCTTCGTCATATCGATAACGTGACGGATACGTTGATCCTTCGTCCGCTTATCAACTGGGACAAAGAAGACATCATCGATCTTTCTCGTATCATCGGTACGGAAGACTTCGCGAAAGTAATGCCTGAGTACTGTGGTGTTATCTCTAAGAAGCCAACAGTGAAAGCGAAGAAAGGTAAACTAGAAGCAGAAGAAGCTAAGTTTAACTTTGAAGTACTGGATCAAGTAATCGAGAACGCTCGTGTTATGGATATTCGTGACATTGAGAAAGAGAGCCAAGAGCAAGCACCTGAAGTTGAACAAGTTCAGGCTGTTGCTGACCACGCTATCGTTCTAGATATCCGTAGCCCAGACGAAGAAGATGAAAGCCCACTAGAAATCGACGGTGTTGAAGTGAAACACCTACCTTTCTACAAGCTAGCGACTCAGTTTGGTGACCTTGACCAAGGTAAAGAGTACCTATTGTACTGTGACCGTGGCGTAATGAGTCGTCTGCAAGCACTTTACTTGCAAGAGCAAGGCTTCAAAAACGTTAAGGTTTACCGTCCATAGTTAGCCTTTGACGGCATGACATCGGTTGAGAACACATACGAAAAGCCGCTTACTGAAAAGTAAGCGGCTTTTTATTTATCGGTTGATTGTTATTCTGTCGTAGATAAAGTGGTTTGCCTCACTCGTGCAGTCTTTTGTCGTAAAAACAAGGCTGTGTGATAAATAGAGTTTAGGTGATAGTTGTTACCAAAATGCGCAATGAAGTGCTTATATTTGTATGCGTATGATTGTTTACGTAAGCGGGCGTTAAATTTTGTGATTAGAGTGAGAAAATAGTAAGGATTAATTAGCACAGCTATTGATAAACTTGTTGTTACTTTTCTCTGGGCATAAAAAAACACCGCCGTATAGGCGGTGTAAACAAATTTGACAGACAGGTCAAAATAAATACAGGAAGTATATGCCTCGTTTCAGGGTATAACTGCAACAAAACATTTGGTAGAACTCTACCCAACTCGAAAAGTACGAGTTTGCAAACACAACATCGCAGGAGCTAAGCCAATTGATTCTAGAGAGAATCAAGCCGTTCAGGCTAGCTGCTGCGGAATGAAATATAGAATTTCTCTGGCCGCTAGGCAATGGACAAATTATAATGTTTCAGATAAAAAAAACTAATGCTTATTTAGAGAGTAACTATGTCTCGTCGATTACCCCCATTAAACTCGTTGAGAGTGTTTGAAGCTGCTGCTCGACACTTGAGTTTTACGCGTGCTGCAGAAGAGTTGTTTGTTACTCAAGCGGCGGTTAGCCACCAGATCAAAGCACTTGAAGAATTCTTATCTTTGAAGCTTTTTCGTCGAAGAAACCGTTCTTTGTTGCTAACTGAAGAAGGGCAAAGCTACTTCTTAGATATCAAAGATATTTTCACATCACTCGCAGAAGCCACTGACAAAGTGCTTGAGCGAAGTGAGAAGGGTGCATTGACCATCAGCTTACCACCAAGTTTCGCCATTCAATGGTTAGTACCAAGGCTTGCCGACTTTAATCAGCAAGAACCTGATATCGATGTACGAATCAAAGCCGTGGATATGGATGAAGGCTCGCTAACGGATGATGTGGACGTTGCTATCTATTATGGTCGAGGCAATTGGTCGGGGCTAAGAGCCGACAAGCTGTATCAAGAATATTTGATTCCGCTTTGTTCTCCTTCAGTGTTGCTAGGAACAAAACCATTAGAATCTCTAAGTGATTTAGCATGTCATACGCTATTGCACGATACCTCTCGAAAAGATTGGAAACAGTTTGCTAAACAAAATGGCATCGATGGCGTTAACGTGAACCATGGCCCTATCTTCAGTCACTCAACCATGGTGCTTCAAGCGGCAGCTCACGGCCAAGGCATTGCATTGGGTAACAACGTTCTCGCACAACCTGAAATAGAAGCGGGTCGCTTGATAGCGCCGTTTGATGAGGTGTTGGTGAGTAAGAATGCCTTCTATGTCGTGTGTCACGAGAAACAAGCGGACATGGGCAGAATCGCGACCTTCCGTGATTGGATGCTGGCTAAAGCACAAAGTGAACAAGAGGACTTGCTGGATGAATAACATCATTATTGATGGTGAAGACAACCCAATCACCTTTATCTTCGCACACGGCGCGGGTGCTGGCATGGACCACGAGTTCATGCAGTCGGTAGCCAAAGGGTTGGCCTTTAAAGGGATACGAGTGATTCGTTTCAATTTTCCTTACATGATCAAGCGTGCTGAAGATGGCAAGCGTCGTCCACCTGACAGAGCCCCTAAGCTACTTGAAGCCTACCAAGAGATCATCGAACAAACCGATGCTGACAAACTTGTGATTGGTGGTAAGTCGATGGGAGGCCGCATGGCGAGTCATCTATCTGAGTTGGATAAAGTGGCTGCGATGGCGTGTTTGGGTTTTCCTTTCCATCCGCCGGGTAAACCAGAGAAATATAAAGGCGAACATCTCGCTGAGTTAACTAAGCCGTGTCTTATTTTACAAGGCGAGCGCGATACCTTTGGTAAGCGTGAAGAGTTTGCTGACTTCAATCTGTCGGATTCAATTCGAGTTGAATTTATTCCCGATGGCGACCACAGCTTCAAGCCGCGCAAGAGCTCTGGCTATACGGAACAGCAGAACATCGCGTTAACCGTTGAAAAGCTATCTGCGTTTATCAAAGAGGTGCTCAATGAAAAGTAAGTATTTACTCACTTTCGCAGGCATTTCTGGTGCGATCGCTGTGATGCTTGGGGCATTTGCTGCACACGGTTTGAAAGCCATCTTGCCTGAGTATCTTTTGGGTGTGTTCGAGACGGGTGTTCAGTACCAATTTATCCATACTCTAGCGATATTGGCGTGTGGCGCTCTGCTACAGATGAAACTTGGCGCTAAATCACAAAAATATTTTTTCATTGCGGCAATTTGCTTTATCATCGGCATCCTTTGTTTTAGTGGCAGCCTTTATGGGCTAGCACTGACAGGAATAAAATGGTTTGGCCCTATAACACCGTTTGGTGGTCTACTATTTATCATTGGTTGGGGAGTCTTCTCCTTCGCTGCTTTGAATATAAAAGAGGTAACTCAGTGAAACACGTACTACTTTATTGTCGCTCTGGTTTTGAAAAAGAATGTGCTGGCGAAATTCAAGACAAGGCAACACAACTGGAAGTGTTTGGTTTTCCTCGCCTAAAGAACAATACAGGCTTTGTATTGTTTGAATGTTACCAAGCAGGTGAAGCAGATAAGTTGATCAAAGAGATCGACTTCCAATCACTGATCTTTGCTCGTCAGATGCTAGCAGTAGCAGTTGAAATCAAAGACCTGCCAACTGATGACCGTATCTCTCCAATTCTTGAGGCACTTTCTGAGAAAGAAGGCTTCCCACGTTGTGGCGATATCCGTATTGAAACGCCAGATACCAACGAAGCAAAAGAGCTATTGAAGTTCTGCCGTAAGTTTACCGTGCCAATGCGTCAAGCAATGCGTGGCAAAGGCTTGATGACGGCTAAGGACAACGCTAAGAAGCCAGTACTGCACTTGTGCTTCATCGCTCCGGGTCACTGCTTTGTGGGTTACTCTTACCCATCGAACAACTCGCAGTTCTTCATGGGTATTCCTCGTCTGAAATTCCCATCAGATGCACCAAGCCGTTCTACATTGAAGCTAGAAGAAGCGTTCCACGTATTCATCCCTCGTGATGAGTGGGATGAGCGTCTGGCTCCGGGTATGTGGGGGGTTGATTTGGGTGCGTGTCCAGGCGGTTGGACTTACCAACTGGTTAAGCGTTCGATGTTCGTTCACTGTGTTGATAACGGCATGATGGCAGACAGCCTAATGGAAACGGGTCAGATTAAGCACCACATGGTGGATGGCTTTAAATTCGAACCAGACCGTAAGAACGTAACTTGGATTATCTGTGACATGGTTGAGAAGCCAGCTCGCGTTGCACACCTTATGGGGGAGTGGATCATCAAAGGTTGGGCACAAGAAGCACTATTCAACCTGAAACTGCCAATGAAAGGCCGTTACGATGAAGTACTACAGGATATCGAGAACCTAAAAGTGTTCCTTATTGAGAACAAAGTGAAGTTCAAGATGCAAGCTAAGCACCTTTACCACGATCGCGAAGAGATCACGGTTCACATCCAGTCGCTTTCAAATATCTCACCGCACTAATATTTACGTTAGTGCAGTCTCAGTATCGAGATAAAGAAAATGCTCCTTTAAGGGGCATTTTTTGTATCTGCAGTTTGGCAATTGCTCAGTTAAATCCATTGTTACATGTCGTGGAAAGTCGCACTCATGAGTCAGCTATGGGTGTTATGACTATCAACACAACTGACAGGAAAATCGTTAAATTCCCTATATCAGCGGTGATTTGATATGAAAAAAGCCGTAAGTGATCGAGACATACGGCTACCTAATTCAGGGGTGATACGAAGAAGGGTTTATTCAAAGATTCAGCAGCAAAACGAAGTAAGTTTTACAGCGAGAACATCCTAATCGAATTCTGTTTTATTAAAAGTAAGGGAACGTAAGTAAAGAATGTAAATGATAAGAATTATCATTCAAATTGTGTAATATTCACGCCTCCTCACTCGAATCTATAAAATATAAAAACAGAATATGAAACTTAAAGCATTATCAGTGGCCGTTACGGTTGCCTTAACTTCACTTACAGCGCTTGCTGCTGACGAACAAGAAACCGTTGTTGTTATCGGTTCTGCCCTTGACCAACTTGTTCAAACTGAAATCAACTCTGACACGCTTGAAAAGAAACAAGCATCGGACATCAAAGATGTTCTGAACACCATGCCAAGTGTGACGGTAGACGGAAACGCACGTTACTCTCGTAAAGTGTATGTACGTGGTATGGAAGACAAATTTGCCGTAGTGACCATTGATGGTGCACGTCAAGAAGGTCAACTGTTCCACCACTCGGGTGATCAGGCGATTGACCCTGCGATGCTTAAGCGTGCTGAAATTGAACTCGGCGGTAACTCTGCGCTATCGGGTTCAGGTGCGATTAACGGCTCGTTTAGCTACGAGACTAAAGATCCAAGCGACCTTCTTAAGCCAGGTGAAAGCATTGGTGCTCGAGTTAAAACCAGCTACCAAACAGCTTACGAGCGTTTCGCAACCAATGTTGCTGTGTATGCAAAAGTGAACGACAAGCTGCAGTTCATGGGTATTGCAAACTACTCAGAAGATGGCGACCTGCATATCCCAGATCAGGAAGCGGTAACCTCTAAGCAGGGCGAGCTGAAATCTGGTTTGGCTAAGGTTGTTTTCATTCCCAATGATGCCAACGAATTCAAGCTGACTTTCAACCGATACAACGATGGCGGTAAGCGCCAATTGTCAGGTGAGAAGGCAGGTGCTCTGTATGCTGATGATGAACACAACTACCACTCGCTAAACCGCGATACTGTGACTCTGCAGCACGAATACGACGCAGGTAGCGATTTGGTACATCTGAAAACCAATATCTACTACAACCGCCAGTACATGGAGCGTGATGCGCTTGTTGATACTGCTTGGGATAAAGACGCGAACGGTAACTGGATTAAAGATGGCACAATTGCTATCCCTGATCGCGAATACAATGTGACGACCATTGGTGGTGACATCCGTAATATCTCTTGGGTTGGAGAGCATGAGCTGACTTACGGCCTTGATGGTTACAAGGCAGAGCAGTGGATTGACGCGGGTGACGGTGTTTACCAAAGCGGTTCTAAGCAAGGTGAAACCAAGAAGTACGGCATGGATGGCGGTACGGTGACGGCTTACGGCCTTTACCTACAAGACATGTATGAGTTTAGCGATTTCCGTTTAACAACAGGTTTGCGTTACGACGTTCATAAACTTGGTGGTGTTTACGATGGTGATTTCGACCAGCTGTCTCCGAAATTCAAAGGTGAATATCAAACCACGGATAACCTAAAACTGCGTGTCGGCTATGGTCGTCTGTTTAAAGGTGCATCATTGCCAGAAGCATTAACGATGAAAGCTGCACCTGATGTTAACCAGTCTGATACTAAGGCGATGACGGGTAATAACTACGAAGCGGGCTTTGATTACGAGCTGACACGTCTGCTTGCTGCTGATTACGCTATCTTAGGTTTCACGGCTTACACCTACAACCTTGATAACCAAATGCACCCAACCAAGAACAACTCAACACTAGCAAACCAGTATGATGTTGAAGTGTGGGGTGTGGAAACAGTATTGAGCTATGAGCTAGATTCTCTGAGTGTATACGCTAACCACTCATACTCAGACGGTGACCAGAAAGATCTAGAGAATGGCAAGACAAGCCATATGAGCAAAACAGGCATTCACAACTTCAAAGCGGGCTTCAACTACAGCCTAAACAGTGAGTTTGTGTTTGGTTGGGATTCTCGCTTTGTGCCAGGTAATGACTACATGGACGAAGATGGTGAACAAGTGAAGCGTGCTGGTTTTGCAACACACAACATTTGGGCGGCTTACACCCCTACGTTTGCTAAAGACCTAGAGATGAACATCGGTATCGATAACCTACTTGATAAGAAATATGCAGAGCACACTGGCTTTGGTATCTCTTGGGGCTCTGATAAGTACACCAGCTACGAAGCCGGTCGTAACTTCAAAGCTTCTATCGCTTATAACTTCTAATCATCCGATTAAGTTCGCTTAGGCGGGCGCCGTAAATAACAAAAAGCCTTAGTGTCGACTAAGGCTTTTCTGTATCTGAAGCTCTGTATAACAGACGTTCGTTATAATAGAGGCTTTGTATATGAGAGCTAAGCGTTCGCTTCGTAGCGAATATCTTGCAGGTTAAAACCTAAATCGATGTCTGTTTTCAGCGCTGAAACCAGCTTACATAAACGAGCTGACTCGATGTGTTCATCGAACTTCTTGCGATATTTCTTCGGCAAGTCTTCTGCTTGATAGGCGGTTTCAATATCTGGGTAGGTGGTTAATATCTCTTTTGCTGCTTTAGGGCCGACACCTGGAATCCCCGGCACTTGGCTAGAGCTGACACCGGTTAAGCCCCAGTAATCAGCAAGCTGCTCAGGCTTTACACCAAACTCCGCTTCGATAAAGGGTTTATCCAACCATCGATGTTGGAAGTAATCACGGATCTGCAGGGTAGGTGATAGCAGTTGGCAGTAGCCCTTATCTGTCGAGATAATGGTGACGGTTTCGCCGTGATCAGCCACTTTCTTTGCCAATGTTGCCACTAGATCATCCGCTTCATCGCCATCCGACAATAGTGAATCAATACCTAATTCCCACCAAGCTTGTTGGATCGCATCAAGGCCCTTCATCAGTGGTTCTGGCATCGGTTTACGATTCTGTTTATAAGCTGGCAGTACTTCAGCGCGCCAGCCTCTGTCTTGTAGGTGATGATCAAAAACCGCGATGATGTGAGTTGGCTTAGACTCAGAAAGAATTTTATTGAGCGTACGAGTTGTCGTGGTGATGGTTCTTGCTATATCGGTTGGATCCGGCTGAACAGAGTGCACGCGTCGGATGAGGTTCAAGGCATCGATAATAACAAGATGGATAGACATAAGTTTCCACTAAATAGGCAATAAAAAAGGGGCTGCTAGCCCCTTATAGTAACGTATCACTTGGTGAGTTGAAACGTTAGCGACGTAAACGTCATAACCTGATTAACGTTATGCCTAGCAATTGGTTATCTGTGACTTGGTCAGCACTTACTTAGCTATCATTTACTTGGTTGTAATGAGTGAATGTAACTAATCGCTCGGTGCAATTTTATAACAAGGCACATAGTCCGTACCGCCCGGCAGTTTCATTCGATGCTGTTCAACAAAGTCATTCAGCAGTTGGTCCATTTTGGTCATCAGCTCTTTGTCGCCATCAATCAGGAATGGGCCATGTTTTTCTATTTCTAGAATCCCTTCAGCTTTGACGTTACCTGCCACTATACCAGAGAAGGCTTTACGTAAATTCGCTGCTAGGCTCTCTGTTTTTTGGTCCATATGAAGATCCAGTGCCGCCATTGACTCATGAGTCGGGTCGAATGGTAGTTGGAACTCTGGCTCAATATGCAGTGACCAGTTGTAGCTATACGCATCGCCGGTCTCTTTACGGTGTGAACGCACATCTGGCATCGCTTGTTTCATGATCTTCGCAGCGCGTGCCGGGTCGTCAATCACGATCTCATAATGTTTTTGTGCATCAGGACCTAAGGTCTCACCAATGAACTTATCAATCGAGCGGAAGTAAGCTTCGCTCTCTTTCGAGCCCGTCAACACAATCGGCATTGGTTGCTCGGCGTTATTCGGGTGCATCATGATCCCTAAGATGTACAACAGTTCTTCGGCAGTACCTGGACCGCCCGGGAAAATGATGATGCCATGCGCCATACGAACAAACGCTTCGAGACGCTTCTCGATGTCTGGCATGATCACCAGTTCGTTGACGATCGGGTTTGGTGGCTCAGCCGCAATGATCGAAGGCTCAGTAAGTCCTAGATAACGATGTTCGGTGTAACGTTGTTTTGCATGACCAATCGCTGCCCCTTTCATTGGACCTTCCATCGCGCCCGGTCCACAACCGGTACAGATATTCAGTTCACGCAGGCCAAGTTCATTACCCACTTCACGTGTGTATTGGTATTCGCTGGCATTAATAGAGTGACCACCCCAACACACGATGAGGTTTGGCTCGATGCCCGGAGTCAGCGCGCCTGCGTTTCTCAAAATACCAAATACTAAGTTGGTGATGTGAGTGGCGTTGGTAAGGTTGAGCCTTTGGTTATCGGCCAAGTGCATGTTGACGTAAACAATGTCACGCAACACGGAAAATAGGTGTTCTTGGATGCCCTTGATGATTTCACCATCGACAAAGGCATGCTCAGGTGGGTTGCTCAGTTCGAGCTTGATACCACGCTCACGGCGAACGACTTCGACATCGAACGACAGATACTTGTCGAGCAACTCTTTGGAGTTGTCGGTGTGGCTACCTGAGTTGAGTACCGCTAACGTACAGTTACGATACAGTTGGTACAGATCACTAGACGCGGTTTTCTTAAGACGCTCAACCTCAAGTTGAGAGAGTAAATCCATGCTACCGGCAGGGCTGATATGAGTGATCATAGTGCCTCCTTGTTGAAAAGAGCAGGGGACGTTGAAGTGACCCTCTGGCTCGAGAGTGAGAAGCAAACGTTGAAAGTGTTTGGTTAAGGGAGAGAGAGTTAACCAGACGAAACGGATACGACAGCGTTGCTTAATGGCTTATGTAAACTTGCTTAATAGCTCATATGCATTGGCTTAGGAGCGACTTTACAGCATTGCTTGCCAAGAATGCTTGTTAAGCGAATGTTAATCATTAGCTTAGCAAACATTGAGGGGAATGGTATGTGATAAGTATATGAAAAAATGAAATAAATTAAATCTAGGGTGGGTCTAGTTCCAAACCAGTTGGTTAGTACCGCGCTGTTTTGCTTTATTTAGCGTCTTATTGAGTCGCTCTAACACTTCTTCAGGTGTATCTGATTCTTTAAATTGAGTACTCGCAGCGCATAAGGTAATCGTGATTTGTTGGTCACGGAACTTAAACGGTAGGCGACTAACTTGAGTCTGGATGTTTTGAATCACCTGATGGCAATATTCATCGGTTTGCTCTGGTAGCAACAAGATAAACTCTTCACCAGAAAAGCGAGCCACAGTATCGGTGGTGCCGGTTTCTTTAGTGATGGTTCTCGCGATGATCTTGAGTGCCTTGTCGCCTGCGGTATAACCAAAGCTATCGTTAATGGCTTTGAAGTTATCGATGTCTAGCAATACCACTCGCAGTGAGTGTTGTGCGCGAATCCAGCGGCGGTATTCCAGTTCTAAGCGATCGGTAAAGGCTGTGCGATTGTAAACCTTAGTAAGTGGATCAAGCAGCATACGCTGAGCCTGATCTTCCAAGCGCTTACGATAATCTTGGGTGACTTCATAGAGCGAGTCTAACTGAGTCTTGCCGTAACTCATTCTCTCTATTAGAGCTTGTTCTTTCTGCTCTGCGTGATTCAGTCTTTCTGAAAGCGAGGCGATTTCACTGAGTAGGGGATTAATCGACATCTTTAAGTTATCGATGTCTGTGGCTTTATCCACAGAGCTTTGGCTCTTAGAAACCAACTCATTCAATTCTGAATTCAGACCTTGGCGGTGCTCAAAGTAGCTTTGGCTCTGGTCGGCATTTTGGTCTGCGGTTTTGATGCTAGACGCGAGTGAAGAGTTAAGCTGATCAATAAACTGTTCAGACTTTTTGCGCTCTAGGTTGGTGCCTTCAATGACCAGCTTGAGAATTTGCAGTGTCAGCTCAAGTAGGTTTTGTGTGGAAACACCAAGTAGCAGTTTTGCTCGAATATCGGTAAGCAGATCACCCGATTCACCCTCGAAGTCGAGTTCAGTGATCAGATGTTGTAATTCGTTTGATAGGTCGGAAAGGAGTTCTTGCTCTGGAGATTGCGCAGCGTCGGCAAAATGGGTGCGTGAGTTGTTCGCCATAATCTTTATGGCACGCTCATAAATACCGAGAAGTTTCATGGCATGGTCGACTTTCTGACTGCCATTGCATTCGGAGAAGCTAAGTAAGTTTCGTAGGTCGCGTTTCAACTGCGCTGGTAAACCAGTGATGCGTTGCAGCGTTTCCCCACTGTGCTTAATGCTATCGTCCAGATATCCGTTCTGTTTATCCATAGCCAACGTTTTCTGCTTAAGCATCCTTTCTAATACTGCCAGCTTTGGGATCATTGAGCTAATGTCTTTTTGCTTTTCTAGCTCTTCCCTAAGGGCAATGAGGTTTTCATCTAAATGGCTATTACTGCCAACACATGCATCACTTAAAGATGTGACGATACGCTTTAGAACTTTCTGTTCTCGAATAAATTTGAACGAGGTGTCTCTTTGCGTCAAACGGACCTGCTCCAACTGAGATTTCAGCTGGTGGAGTTGCGCCTGAATGTCTTTTTCAAGAATGCCCATAGATGTATTAATTAGCGCCGCGTAGACCGATCTCGATCATTTTGATGAAATTCCGTTACATCGATAATAACAAAACTAAAAATAAGGTCACGACTTGCAAGTCTTAACCGCTCGCAAATCAGTCATCTTTTAGCATTTTTTTGATGTTGTCCTCATTCTGGTACGACGATTGTATTTTTATTAACCCTTGATTAATCGCATGTTTACACGCTTCTCTTATGTTACCGGTTGCAAGGCTTGCTGCTGGTGCATTGTCGATAGCTTTGAGGTATACCCACTGGCTGCTGCGCTCTTTGAGACTTATCTCACGCGCTAGGTTGGTTGACATCAATAACACGTCGAGCAGCTCTTGATCGTTAATCGCGGTGTAAGCGCGTGGCAAGAACGGGTAATCCGCGATGCCCATGCGAACGGTTCGGTTGATGTTGCGTTCGGGTTCGAAGTTATTCACCCAAGATTGAATCTTTTTGAACATCGCCTCAGGTGATAAATCACGGTCTGAGTTAGGTTCGATATAAAGCAGGTTGGCGTCCGAGAAGTGGTAAACACGAGCAGGGCCTTCCAGCTTTGATTTTAAGAACTCACCAAAAGCGTCTTCGAGCTCGAGACCCGCTTTGTAACCATTTTGCGTGTACATGTTGCGTAGGAATGGCAAGTCAATCATCACGAAGCGTAAACGGTCGTTGAGTGGTTCATGAATCAATTCACCCATCTGCCATTGCTCAAAGGTTTGACTGGTTTGCTCTAATGAATTTGAAAGCTTGGCGTTGAGCATTCGTAGGTTCGGAAGCTTTGAACGTGAGTGCGTAAACAGGTCGGTGCGCAGCGAGTCCACTTCCTTGGCTAAGGTTTGAATGATGTAGCCGCGACGCAACACAAAGAAGAACAAGATAATGCTGAACAAGAATAGGGCGAACGATATCTTCTGGAACTTGCGATGCTCCAGTTTGTATTTCTCTAGCTCTTGCGCTTGGCCTGCGTAGTGCAGGGTTTGTTCGGCAAACTCTTTCTGTTGGCGGAATGCGTCTTCGCCAACACGGTTGAGCTTTTGCTGTTCTAAAGAGACAAGGCTGTTGTATTGCTTAAGGTTAGCCAACGCTTGTTGCGGGCGACCTGCTTGTTCATAACCCAAAGAGAGTAAGTAGTATGAACGTTGCGACAAACGCATGTTCTCTACCTGACGCGAGATCTCAAGCGCACGTGTCGCATGCTTGATGACATCTTCGCTCTCTTGCAGATGGTAAGCCAAACCTGCTGATAGCAGTGCTGCGCGGCCTTCCAGCTTCGGAATGTCCGTGTACTCCAGCAGTTCAAGGGCACGGGTTAGGTATTGCTCTGCAAGAGGGTAGTTATAAAGACGTAAGTAGGTTGCCGATAAACTTAGACGAATATCAATGACTTGGTAGATGTCTCGGTCGGTACTCTCGTGATCAAGAACATTGAAAAAGTGGACAAGGGCTAGGTTGTATTTACCTTGGAAGAAGTACACATCACCCATCTT
This sequence comes from Vibrio sp. Isolate33, assembly GCF_022397895.1. Taxonomy (NCBI): domain Bacteria; kingdom Pseudomonadati; phylum Pseudomonadota; class Gammaproteobacteria; order Vibrionales; family Vibrionaceae; genus Vibrio; species Vibrio sp. Isolate33. Next base: position 155,320 of record NZ_JAKEUP010000010.1, read on the forward strand.
TTTAAGCACTTGTGCTAATACTGGGGAGTTTTCAAAGTTGTCGTAAAAATCAGCGGCTTGAGATAGATGTTCTAGTGCTTTATCTAATACTTGTCGCTCAAAGAAAAGCTGTGCCAATAGGCGGTTTACCTTAGCCAAACGAGAGCTCAAGTTGCCTTCTACCGACTTCCAGTAACCATACAACAATTCAGATAGCGCATGGTTGTATTCTTTGTGGTTCAGGTAAAATTCACCGACCGAGATGTGGTAGTCGATGGTCACTTTTTCAGAGTAACGCTGGTCGAGATAGGTCTTCGCTTCTTGGTAGAACTTTTCCGCTTCATCGATCTTGTTATCGTAAGAGGCGATATCGGCTTTCAACATGATCAAACGATAGGTAATGCCTTCCGTCAGACGTAAGGTTTTATTCACCGATTCTAGGTTCGCTTCAATATTGGCAAGCTCTGCCTTTGCTTTGGCGGACTTTCTGTCACTTAGCCAAAGTAAGCGTACTTTTAGGATCTCTAGATCCAGTTTGAGGTACTCAAGCTTATAGGTTTTCGCAAGCTCAGACGCCTTGTCGATGTGTTGAATCGCAATGCGAATGTTGCCAAGGTTGTACTCGGCTTTCGCCAAGATCTTGTAGGCATCGATGCTGCTGTTTGGCGTTCGAATCGAAGAGTCTGTCTCTTCGCGAGAAATCGCCGAAGGGCTTTTCTCGCGTTGATCAGAAAGGACACGAAGCGTTAGGTAGCTGTTGGCCATTTGTTTTGCTTGGCTCGGCTCGATCTCAACCAAATTATTGGCTTCGTTGAGCAGCGCCGATGAATAGACCGACGCATTAACCGATGTGCTTAAGCTTAAAATAAATAGGCTAACGACGTATAACCAACGCATTTCAATGTCCCTTTAAAGATGAGGTAGTTGCAATAAGTGTGTGTCTTGAGCCTATTATTGGCGAGCCATACGCTTGTTGTGGCTTGGTCTATCTTGTTCTGTTGAACGGTATGGATTGATGTCCAGACCACCACGACGTGTGTAACGTGCGAATACGGTTAGCTTCGATGGGCTACAGTATTTCATGATGTCAGTGAAGATACGTTCAACACATTGTTCGTGGAATTCGTTGTGTTCACGGAAAGAAACTAAATAACGTAGCAGAGCTTCACGGTCAATTTGCTTACCTGAATATGCGATCTCAACGCTGCCCCAATCCGGTTGATTAGTGATCAAACAGTTCGACTTCAATAGATGGCTGTGCAGTGTTTCTTCCACTTCTTGTTCGCCAGCAGCGCCTTCAAGCAGTGATGCTTCAAAGTCGTAGCTGGTGATTTGGATGTCTTGGTTGTCGATACAGTCGCCTTCCATCGTTACGATAGGTTGGTTGGTGTAGTCGGTTACTGAGTTTACATTCACAATGACGGTTTCGCCTGCACATGCTGACAAATCTTGGGTCAGTCGCTCAGTTACTTGTTCCCAGTTTTCGAATTGAGTCTGGTTGTAGCTGTTCAGGTACAGCTTGAAAGATTTTGATTCAATTAAGTTTGGGCTTGTTGCTGGGATGAAAACTTCACCCACGGCGACTTGTGGCAGGCCATTAGTGTTTAGCCACGAAAGTTCGTACATTGTCCAAATATCATGACCAACAAAAGGCAGTTCTCCGTTTAGCGCAAGATCATCACGATTCAGGCTACGAGGTACTGGTTGCAATAAACTTGCATCGTATTGGTTAGAGTACTCAGTTTTTTGGCCTAGGGTTAAACCCGCTAGCTCTTTTGCGTCAGAATATTTGCTCATACTTTCGTTTCAAATTCGATTAGAATGGGGTCGATTTTACTGAATCCCCATTACCCTGTCATTAAGTCATCGCCTAATCGACACGGAAAGGGCTCGGATTCTATTTATTATTTTGTGTTTAGGAGATTTTCATGACTCAACGTGCTCAAGACGCACTACTTTCTTTTAGTCAGCGATACGTTGACGCGTGGCAACAGCAACACCAAAGCTTACCTCGCAATGAGGAGTTGGTGGACGTGGTATCGCCATGTGTAGAAGAAAAGAGCGGCGATGCCGTGTTATGGAAGCACTATCCACGTGAGCAATTCGCAGATTTCACTAACGTTGAAACGGGCATTGAATTGACGCTGCACGAAGACATCAAAACCTTCTACGGTGCGCAATACAGCGCAGACATGAATGCGACCTTCGACGGTAATGAACTGACTCTATTACAGATTTGGAGTGACGAAGACTTCGAATGCCTACAAGAAAACATCTTAGGTCACCTCGTGACTCAACGTCGCTTAAAGCTAAAGCCTACGGTTTTCATCGCAGCTACTGACGCGGAACTGGATGTTATCTCTATCTGTAACCTAACGGGCAACGTGATTTTAGAGCGCTTAGGCACTAAAAATCGAGATGTACTCGCCGAGACATTGGCAGAATTCTTAGAAAAGCTACAACCAGCGGTATAAATAGATGTACGTACTAGAACTTCAATTTGAGTGTTTTGATAACACAACGGTAAGCGCTGTCGACAAGGCTGTTAATGGCTTAATGGATGCACTTCGTTATAACGGACAAGTGCTGGGTCGTGAGTTTCCTATCGTGATGGGTGACGGTGAGTTTTATGTTCGCGTTGTCTGTCCAGAGCAAGACAGCTTACATCCGCGTAACCACTCAGATTTCGTGAAAGTGTGTTTTGATCGCTTGTCTAACGCGAGCCTGCTTGCGCCAAAAATGCGTTTACTTGGTCGAGATCTTAACTCTGAAGAAGTAGCTGAAGACGAAGCGCCTAGCTGGCAGGTACTTTACACGACGTTCGTTCATACCTGTTCACCGCTGCGCAGTGGCGACAGCTTATTGCCGATCCCTTTGTACCGCAATCCACCGACTTTTAATGGCGACCATAAAGCCGTGTTGAAATGGCAGACTGAATGGCAAGCCTGCGATGAAGTCCAAATGGGTGGTGGTTGTCGTGCTGAACACGCAACTCTAACTGAGATCAGTGATACCAAAAGCGTGTTGTTTAAACGCGGTTGGGGTTTAAGAGGGCGCATTGAGTATCTCACTAAGATCCCAACGTATTACTACTTGTACCGTGTGGGCGGCATTAGCTTAAAAGCTGAAAAAGAGCGTAAATGTCCGCAATGTGGTGGTGAATGGCTGCTAGATGCGCCGATCCACGACATTTTCTATTTCAAGTGTGATGACTGCCGTCTGGTATCAAACATCTCTTGGGATCATCTTAAGTAACTCCTAATCCCTAACTCCTAAAGCTTAATTAGCGATTCAAGGTATCGAAGTGTTGATCAATACTTCGATACTTATTCCTCTGTATTATCTCTGTTACCTTCTTGTTTGTTTCTCTTTCTTTGACCTCCATGTTGAGCATTAATCAGTATTGGGCTTTGCCAATATTGTCCAACCTATTTCGCCCTTAAATGCACACATTCTGTGCTGTATGTCTCTCTCTGTAGCTCTTAAGTATTCACCGAAATAATTCCACACCCATCAACTTTTGATCATTTCAATAGTTAACTGGATCACAGTAATCAATCAGTTCCCTTTCAATTTATATTCCTCTCAATATAAATGGGATCGATCCCATGGGAATGTTCCCATTTATAAAAATAACGTAATTCTAGATGTTAAAGGAATGGACGATGAAACTGTTACCTATTGCTGCTGCACTCTCTACTGCTTTACTTGCACCTAATTTATACGCTGATGAAACCATGCCATTGGAGTTTAATGGCTACATGCGCGGCGGCGTTGGCCTGAGTAATGAAGGCGGTTCAAATAGTAAATGGGAGGTGAGTAAAGTTGGACGACTCGGCAACGAAAATGATCTGTATGGCGAGTTTGGTTTTAAAAAAGAAGTGTATGCTGAGGACGACGTTTCATTTTTAGTTGATTCCATGTTGTCGTACTGGCAAGGCCAAGATGAGAACGCGGCGGATAAAAGCGTGGATGTCGTTCAACTCAATGTTCAAGCGGTAGGGCTTTTTGAAGATAAAGACATTGGCATTTGGGCGGGTGAGCGCTACTACCAACGCCATGATGTACACATCGTTGATAACTACTACTGGGATGTCAGTGGTATTGGTGCGGGGGTTGAACACATCAATATGGGACCAGGTAAATTATCGGTGGCTTTGATTCAAGACACAGTGACAGGCGATGTGTTTGATGGCAAAGAAACCACAGCCATGATTGCTGATATACGTTATGCGGGTATTCCATTGTGGAACAATGCAGACCTTGAGGTCGGTATTGATATGAACTTCGCCAATGAAAAGCAGGGTCAAACGGTGGACGCGGATGATAGCGTGATGCTGACAGCCAGTCTAAATCAAAACCTAGCGGGTGGTTTCAACAAAACCATTCTCCAAGTGGCTAACTCTGGTTATGCCGAGCAGATGACCACCTTTGGTACCGGTAAGGGTATCGTTCGTGATGCAAACAACAACGATGCGGATGGCTTCCGATTGATTAACTGGGGTGTGCTTGCTATCGGTGAGAACATCGAATTTGGCCACACGGTTCGTTATGCTGCGTCATCGGGTGTTGGTGCTAATAACAGTGATGATGAGTCGTTCAGTGCCGTAATCCGTCCGCTTTATAAGTGGGACAAGCGCATGCGTACCATTCTTGAAATTGGTGGCTTTGTGGAAACCATTGATAACCAAGACGGCGCGGGCGGTAAGTTCACTGTCGCTCAGGCTTGGGTTCCGCAAGTGGGTTTCTGGTCTCGTCCTGAATTCCGTATTTTTGCGACTTACCTAAACGATGCTGAAAATGACAATGCCTTCGGTGAAGGTAAGAACAGTGAAATGAGTGTCGGTATGCAAGTGGAAGCTTGGTGGTAAGCCGTGCCTTTCTAACGAACTGCGGTACATAAAAAACTGCCGTAGATAAAAAAGGGGCTGACGTTATGTCAGCCCCTTCGGGTATCTATACGATGCTGCAGCTTAGGTGATTACCAACCTTTAACTACGCCACCTTGGAAGATATCAGAAGCTGCGTTGTACACTTCTTCAGTTTGGTAAGCTTTAACGAAGTTCTGCACGTTTTCAGCGTTTAGGTTGTCTTCACGAGAAACGATTAGGTTTACGTAAGGAGAATCTTTGTCTTCAACGAATACACCATCTTTTTGTGGAGTAAGATTGATAGAGCTTGCGTAAGTTGTGTTGATGATAGAAAGCGCTACATCATCAAGAGAACGTGGCAGTTGTGCTGCGTCTAGTTCAACAATCGTTAGGTTTTTAGGGTTCTTAACGATGTCACGAACGGTTGCTAGAAGACCAGCACCTTCACGAAGCTCAAGAAGACCTTGTTGCTCAAGAAGTAGTAGAGAACGACCTAGGTTTGTTGGATCGTTTGGTACCGCAATACGAGCACCGTCTTGGATTTCGTCTACAGATTTCACTTCTTTAGAGTAACCAGCGATAGGGTAAACAAACGTGTTACCAGCGATAGTCAGTTTGTAACCACGGTCAGCTACTTGCTGATCTAGGTACGGTGCGTGTTGGAATGCGTTGATGTCGATAGAGCCATCATCCAGTGCCGCGTTTGGTGTTACGTAATCCGTAAAAGTAACCAGTTCAACGTCTAGGCCGTACTGCTCTTTTGCTACTTTAGCTGCAACTTCAGCAACTTGCGCTTCAGCACCTGCCATTACGCCAACTTTTACTTTAGACGTATCCACTTCTTTATCACCACAACCTGCTAGTACTAGCGCTGATGCCGCTGCTGCGATAGTAAGTAAACCTTTAAGGCTAAATTTCATAATAATCTCCTTTTAATAAATCTATTTAATTTGGTTCAGATGACTCTTGTCTTAGATAGTTTGCGTTTAACGCTGAGTCTTTATCTGTGGTCAACGCGGCGAACTAATGAATCACCGATTGATTGAATAATTTGTACAAGCACAATCAACATCACTACCGTTACAGCCATGATGGTCACATCGTAACGGTGGAATCCGTAACGAATCGCGACATCACCTAGGCCACCGCCACCAACCGTACCTGCCATTGCTGAATAGCTCACAAGTGTCACTAGCGTAATCGTTACTGAGTTGATAATAGTCGGTAGTGCTTCAGGAAGCAGAACCTTATTGATGATTTGTGTTGGTGTTGCGCCCATTGATTGAGCCGCTTCTACTAGACCTGTTGGTACTTCAAGTAGCGCACTCTCGATAAGTCGAGCCACGAATGGGATAGCGCCAATCGTTAGTGGAACAATCGCAGCGGTTGTTCCGATGAAGGTACCAATCAGCATCTTAGTCAGTGGGATAATCGCAACCATCAACACTAAGAAAGGCACTGAACGACCCACGTTCACAATCGCACCTAGAATCTTGTTTACTTTGGTGTTCTCTAACAGGCCACCTTTTTTAGTCGTATGTAGAATCACGCCTAATGGAATACCGACAGCAAAGCCAACAATGCCCGCAACTGCAACCATGTAAAGCGTTTCGCCAGTTGCGCCTAATAGAAGGTTACCGTTAAGGCTGATCCAGTCAGCAATCTCGTTGAAACTAAAGGACATAACCAAGCACCTCTACTTTTACATTGTTGTCGCGTAGGAATTGGATAGCAGCATTATCATCTGCTTCATTACCGAACAGTTCAGCAACCATCATGCCGAACTTCACGCCGCCGGCGTAATCAAGGTCAGAGCTTAGAATGCTGACATCGATATTGAATTTGCGTGCAATCTGAGTCATCAGCGGAGCATCAACCGTCGCGCCTGTAAACTCAAGGCGCACTAGCGGGTAACTACTGTTTACGCGAGTCTCTTGCAAGCGCGCTTGGTAATCTTCAGGAATCGTCAGATCCAGCGTTGAACGAATAAATTGATGCGCAAGCTCAGTTTTAGGGTGAGCAAAGATGTCACCAACTGTGCCTTTCTCTACCAATTCACCACCGCCAATGATCGCCACTTCGTGACAAATGCTCTTAACTACATCCATCTCGTGCGTAATAAGCAGGATAGTGATGTTCAGCTTGCGGTTGATTTCACGCAGCAGCTCAAGAATCGATTGAGTGGTTGCAGGATCCAGTGCGCTGGTCGCTTCATCACACAGCAGTACTTTCGGGTCAGAGGCCAGTGCACGAGCAATCGCAACACGCTGCTTTTGACCACCACTTAGGTTTGCAGGGTAAGTGTCACGTTTATCAGCCAAGCCAACGAGTTCAAGTAACTCACTCACTTTCGCTTCAATAATCGCTTTATCTTTACCTGCAAGTTCTAAAGGCAGTGCTACATTGTTAAATACAGTACGAGAAGACAGCAGGTTGAAGTGCTGGAAAATCATGCCGATGTTACGGCGTGCTTCGCTAAGTTCAGATTTGCTGAGTTTTGTCAGGTCGATACCGTCAACAATCACTTCACCTGAAGTTGGCGCTTCCAACATATTTACACAGCGGATTAGGGTACTTTTGCCTGCACCTGAAGAGCCGATGACTCCAAAGATTTGACCTTGAGGAATGTGGAGGTTGATATCAATTAAGGCATTGATTTCTTTAGTACCTTGATAAAAAACCTTGTTGACTTGATTCACTTTAATCATAGAGAAACCCGTGCAGGTAGAACAGAATAATATGTCGATAGCTCGCTCGATTTACAGACGATGCTATGGTGTTCTATGATCTAAGTCAATAGATATTTTTACGTCTAGACGGCTAAACGTCGATTGTATGGCTAAGCTGGAAACAAATCGTTAACGAACGCAAAACTAAATAGATAGTGATGAAGCAAATAAAGCGTGTAATAATTAATGATTAATAGAGAGTTGATAGAGAACAAAATTTTGTCTAAACCTGCTGTTTTTTTAGATCGTGATGGTGTGATTAACGTTGATCACGGCTACGTACATGATGAGCATGACTTTGAATACATCGACGGTGTGTTTGAAGCGGCGAAAGCGTTTAAAGATATGGGCTATTTATTGGTGCTAGTGACTAACCAGTCAGGCATTGCTCGTGGCATGTTTAGCGAAGACCGTTTTCTTTCTTTAACGCAGTGGATGGATTGGAACTTTGTTGATAATGGTGTCGAGCTCGATGGCATTTATTACTGTCCTCACCACGCTGAGCACGGCATTGGTGACTACAAGCAAGATTGTGAATGTCGTAAGCCAAAGCCAGGCATGTTCATTTCTGCTCGTGACTTTCTGAAGATTGATATGGCTAACTCTGTGATGATTGGCGATAAAGCTGAAGACATGATGGCTGCAGAAGCCGCAGGTGTTGGCACTAAAGTATTGGTAAGAACTGGTAAGCCAATCACTGAAAAGGGTGAAGCGCTAGCTAGTGTGGTACTTGATAGCATTAAAGATGTACCTGCTTTCTTAAAAGGCTAAGCGTTTATTTGTCACTAAGGTATTTACCTATCACTAGGCACTTACTTATCAATAAGGTTTTCCTAACCTGAGACTAAACTAAGTGTCATGACTATATAAAGATGAGGAACGAAGTATGAAAGCTATGTTGGTAGCATCTCTATGTACGGTAGCATTGGTCGGGTGCTCTAAATCTGCAGCCCCTGATAGTGCAGCATCGGATAATCAATTCGTGACTTATCAATGTGAGTCTGACGTCACGTTTGATGTGGCTTACCTTAGTAATGAAAAAGCAGTATTACGTTTACCTGATAACGAGTACCAATTGACTCAAGTACCGGCAGGCTCAGGAACCAAATACATTCTAGATGATGGCACCTCAGAGATGATTAACAGCATCACTTTGCGTACTAAAGGTGACGACGCACGCCTCGAACTTGGCCGTGTGGTCTATCGTAATTGCCAAAAGTAAGTCATAGTAAGAACTGCTATAATTTACAAATAGTTAAGTGAGGGAACCTACCCTCACTTTTTCTTCTCTTCCCTTTAACGTTAGACTTTTTATGAGCAAAAAACTCACTATTCTCGATATTGCTAAGCTGTCCGGTGTTGGTAAGTCAACCGTATCTCGCGTTCTGACCAATGATCCTAAAGTGAAACCTGAAACCCGTGAAAGGGTGGAAAGAGTAATTCAAGAATCTGGGTACACGCCTTCAAAGTCTGCGCAATCAATGCGTGGTGGCAGTCAAAAAGTCATCGGCGTGATCATCTCTCGTTTAGACTCTCCCTCTGAAAACAAAGCCGTTAGCACCATGCTAGCTGAGTTGTATCGAGCGGATTACGACGTGGTGATCATGGAAAGCCAACTCGACAGAGAAAAAGCCAATGAACACCTTCAGGTTCTAAAGCGTCGCAATGTGGATGGCATCATTGTGTTTGGCTTTACGGACTGTGATATTCCTGCGATCGAAGCGTGGGAACACAAAGCCGTGGTTATTGCTTTGGATACCGAGAACGTAACGTCGATTAACTACGATAACCAACAGGTGATCAATAGTGCGTTAGCGCATCTTTCGGAGCAGGGGATCTCAGATGTCGGCTTTATTGGTGTTGATCCTAGCGATAAATCAACCGGTGAGCTGCGTCTTAAGGCTTATCTTGATTGGTGCGAAAGCACTGGAGTGATTGCGAACTATCGTACTGGGCAGCTTCATCATGAAAGCGCTTATCAGCTGGTGGATGAGGTACTGACTCCTACTACTCAAGCACTTGTTTGTGCCAGTGACACATTGGCTCTTGGTGTGATCAAGCGTCTACAAGAACTACAACGTGAAGATGTGGTTGTGACAGGCGTTGGTGGTAATGATCTTCTCTCTTTCTTGTTCCCTCGTGTATTTAGCATTGATCCTGGCTACCAATCTGCAGGTAAGTTGGCGGCTAATCTATTGATCTCTCAGCTTTTAGGCAATTCAGAGATCTCTCATCACACCCAATCTCCGATTCTATAATCCACTCAATTAAGCGAAATCTAACCGCTTAGATTAAAATTAGAGTGTGATCTCTTTCAATTAATGGGACTGTTCCCATTTTAATTTATCATTCATGCGGGCATTATAACAATCGTGATTGGGAATGTTCCCATAAATCTAAATCTTGAGTGGTTGTTGCTGCATGGTTTAGATGAGTAATTGAATGAAACCAGGGTGGGGTAGTATGAGTAAGATAGCGAAGCAAGACGTTGCGCGTCTTATCGAGTTAGTCGGTGGCAAAGAAAATATTGCGAGTGTCAGCCATTGTCTGACTCGACTGCGTTTTGTATTGAACGATACAGAACAAGCGGACAAAGCAGAACTAGAAAAGCTGAAGCTGGTAAAAGGCTGCTTTACGAACGCAGGTCAATTCCAAGTCGTGATTGGTACAGAGGTTGATGAAGTGTACGCACTTCTGATTGAGCAAACGGGTAAAGAGGCATCATCAAAAGATGAGTCTAAACTTGCTGCTCGTCAGAACATGAACTTCCTTGAGCGTGGTATCTCCCATTTAGCCGAAATTTTCGTACCACTGCTGCCTGCCATCATTACGGGTGGTTTGATTCTTGGTTTCCGTAATGTGATTGGCGACATTCGCATGTTCGACGGCAAAACCCTCGTTGAAATCAGCCAATTTTGGGCAACCGTTCACTCTTTCTTGTGGCTGATTGGCGAAGCGATTTTCTTCTTCCTACCGGTTGGCGTGTGTTGGGCGACGGTTAAGAAACTCGGCGGAACCCCTATTTTGGGTATCACGCTCGGTGTGACCTTGGTTTCTCCACAGTTGATGAACGCTTACATGATAGGTAAATCGGTACCTGAGGTTTGGGACTTTGGTTTGTTTGTGATTGAGAAAGTTGGTTATCAGGCACAGGTGATCCCTGCGATGTTAGCGGGTGTGGCTCTGGCGTTCATTGAGACTAACCTTAAGCGTATTGTTCCTTCTTATCTGTACCTTGTTGTCGTGCCATTTGTCTCGATTATTTTGTCTGTGATTCTAGCGCACGCTTTCATTGGCCCATTTGGCCGTATGTTAGGCGATGGTGTGGCATTCGCGGCTAAAGCAGCAATGACAGGTGACTTTGCGATTCTTGGTTCAGTGGTATTTGGCTTCCTATACGCACCTTTGGTTATTACAGGTATTCACCACACAACCAACGCAGTCGACCTACAACTGATGCAAGACTTAGGCGGCACACCAATCTGGCCTTTGATCGCGCTATCAAATATTGCACAAGCTTCAGCTGTTGTCGGCATCATCATCTTAAGCAAACGCGAAGGTGAACGAGACATCTCGGTTCCAGCAGCAATCTCTGCCTACTTAGGCGTGACAGAGCCTGCGATGTACGGCATCAACCTTAAATACAAATTCCCAATGTTGAGCGCAATGATCGGCAGTGCTGCAGCGGCTGCAATCTGTGGTAGTGCAGGTGTGATGGCGAATGGTATCGGTGTTGGTGGCTTGCCGGGCATCTTATCGATTCAACCGCAATATTGGTCTGTTTACTTAATTGCGATGCTGGTGGCGATTGTACTACCCGTCACGTTAACACTGTTCTTCTATAAACGAGCACAGATGAAAGGCGAGCTAGAAACCGCCAACGCGTAATGCATTAAATAAGCGATGACTCCAAAGTGAGCCATCGCTTTTTCTCTTAGTTATAGCTTTTTCTTTTAGTTATAACGGCTATTCGACCATGATTCACATGGTGATTTTTTATTTATATTTTCTGGTAAGTGAGTGTTAGAGATGGCGATGACTGAGCATGATGAAAGTTGGTGGAAAACCGCAACCATCTATCAAATCTACCCAAAGAGCTTTTGTGACAGTGGCAGTAAAGGTACTGGCGATATCAAAGGGATCATTTCGAAACTGGATTATCTTAAACACTTGAGTGTGGATGCAATTTGGTTAACCCCAGTTTACGCATCCCCAATGATCGATAACGGCTACGATATTTCAGATTACTATGCGATTAACCCGCAATTCGGCACCATGGAAGACTTCGACCTATTGCTGGCTGAAGCGCACCAACGTGGTATTCGTATCGTGATGGATATCGTGGTAAACCACACCTCAACAGAACATGCGTGGTTTCAGTCTGCATTGGGTGACAAAAACAGCCCATACCGCGACTACTACATCTGGAAAGACCCAGTAAACGGTCAAGCGCCAACCAACTGGCAGTCTAAGTTCGGTGGTAATGCATGGGAAATGGATGAAGCGACGGGTCAATATTTCCTACACCTCTTTGCAAAAGAGCAGGCCGACCTTAATTGGGAGAACCCGGTTGTACGTGAAGAAGTGAAAGACGTCATCAGCTTCTGGGCTGAGAAGGGCGTTGATGGCTTCCGCTTGGATGTGATCAACCTGATTTCGAAACAGCAAGATTTCCCTAACGATGATATCGGTGATGGTCGTCGTTTTTACACTGATGGCCCACGAGTGCACGAATACCTGAAAGAGATCAGCGAAGCGGTATTCCAGAAGTACGGTAGCGTGACAGTAGGCGAGATGTCTTCAACGACACTGGAGCATTGCCAGCGATATTCAAACATTGATAACAGCGAGCTATCGATGGTGTTTAACTTTCATCACCTCAAGGTGGATTACACTAATGGTGAGAAGTGGACTAATGCGCCGTTTGATTTCTTACAGCTCAAGTCGATCTTCAATCATTGGCAAACAGGCTTGAACGGCAAGGGGTGGGGCGCATTGTTCTGGTGTAACCACGATCAACCGCGAGTGGTGAGCCGTTTAGGTGATGATCAGCAGTATCGTGTTGAGTCGGCGAAGATGCTGGCTGCGTCTGTACACATGATGCAAGGCACGCCGTATATCTATCAAGGTGAAGAGATTGGCATGACCAATCCTGGTTATACTGAGATCAGCCAATATTGTGATGTCGAGAGTACCAACATGTATGACATCATGGTTAACCGTGATGGTGTGGCGCATCAAGATATGATGGCGATTCTGGCGCAGAAATCTCGTGATAACTCTCGCACGCCGATGCAATGGAATAGCGAAGCGCATGCAGGCTTCTCACAAGCTAAGCCGTGGCTAGATGTTGCGAATAACTTCACTGAGATTAACGCTGAGCAAGCGCTGGAAGACAAAGATTCTGTTTTTTACTTCTACAAGAGCTTGATTGAGTTACGTAAAGAAGTGCCCGTGATTACTCATGGTAGCTACAAAGATTTGTTGCCTGAGCACCCATCGGTATTTGCGTATTCTCGCGAGACGGATAGTCAGACTTTGTTGTGTATTAATAACTACTATGGTGAAGAGGCGGAATGCGTTTTACCGGAACGTTTTGATATGAGCAAGGCGAAGAGTTTGTTGTCTAACTATCAAGAAGCGAACACTTCAGCAGCATTACATCATCAAGTCTTACGTCCTTACGAGACTCGTATTCTCTTGATTGAAGGTTAACCTTGTTTCATTTTAAGAAGCCTGATTCTTACTCCCCTTAAAGGATTGGGCTTTTACAAAGGCTTTGGAGAGCTCCCCAAAGCCTTTTTTATTGTTTGTAGCTAGTCAGCAGTTACGCTCAGGTTCAGTGAATCTAAGTCAGGGCTAGCTAATCGAAGTCAGTGACGCTGCTGATTCTTCGATCGCAGATTGTTCTACAGACATCAATTCAATCTGTTCAATTAAGCCGATGCTAGGGTTGAACCAGCGCTCTGATGATGTGCCAAATTCTGCGGAATCCATACCTTCACAGTTGATGTAGTAGGTGTTTTTCTCTGTTAGATTCGCAGCTTCGATTGATTTATCAGAGATCTTAAAATTCTTACGTACGCCTGTTTCTTCAATATGTTGTTGCCATGTGACTTGGCATGACGCATTCGTTGGAAGGCTTGAGACCCACGAGTGGTCTTCAAAGTCATTCAGCATGTTAGCGACAGCTTCGCCATCTAACGTCATTTGTAATGAAACGGTTTCCTTACTGATATCAATGATTGGGTTACTCTCTTTTACGTCAGCACCTTTTAAACGGAAAAGAGGGCTGCTGTGCATAACGGTTGTGATGTATTGGCTACCAATAAAGTAGGCATTGGTAACTTCGTGTAGACCGCGGTCAGGGCCTGCAAAATAAATGCTGCCGTCTTCTTCTGTACCTTCAACATTCGTCATGATGTCTTCAGAAACATAAAATTCGGTGATGCCGTAGTTGATTAGGTCATTGATAACTTGAACTACTGCTTCATTGCCAGCCTCCTCTTCTAGCCCTGCAATGATGAGTTCACCGCTTAAAGGAGTGAAGTTCATTGTCATCACGCCTTCAGTCTGACCATCTTTGGTAAATGAGTAGCTCAATGTTGTTTCTGGTTTAGGGGCAAATGCAGAGCTCGCAATTGGGTAATCTACCTGATTGCTTGGACCTTTATTGCCATCTGTTGAACCTGAAGAAGAGCCACCTCCGCCGCCACAGCCATAAAGAGCAAAGAGAGAAGTCGCAAGCAGCGTCATGGTTTTTTTCATGTTGAGCATTCCTAATATAGTTGGCCTAGAGCGGCCTGATGTTTTTAGGAATGCTATTGGTGAGAGAGTTAATAGGGCAAAAAATGAAGATACATAAGATCTTAATTTATATTTAAGTTTTTGTTTTTAAATGTTTTATGTTTTTTTATTCGGAAAGTTGATGACCGACATTCGTGCAGTAGTTAAGCATCAGATTTTCCCACTGCTTAATGATAAGTGGCTCTTTGATGCTCAATTTTAGATTTTTCCAAGGCTGGAGGCAGGTCGATTTCGACTCAGGTTTGGATAAGCGATCAAACAACTCTTCTGAAGGAATCACTCGTAATAACGCGACCAAAGATTCCATGTAGTTGAGGCGAAACTTATCCATGTCCCCTTGTTTGTAAGCAATATGGGAAATCATCATATAGACCAGTGCGTTCTCAATGGTCGAATTGCCCGCCGTGTTGGTCAGAAATTCCTTCGCGGTTTGCAGGTCTCTTAACTTGAAGTGAATAATCCCAAGCCAGAGTTTTAGCTCGTCGGGAATCAACTTAAAGCGAGTTTGTACCAGACTAGTGAAGCTAATAAGGCGTTGGTGGTCGGTCTCAAACAGTGCCAGCTGTCGAGCGAGCAAGGTTGAGGTCATCACGTTGAGTGGAATGTTATCAAGCTTCAGCGTTTCCCCGTTTAGCAAGCGGCTCAGCTCTTTATCACTGACAGACCACTCTGGTGATAGCGGAGCAGGTAAAGCGAAGTAGTTCGCTAGCTCTCTATTTATCTCCATCAAGTCTTCACTGAGGTTATCAATCTCTATTGAGTAGACACCGCGGAAAGCAAGTTTGCCTGAACTTGGATAAATAAGGCTGACTTTAGCAGCAAGACGTGTATCGACTTCCTGATCTTTCAATTGAATATTGAGCAGGTAATCACTGGTGCGCATGTTTTTGGCGCCCGGAAAAAAGGGCGTGCTGTCTATTGGGTCTACGAAATAACTTGGCGCGTCTTGATTTGCTAAATCGGTATAAGCGTATTCAATTTGTTGTTGAAGCAGCAGCGCTTTAACGGCTTTGCGATGCGTTCTCGCATTGTCTCCAATGGCATCGATACGGTTTAGCAATAGCTCGACCTTAGGAATCAGTCTTTGTGTGCGTTCAAGCTCTGAGGCTTGGTTTGAAGAGTGCCAAAACATATAGCCTAAAGTCGCAGTGCTTATCAGCAACACAACAGAGAGTGACAGTAACAACAGATTAAACGGTGATGTCTTTTTGCTCGCTTGAGGTTGCTCGGTTACCTCAAGAGGTTGGGGCTGGGCATTGGCCAAGCTCACAGAGCTAGGGTTAAGGAAGTACCCTTTGCGTGGGTAGGTGACCAAGATCTTAGTCGCATCACTTTCTGGTAGGTACTTCTGCAGCACGGAGCGGAGTGTACTGATCCTGTTAGTAAGCACATTCTTCGAGATGAAGTTACTTTGCCAAACCGACTCGATGATCTGTTCAGCTGCGAGCGGTTCACCCACGCTAGTCAGAAACAGTTCGAGTAATTCAATAGAACGAGGTTCTAGATCGATGACCTGCTCATTGCAACTTAAGACACGTGTCGCGGGGTTGAATTCTAAACCTTCAATAGAGATCGAGGTTTGAGTGTCTTTGGCGCTAGAGAGGTAATCTTGCATAAGAAAAGAGAGGGTAGCTTATAAAAGCTAAATACTAGCTGTTTTCGTTATGAAAAACAGCTAGTAATTCATTGATTGGATAGCTGGCGCTAAGACGCGTAGTTCACTGAATAACGCGTAGGCTTGTGATTCATCGCTAATACGATGTTCAATACCGCAGTGCCCAATACAGAAACTGCAATCACCCAAGGCGATACGAAGAAGAATGATGCAAACAGAATACACGCATCAATAGCCATTTGGGTTTTGCCTACTGAGATACCGTAGCGATCTTGAATGAACAAACACAAGACGTTGAAGCCGCCCAAGCTTGAGCGGTGACGGAATAAGATCAGCATACCTAAGCCCATTAACAGGCCGCCTGCAACAGCGCAGTAAATCTCATTATGAACTTCTAACGAGATCACCAAGTATAAATGATCGGCAAACACAGACACTAAAGCCCCTGATATGGCACTGCTTATTGCGAAGTGACGGCCAAATCGTTTCCATGCTAATAAGTAGAATGGGCAATTAGCAATAAAGTACAAAATACCAAAGGTTACCGGCATAAATTGACTCAAAAGCAGAGCCAAGCCAGTAGTGCCACCAGTAAGTAGGTTCGCTGACTGCAAAAAGAAGACGCCTAACGCCACTAAAAACGTGCCAGTGAGGATTGCTACCCAATCTTCTTTACGTGAGTGTTTTTCCATCGTTTTTATAATTACCTAACCAATAAAGGCGTGCATAGTAGAGAAAAACCTTAGCTTTCGGTAGCTAGAGGGGCAAAATTAAGGTAAACCTATGTAATCTGCGTTTTACAGGGTGTAAATCGTAAAATTGACAGTAAGCGTCATCTTTGGTTGGATAAGCTTAATAACCATGATGAATCTTATTTGTGATTATGAAAAAACTGCATGATAAAATTGCAATTAGCTCTTTATGACCTAGATCAAATTATGTAGAATGCGTCACATCAAAACGGTGACGGAAACGTTTGCTTTCGGTCGTTGTGTGGTTTTTTTGAAACTTTCAGTACAATCTGAGTCAGGAGATACAGATGCTTAAGCGTGACATGAACATTGCTGATTACGATGCGGATCTATTCGCAGCTATCCAAGAAGAAACTCTTCGTCAGGAAGAGCACATCGAACTTATCGCTTCAGAAAACTACACAAGCCCACGTGTAATGGAAGCTCAAGGTTCTCAGCTAACAAACAAATACGCTGAAGGCTACCCAGGCAAGCGTTACTACGGTGGTTGTGAGTACGTAGACAAAGTTGAAACTCTAGCAATTGAACGTGCATGTGAACTATTTGGTGCAGAGTACGCAAACGTACAGCCTCACTCAGGTTCTCAAGCAAACAACGCTGTATACATGGCACTACTAAATGCAGGCGATACGGTTCTAGGTATGAGCCTAGCGCACGGTGGTCACCTAACTCACGGTTCTCCAGTAAACTTCTCTGGTAAGCTTTACAACATCATCCCTTACGGTATCGATGAAGCGGGTCAAATCGATTACGAAGAGATGGAAAAGTTGGCTATCGAGAACAAGCCTAAAATGATCATCGGTGGTTTCTCTGCTTACTCTCAAATCTGTGATTGGAAGCGCATGCGTGAAATCGCTGATAAAGTAGGTGCTTACCTGTTCGTAGATATGGCTCACGTAGCAGGTCTAATCGCTGCAGGCGTTTACCCGAACCCAGTTCCACACGCTCACGTAGTAACTACAACGACGCACAAAACGCTTGCTGGTCCTCGTGGTGGTCTAATCCTTTCTAACGAAGGCGAAGATCTTTACAAGAAGCTGAACTCAGCAGTATTCCCAGGCGGCCAAGGTGGTCCTCTAATGCACGTTATCGCTGGTAAAGCAGTAGCGTTCAAAGAAGCTCTAGAGCCAGAGTTCAAAGAATACCAAGCACGCGTTGTTGCTAACGCAAAAGCAATGGTTGCTGAATTCCTAGCACGTGGTTACAACATCGTTTCAGGTTCTACAGAGAACCACCTGTTCCTAGTTGACCTAATCAACAAAGACATCACAGGTAAAGAAGCAGATGCAGCACTAGGTGCAGCAAACATCACTGTAAACAAGAACTCAGTACCAAACGACCCACGTAGCCCATTCGTTACTTCAGGTATCCGTATCGGTTCTCCTTCTATCACTCGTCGCGGTTTCTCAGAAGCAGACGCGAAAGAGTTAGCAGGTTGGATCTGTGACATCCTAGATAACATGGGTGATGAGTCTGTTATCGAAGCGACAAAAGCAAAAGTGCTAGAAATCTGTAAGCGTCTACCTGTTTACGCTTAATTTTTTCTTCGTAGTGATTTGAACTTCGTTGTCGAGCATGCTCACTTACATCCGTAAGCTCCGCGTGCTCTCCTAGAATTTCAAACAACTACTTTGAAAAACGATGATTCTAGAGGCTCCTTTATAGGGGCCTTAATTATATGGTCCGCCTCACTCTCAAGCCCTTAAGCTTAGAGTAGGCTCTCAGAATGAGGTGAACCATATGTCTTCTATTCATATTTTAGGTATCGACCTAGGTAAACATTGCTTCCATGCTATCGCACATAACCGTTGTGGC
>NZ_JAKEUP010000011.1:0-171317 GCF_022397895.1 Vibrio sp. Isolate33
AGTGGGTAGTTTAACCTTTCGGGGAGGACGCTCACCACTTTGTGGTTCATGACTGGGGTGAAGTCGTAACAAGGTAGCCCTAGGGGAACCTGGGGCTGGATCACCTCCTTATACGAAGATATTCACGATAAGTGTCCACACAGATTGATATGTTTAAACAGTTAAGAGTAACCTATGTCCCGTTCGTCTAGAGGCCTAGGACACCGCCCTTTCACGGCGGTAACAGGGGTTCGACTCCCCTACGGGATACCATCTTTAAGTACATTTATTTAAGTGTCTTTAAAAATGGTTCATTTATTGAATCAAGCTCTTTAACAATTTGGAAAGCTGACTGATTGATTACTTACGAGTAATTCAATCAAATTTAAAAGTTCTCAATGTTTATCTGCTCTTATTTAATAAGAACGGTATAAACACAACAAACACATTCAAGTGTCTTGTATTCGAATCAAACTTAGTTTGATTCACATTGAGTCCGGCAAACAGTCATTRAGAATTAACCCTTCTTAATGACAACCAAAAACCTTGGTTAGTTGCCATACACAAGACCCTTTCGGGTTGTATGGTTAAGTGACTAAGCGTACACGGTGGATGCCTTGGCAGTCAGAGGCGATGAAAGGCGTAATAACTTGCGATAAGCCCAGATTAGGTAGTAATAACCTTTGAGTCTGGGATTCCTGAATGGGGAAACCCNAGACCCTTTCGGGTTGTATGGTTAAGTGACTAAGCGTACACGGTGGATGCCTTGGCAGTCAGAGGCGATGAAAGGCGTAATAACTTGCGATAAGCCCAGATTAGGTAGTAATAACCTTTGAGTCTGGGATTCCTGAATGGGGAAACCCACTTACATAAGTAAGTATCCTGTTGTGAATACATAGCAACAGGAGGCAAACCGGGGGAACTGAAACATCTAAGTACCCCGAGGAAGAGAAATCAACCGAGATTCCGAAAGTAGCGGCGAGCGAAATTGGATTAGCCCTTAAGCTTTTAATGAGACAGATGAAGGCTCTGGAAAGTGCCGCAATAAAGGGTGATAGCCCCGTAATCGACATCTCATCATCAGTGAAAACGAGTAGGGCGGGACACGTGATATCCTGTCTGAATATGGGGGGACCATCCTCCAAGGCTAAATACTACTGACTGACCGATAGTGAACCAGTACCGTGAGGGAAAGGCGAAAAGAACCCCTGTGAGGGGAGTGAAATAGAACCTGAAACCGTGTACGTACAAGCAGTAGGAGCACCTTCGTGGTGTGACTGCGTACCTTTTGTATAATGGGTCAGCGACTTAATTTTAGTAGCAAGGTTAACCGTTTAGGGGAGCCGTAGGGAAACCGAGTCTTAACTGGGCGTACAGTTGCTAGGATTAGACCCGAAACCAGGTGATCTAGCCATGGGCAGGTTGAAGGTTGAGTAACATCAACTGGAGGACCGAACCGACTAATGTTGAAAAATTAGCGGATGACTTGTGGCTAGGGGTGAAAGGCCAATCAAACCTGGAGATAGCTGGTTCTCCCCGAAAGCTATTTAGGTAGCGCCTCGGACGAATACTACTGGGGGTAGAGCACTGTTAAGGCTAGGGGGTCATCCCGACTTACCAACCCTTTGCAAACTCCGAATACCAGTAAGTACTATCCGGGAGACACACGGCGGGTGCTAACGTCCGTCGTGGAGAGGGAAACAACCCAGACCGCCAGCTAAGGTCCCAAAGTATAGCTAAGTGGGAAACGATGTGGGAAGGCTCAGACAGCCAGGATGTTGGCTTAGAAGCAGCCATCATTTAAAGAAAGCGTAATAGCTCACTGGTCGAGTCGGCCTGCGCGGAAGATGTAACGGGGCTAAGCTATACACCGAAGCTGCGGCTACRTACCTTAGGGTATGTGGGGTAGGGGAGCGTTCTGTAAGCCGTTGAAGGTGGTCTGTAAGGGCTGCTGGAGGTATCAGAAGTGCGAATGCTGACATGAGTAACGATAAAGGGAGTGAAAAACTCCCTCGCCGGAAGACCAAGGGTTCCTGTCCAACGTTAATCGGGGCAGGGTAAGTCGACTCCTAAGGCGAGGCCGAAAGGCGTAGTCGATGGGAAACGGGTTAATATTCCCGTACTTCTTACAATTGCGATGGGGGGACGGAGAAGGCTAGGTGGGCCTGGCGACGGTTGTCCAGGTTCAAGTAYGTAGGCGGAARGTTTAGGTAAATCCGGACTTTCWTAACGCTGAGATACGATGTCGAGCTACTACGGTAGTGAAGTCATTGATGCCATGCTTCCAGGAAAAGCCTCTAAGCTTCAGATTGTAAGGAATCGTACCCCAAACCGACACAGGTGGTCGGGTAGAGAATACCAAGGCGCTTGAGAGAACTCGGGTGAAGGAACTAGGCAAAATGGTACCGTAACTTCGGGAGAAGGTACGCTCTTATCAGTGAAGTCCCTTGCGGATGGAGCAGACGAGAGTCGCAGATACCAGGTGGCTGCAACTGTTTATTAAAAACACAGCACTGTGCAAAATCGTAAGATGACGTATACGGTGTGACGCCTGCCCGGTGCCGGAAGGTTAATTGATGGGGTTAGACTTCGGTCGAAGCTCTTGATCGAAGCCCCGGTAAACGGCGGCCGTAACTATAACGGTCCTAAGGTAGCGAAATTCCTTGTCGGGTAAGTTCCGACCTGCACGAATGGCGTAATGATGGCCACGCTGTCTCCACCCGAGACTCAGTGAAATTGAAATCGCTGTGAAGATGCAGTGTACCCGCGGCTAGACGGAAAGACCCCGTGAACCTTTACTACAGCTTGGCACTGAACATTGAACCTACATGTGTAGGATAGGTGGGAGACTWTGAAACCGCGTCGCTAGATGTGGTGGAGTCGTCCTTGAAATACCACCCTTGTAGTTTTGATGTTCTAACGTTGGTCCCTGAATCGGGATTACGGACAGTGCCTGGTGGGTAGTTTGACTGGGGCGGTCTCCTCCCAAAGAGTAACGGAGGAGCACGAAGGTGGGCTAAACACGGTTGGACATCGTGTGGTTAGTGCAATGGCATAAGCCCGCTTGACTGCGAGAATGACAATTCGAGCAGGTGCGAAAGCAGGTCATAGTGATCCGGTGGTTCTGAATGGAAGGGCCATCGCTCAACGGATAAAAGGTACTCCGGGGATAACAGGCTGATACCGCCCAAGAGTTCATATCGACGGCGGTGTTTGGCACCTCGATGTCGGCTCATCACATCCTGGGGCTGAAGTCGGTCCCAAGGGTATGGCTGTTCGCCATTTAAAGTGGTACGCGAGCTGGGTTTAGAACGTCGTGAGACAGTTCGGTCCCTATCTGCCGTGGGCGTTGGAAAATTGAAGGGGGCTGCTCCTAGTACGAGAGGACCGGAGTGGACGAACCTCTGGTGTTCGGGTTGTCATGCCAATGGCATTGCCCGGTAGCTAAGTTCGGAATCGATAACCGCTGAAAGCATCTAAGCGGGAAGCGAGCCCTGAGATGAGTTTTCCCTGACGCTATAAGCGTCCTTAAGGGTTGTTCAAGACTAGAACGTTGATAGGCAGGGTGTGTAAGTGCTGCGAGGCATTGAGCTAACCTGTACTAATTGCCCGTGAGGCTTAACCATACAACACCCAAGGGGTTTTGTTTCCGAATTTTAAAATTTGCTTGGCGACCATAGCATTGTGGACCCACCTGATTCCATGCCGAACTCAGAAGTGAAACACAATAGCGCCGATGGTAGTGTGGGGCTTCCCCATGTGAGAGTAGGACATCGCCAGGCTCCAAATTTATTTTCACTTTTCAAAAGTGAAGACAAAAAGTTTTCAGAATCGTTTTAAATGATTCTTGAACTGCTGATATAGCTCAGCCCGGTAGAGCGCACCCTTGGTAAGGGTGAGGTCCCCAGTTCGAGTCTGGGTATCAGCACCATATTTAGTTGATTTGATTATTCAAGTTAACAACAGAATTTGTTTGACGACCATAGCATTGTGGACCCACCTGATTCCATGCCGAACTCAGAAGTGAAACACAATAGCGCCGATGGTAGTGTGGGGCTTCCCCATGTGAGAGTAGGACATCGTCAGGCTCAAATTGCTTTAAGCTGAATAGACACTGCGGAGTGGTAGTTCAGTTGGTTAGAATACCGGCCTGTCACGCCGGGGGTCGCGGGTTCGAGTCCCGTCCACTCCGCCACTTATTAGAAAGCCTAGTCTTATGACTAGGCTTTCGTCGTTTGGGGAATCGATATTTTGGTCTTCGACCAACGAGCCCCGGTCGCCTGCGACCCCAGCCACTTCGCCATTTATAGAGAAGCCCTGCTAGAAATAGCAGGGCTTTTTTACATTTGAATCATTGTATATTATCCCTTCGGTCGAAAGAGTCCCGCTCGTACGCGAGTCCAATCACTTGTTAGAAAGCCTAAGTATTATTACTAGGTTATCGTCGTGTCTGAGCGTAGATATTTTGAGTTTCTACCAACTAGCCCCTGCCTCATGGAACCCAGCCACAACTCCGCATATAAGAAGCCCATTAGACATGGCTGAGCCTTTTGCAGTTGAATAATGGCTTGTCTTTCTCTGGACTTACCTACATCAGTTATTAGCCTATCTTACTTTGGAAACACTTGTTGCACCTCGATCAGCATACGTCTTGATCTGTGAGTAATGTTTTCTTGCTGCATGAGTCGTTAGCTATTTACTCATCATAAAAAATCTCCGTTGAGAGTTATTAGGCTTTTTGTACCTAATCTAATTATTCCGACTCCGTTGTTATTTTGAGGCTCGACTATTTAGTCACGGTTCTGAAAGCTCATTCGTAGAATTAGAATTAGAATTAGAATTAGAATTAGAATTAGAATTAGAATTAGAATTAGAATTAAATTTAGAGCGCTTCGTGCATATAGGTTTGGCATTCGACCACTTAATCCTACAAAGATTTTCCATGCCATTACAAAGCTCTGTTGAGAATATAAACATTTCGTTAGAGGGTATACAGTTCGACTCCGTTCCGGCCAGACAGAGCTGAGTGGCTTAAGAGGTTTATATGGAGCAAGTCTCGGATGGTTAACTATTAGATACGTTTCAATGCTTACGTAGAAGTCTTGCGATCAAGAATAGTGTTATTAGAAAGCGCGAGGTTATAGATACTTGTAAACAAAGCTTCAGCCTACTTTTATCCTCCGCTTCACTCTGTTTGTCGCTCACAATCAAGATCTGTAATGATTAGCCAGAGGCTTACCTTGAAATATCACAACCTCTAGGCTGGTATTGAGTGTTGAAATAATCTCGGTATGCAGTTGTCCTAGTAAGTACTTATCAAAAGTACCTTTGCTGAAGTGCTAGAGGCTATCGTGCTGATACTCAATAGTCTTTGTCACTAATCAGCTTGGAGTGCTCTGAAAGTCTTTAGGCGCCTCATAGGTACACTTTAAAGAATGGCTATCAACGTCATAAATTTGTTTGTATGAATGTAGAGATCGCCATTGAATAAGAGGGACATTCAAGATTTGAGAACACAATTAATGTTGAATTAAGCCGACATAATATCTCTGACACTGACGTATATAGAGTTGTTTGAAATCTAATGATTACAGTGGCTTAAGAGGAATTTTTTGCTTGTCGGTGGAGGTGTATTTTTTCCTCAACACTGGCAGTGGATATGTGAGGTTGGTGACCAGTGTCTTTGAGTTATTCATTTTACTGCTTATTAGTTCAAGCTTTGTTCTGACTAATGCGACTAATATTAGATGGTAATTAACAAATCCCCCTAAGATCATGAATTGATAGTTTTGGTAACTAGACACATTCCTAAGCCTTAAAGGTAGCTCGATGAAATTAAGTTTTAACTTTGAAGATGCTAGCCAGATTTTTGTTGGGTCTTTTGCTTTGGCCGTGCCGATTTCTTTTTCTGAAGAGGCCTGGAAACTAGGGGAGACTTTACCCACAGCTAACTTATTATTACTGTTCTTGTTGTCTGCGGTATTCCTTGGCTTTTATACCTATGAGAGCGTATTTCAGAAAGATATTGTTGCTCGCCTGCCGGTCTTTATTTTTCGAATCGTTATTGCTTATGTGATGACAGCGTTGGTTGTTGCGCTGGTACTGACTTGTTTGGACAAACTGCCTTTACTAAGCGATCCAATTGTATCGATCAAAAGAGTGATTGTAATTTCCATGCCTGCATCTATGGGAGCGATTGTAGTGGATAGTTTCGATAAAGAGTGACTCTGTGTCATTTCAATTTGAACAACCGACAGAGCCTTCCTAGAGCCTATTTGATTCGCTCTAAAGCTTGTTTCATTCCTAGAGAATTAATCAACAGTAACGTAACTAACAAGTCCGTTATAACTGACTCTCTGTACAAATGGATAATCTGTCGTTACTGGATCTAAAACGGAATTAAAGAGTAAAGCGTGATGAGCTTTGAAGGGGATTTAAAACTGTTAGTTTTTGGATTGAATGAGGCATTAGAAAGATGAAAGGGAGTTATGGAAAAGTTAGGAACTTCAGATGCAAAAAAGCCGCATCAATGATGCGGCTTTCTTTAATTGGCTCCCCTTGCAAGACTTGAACTTGCGACATACGGATTAACAGTCCGCCGTTCTACCAACTGAACTAAAGGGGAATTGATTGTTTAGTCTCTAATCAAGAGAATGGTGCCGACTACCGGAATCGAACTGGTGACCTACTGATTACAAGTCAGTTGCTCTACCTACTGAGCTAAGTCGGCATCATGAATCAAAAAGCTTATGCTTGATGATTAACTTGGCTCCCCTTGCAAGACTTGAACTTGCGACATACGGATTAACAGTCCGCCGTTCTACCAACTGAACTAAAGGGGAATTATTCTTAAAGCTTTAAAGAAATGGTGCCGACTACCGGAATCGAACTGGTGACCTACTGATTACAAGTCAGTTGCTCTACCTACTGAGCTAAGTCGGCACATAATATTTCTTTGTGCTTTACTGTTGTTGTCTAAGACACCAACAAATAAATTGTGGTGCCCGGAGGCGGAATCGAACCACCGACACGAGGATTTTCAATCCTCTGCTCTACCGACTGAGCTATCCGGGCGACGAGGTGTATTAAACGTGTTTTCGCGTTCTGGGTCAACATTAAATTGCAAAAAAAGTATTGTTTGATGTTTTTCTATACTTAGTGGGTTGTTTTTGTTCATTTGGCACGAAAAACCTAGGTCTAGCATGCCTTAAAAGAGAGCAAAACTTAGGTTAACTACACTGAATGGGTGCCGAAATAAAAAAAGCACGTATGAAAACGTGCTTTTTTACTTAAGAATTTTATCGAGAGTTTAGTGTTTTACTTCAAACCTATTAACCCAAGCTTCTAATTCGTTAGAAAGAGAGGCGAGGGTTTGGGTACTGTTGTGACTTTCTGTCACGACATTACTCAGTTGGTTGCCACTTTCTTCGATCATGTTGATGCGCTTTGAAATGTCATCGCTCACCTGAGTCTGCTCAGCAGCAGCTGTCGCGATTTGATGACTCATCGAGGAAATAGACTCCAGAGCGATAACAATCTGTTGTAGCGCTTCAGAGGCGTTTTGAGACTCGGTTACGGTGCTTTCACTGGTTGCTGCACACACTTCCATGGTTTGAATAGCGTTACGAGAGCCTTCTTGAAGGTTATTAATCATCAATTGGATTTCTTTGGTGCTTGATTGCGTTCGACCTGCAAGGTTACGAACTTCGTCAGCAACAACCGCAAACCCACGACCTTGTTCGCCAGCTCGAGCTGCCTCAATAGCTGCATTCAGTGCCAATAGGTTAGTCTGTTCTGCAATGTCACCGATAACGTCGAGTACTTTGACAATGTTGTTTACATCGTTGTCTAGGTTAGCGACAGCTTCACTTGCCGTGCCTAGTTGGCCTGCTAGCCCTTGAATGTTGTCCACTGTGTTGTGAATAAGACGTTGAGTATGTTGGCTCTGTTTGTCTGCTTCGTCGGTATTACGCGCTGTATCGCCCGCTGAATCAGCAACATTGTTAGCAGAAGAGGCCATCTCCGTCATTGCTGTTGCGATCATCTCAGTAGATTGCTGCTGAGTTTCGGTTAGTTGAGCGATAGAACCGGCACGATCTTCTACGCGCTGTAATTCGCCTCTTAATGCCAACATAGAAGCATTTAGGTTTGATACTAGTTCAGCTAACGATTTACTCATTTGCTGCACAGCGTGATAGATACTGCCTTTTATCGCTTGAGTTTCGAAAGAGGTTTGAATACGACCTTCTGCGACGGCTTGTACCGCTTCTCTTACATCTTTAGGCTCGCCACCAAGAAGTGCTAGCATGCGTTTAATAGATACGATTAAGCTCGATAGAATAAGGCCTGCAATCACGACACAAAGGAATAGCTGCCATTGAGCGGTAGACCAAAAACGCGCGTTAACTTCGTTGAAGCCGATACCTGTGCCGACAACCCAACCCCAGTGCGGGGTTTTCTCTGCAATAGACAGTTTTTCTTCAATGGTTCCGTCTGGCAGCTTTTGCGTCCAGGTGTATTCAACGATCTGTCCAGTACGATTGCCAAGCACTCTTTGTATAAGCTGGCCAACGCTATTTCCATCACCGTCTTTAAAGTCATTGAAGCTGGTTCCATGCAGCTGTGGATCTAGCGGTGTCGCGACAAACGTCATGTTTTCATCTGCAACGTAGACGTATTCATTGTCTTTATAGATGTTGTTACGCAGTAGGCGAGTAGCAAGTTGTTTCGCTTGTGGCTCTTCTAGAGTGCCATCAATAGCCATTTTCTCGACTTCAGTAAGAATGCTGTATGCACTCTTAAATAGCTCTGTAACGCGAGCTTTGTTGTCCATGTTGCTAGCGACTCTCAAGGTCCATAAACCAGTAGCAGTCAGCGCTAGCAGGGCGATCAAGATGATGCCCGATAATAAGTAAGCTTGCGTTTTTAATTTCATATTTCCCCGCGCAGCGATTCAATAATAAGTATTAGGTATATTTCATCGAATCTTAATCTAAGTCGTGTAGGGCAGATATCAGAAAGATATCAAAACATGATGAAGATTAAATTTACGAATAAAAAAAAGTAACAGAACGAAAGCTTGTTTATTTTTGTGTGACTATGAACGAGTTTTAAAAGTGTTGGTTTGGTGAATTGGCGGAGTTTGGGGGGCGAGTTCGTGAGAAGTTAATTAAGAAGAAGATATTGTCGAGAGAGTGAAGAGGGGCTTTAAAGGGATTGTTAAGGTTAGATGCTGTGATCGAATAGATTTAGCCTTTGTTCAAACGAAAAAAAGCCAAGTCTTTCGACTTGGCTTTCTTGAATGTGGCTCCCCTTGCAAGACTTGAACTTGCGACATACGGATTAACAGTCCGCCGTTCTACCAACTGAACTAAAGGGGAATTACTTGTCTCAACATCAGGTCTATTAAGACCATTATTTGTTAAGTATCAAATAATGGTGCCTCGAGGCGGAATCGAACCACCGACACGCGGATTTTCAATCCGCTGCTCTACCGACTGAGCTATCGAGGCAAAAGAATGGTGCCGACTACCGGAGTCGAACTGGTGACCTACTGATTACAAGTCAGTTGCTCTACCNCACCGACACGCGGATTTTCAATCCGCTGCTCTACCGACTGAGCTATCGAGGCAAAAGAATGGTGCCGACTACCGGAGTCGAACTGGTGACCTACTGATTACAAGTCAGTTGCTCTACCTACTGAGCTAAGTCGGCACACTAAATTCTTTGCTTGAAGAGTAAACTCTTCGTTAGAACCTCATTAAAATGAAGCCCTTTAAAATGGCTCCCCCTGCGGGACTCGAACCTGCGACATACGGATTAACAGTCCGCCGTTCTACCAACTGAACTAAGGGGGAATTACTTGTCTCAACATCAGGTCTATTAAGACCATTATTTGTTAAGTACCAAATAATGGTGCCTCGAGGCGGAATCGAACCACCGACACGCGGATTTTCAATCCGCTGCTCTACCGACTGAGCTATCGAGGCAAAAGAATGGTGCCGACTACCGGAGTCGAACTGGTGACCTACTGATTACAAGTCAGTTGCTCTACCNCACCGACACGCGGATTTTCAATCCGCTGCTCTACCGACTGAGCTATCGAGGCAAAAGAATGGTGCCGACTACCGGAGTCGAACTGGTGACCTACTGATTACAAGTCAGTTGCTCTACCTACTGAGCTAAGTCGGCACACTAAATTCTTTATGCTTTTGTCCGTGTTGCTACTCCCTGTTAAAGAGTATTGACACCAACAAATCAAATTGTGGTGCCCGGAGGCGGAATCGAACCACCGACACGAGGATTTTCAATCCTCTGCTCTACCGACTGAGCTATCCGGGCAACGGAGCGCTATTAAACGGATTTTCTGCATAACCGTCAACACCTTTTTTGAAAATAATTAAAAAAAACGTTCGTTAGTTGTTTTTTTATTCAAAAGTGAGGCTTACGTTTTACCTTGGTTAAAATCTTTCTTGAATTTTGTTACTTTTTCTAGATATCGGCGCGACTCTTTATTTGGGTGCTTCTTGGTAAGTGCCCAGTACGCTTGGCTAGGTTGCAACGAGTTTAGGTCTCGCATTGCTCGCTTTCTGTCCTTACTGAAGGTATTGAGTACGCCACCAGTGCCGCCGTTGTATGCAGAAATCATGCTGTACTCAAGCGTTGTTGGGTGCTGCACGTCTTTTAAATAACGATTTTTAAGGATGTAAAAGTATGCCGTGCCAGCATCAATGTTGTTTTCTGGATTGAATAAATACTCAGGAGTGGGTTCTCCAGGCTTGTTCTTTACCAGCTTAAATACATCTCGCCCTGCCGTTTTTGGCACGACTTGCATAAGACCATATGCATTCGCCCAACTCACCGCATATGGGTTAAAACTACTTTCTGTTTTGATGATCGCGTAAATCAAGTCTTCAGGAATGTCATAACGCTGAGAAGCTCTGCGGACAATATCGGCATATTGATAACTACGCTGACTCGCGTGATCGGCCACCATTGGTATCTCAACGTAGTAGGCTTTTTTGAAGTCGACTTCTTTGGTTTTGAGGTTATTAGCGATCAAGTAATCTGCGAATTGGTTGGCGCGCCATGTCCATTGAATGGGCTTTTTCTCTTGGTCGACGACCTGATTGTAGAGAAAAGGTTTACCTTCTAACTTGATGCTTTTTGAAGAGAATAGGTCGACATGCGCCGGATCATCTGGCGTCAAAAGCGTCGTCATTATCGCGTTTTTGAGGTGTTTTTTAGGCTCAGTTGAGGACACAGTTTCTACTGTGATCAGGCCTTCGCTAAAGTTTACTTCTGAGCGGCTCAAGTAATTGTCTATGTATTTCACATAGTTACTCTTACCGGCCATTTTTACTTCACTGCTGCCCCAGCGCTTTTGGATATTGCCAGAAAAGCTATTAATCAAAGCATCCAGTGCACCGGTGTCTTTTTCAAACTGACCAGGTAGCTCTGCCAAGTTGCTTACAAATCGGTTGGTCGGTTCGTAATTCACATCATAAATGCTTTCGACAAATTCACGGCTGCAGCCTGTTAATAACATGGCTGTTAGGAAGTAACTTAGCTTTTTCATAGTTCCTCATACAAAAATGACATCGCAGCGTTAACCATGATGTCATTAAAATTTGCTTAAATAAATGTCTTATTCGCTTGGTGGAGTATAGCCATCAATTACGACATCTTTACCTTCGAAAAGGAAGTTAACCATCTCAGTTTCAAGAAGTTTACGATGCTCAGGATCCATCATATTTAGCTTCTTTTCATTGATCAGCATTGTTTGCTTGCTTTGCCATTGTCCCCAAGCTTCTTTAGAGATGTTGTCAAAGATACGCTTACCTAAGTCACCTGGGTAAAGTTGAAAATCTAAGCCTTCAGCATCTTTCTGGAGGCGAGCACAAAATACAGTGCGGCTCATAGTGGTTCCTCTTATCGCGTTCGTTGATTCAAACGTCGTCGTTCAGTTCAAAGGGTAGGCTCTCAATAAGCTGCTTCACAGGAGCGGCTAGGCCAATTTCTTCCGGTTTTGATAAGTTATACCAGAGACCTTTGGTCCCTTCCATTATCAAATCTGGTTGTTTATCTAATTTTACTAATACAGGTGTGATATCTAAGTGGTAGTGGCTGAAAGTGTGCCTAAACGCAATCATGGTCTTAATTGAATCGGTTTCAGTGTCTTTGATCGAGCGAAGATCTAACTGATGTTCGATCTCTGCGTTTTCATTTTGAGGGAAACAGAATAAGCCTCCCCAGATACCAGACTGAGGACGCTGTTCAAGCCACACTTGATTGTCGTGATAAAGAATCACAAACCATGTTTCTTTGACTGGTTTTTCTTTCTTAGGTTTCTTGCCCGGGAAGTCGAGTTGTCTATCAAGCTTCTTGGCTTCACACATGGTTTCAATTGGACACAGAGTACATTTAGGTTTGCTACGAGTACAAACCATTGCACCCATGTCCATCATCGCTTGATTGTACTTATCGACATCTTTCTTCGGAGTATGAGCTTCTGCATGCTCCCAAAGTTGGTTTTCAACCTTCTTTTGTCCTGGCCAACCTTCAACGGCAAAGCTTCTTGCAAGCGTTCGCTTCACATTGCCATCAAGAATTGCATGAGGAAGCTTATGAACCGAAGACAGCACTGCAGCTGCAGTCGAGCGACCGATTCCCGGTAACGCGTTCATCTCTTCGATAGACAGCGGAAACTCACCACCATACTGCTCAGCGACGATTTTGGCAGCTTTGTGCAGGTTGCGAGCTCGAGCGTAATAACCAAGCCCCGTCCATAAGTGGAGCACCTCATCTTGTTCGGCGTTCGCTAGGTCAATAACCGTCGGGAAACGTTCCAAGAAGCGTTGGTAGTATGGAATCACCGTAGAAACCTGAGTCTGCTGAAGCATGATTTCAGATAGCCAAACGGTGTAGGCTGTTTTGTTTTGTTGCCAAGGTAATTCTTTACGCCCGTAGGCGTCATACCACTTTAATATGGCGGTTGCGAAAGGAGTCACGACATGCTCTATGCTTTGCTATTATTAGAAGCGAAATTGCACCACACTTAACGTTGGATGTAAAACAGACAAATTGTGTGGGAATTTATCCACGGAAAGACTTGCACCGAAGGCAATTCTTTGGATAATCCCCGCTTTGATTAATCAATGTGCAGGCAAAAATCAATGAGTGAAGTGACCACTAACGAATATACTGAAGACGGCAAACTGGTTCGTAAGATCCGTAGTTTTGTTCGCCGCGAAGGCCGCTTAACAAAAGGCCAAGAAAACGCGATGAATGAATGTTGGCCAACAATGGGTATCGACTACAACCCAGAGCTTCTTAACTGGAAAGAA
Source organism: Vibrio sp. Isolate33 (assembly GCF_022397895.1). NCBI lineage: Bacteria > Pseudomonadati > Pseudomonadota > Gammaproteobacteria > Vibrionales > Vibrionaceae > Vibrio > Vibrio sp. Isolate33. Next base: position 13,326 of record NZ_JAKEUP010000011.1, read on the forward strand.
GTATTTGGCAACGATAACCCAGTTGTACTAGAGATTGGCTTCGGTATGGGTGCATCACTGGTTGAAATGGCAAAGAACGCACCTGAGAAAAACTTCTTAGGTATTGAAGTTCACAGCCCAGGTGTTGGTGCTTGTTTAGGTACAGCGCGTGATGCTGGCGTAACTAACCTGCGTGTAATGTGTCACGATGCAGTAGAAGTATTTGAACACATGATTCCAGATAGCAGCCTGCATACACTGCAACTGTTCTTCCCTGACCCATGGCACAAAGCTCGTCACCACAAACGTCGTATTGTTAAGGCTGAGTTTGCAGAAATGGTTCGCGGTAAGCTTCAACTTGATACTGGTATTTTCCACATGGCAACAGACTGGGAAAACTACGCAGAGCACATGATTGAAGTGATGAACGTTGCTCCAGGCTTCGAGAATATCGCTGAAGATGGTGATTACATTCCTCGCCCAGATGAGCGCCCGCTAACGAAATTTGAAGCTCGTGGCCACCGTCTTGGTCATGGCGTTTGGGATATTAAGTACAAGCGTACTAAGTAATTCTCAAGCACAACAAGTGAAGGTAAACCTGCTTTAGGTTAAACCTTACACTTTGTGGGATTGATTAAAGCCAACATTATTGTAATGTTGGCTTTTTTGTCCTTAGGCTTTTATTGAAATAAAAGCCTAAGGACAGAAAGTAATGTTAGACCCCTACAAAAATAACAATATAGAAGTAAGCACACATGAAACCAACTCAAGCTATTTTGGCCGAGATTTTAGACGAAGTTCGTCCCCTAATTGGTCAGGGAAAGGTTGCTGATTATATCCCTGCATTGGCTCGCGTATCGAACCAGAAACTGGCGATTGCGGTATACACAAACGAAGGTGAGGTGATTCAAGCGGGTGATGCAGAGGAGGCCTTTTCTGTGCAATCCATCTCTAAAGCCTTGAGCCTGACGTTAGCTATGGTGTTATACAAGCCTGAAGAGATTTGGCAACGCGTAGGCAAAGAGCCTTCAGGACAAGCCTTTAACTCTATGATTCAGCTTGAGATGGAGCATGGCATCCCCCGTAACCCGTTCATCAATGCGGGGGCAATTGTCGTTGCAGACCTACTACAAAGCCGCTTGTCTGCGCCTAGACACCGCTTGTTAGAGTTTGTGCGTCAGTTATCGGGTGATACTCATATTGTGTATGACAAGGTGGTAGCGGCTTCAGAAATGATGCACAGCGATCGTAATGCTGCCATTGCTTATTTGATGCGTTCATTTGGTAACTTTGAGAATGATGTTATCCCAGTTCTGAATAACTACTTCCATGCTTGTGCGCTTAAAATGACGTGTGTGGATTTGGCGAAAACCTTTAGCTATTTGGCGAACAAAGGTGTGTCGGTTCAGACTAAGAAAGAGATCATCACGCCTGTTCAAACTAAGCAGCTGAATGCTTTGCTTGCAACATGTGGTTTGTACGATGGGGCAGGTGAGTTTGCTTACCGTGTTGGTATGCCGGGCAAATCGGGTGTGGGTGGCGGTATTATTGCCATCGTTCCGGGTGAGATGACCATCGCGGTATGGTCTCCAGAGCTTGATCCTTCTGGTAACTCGCTCGCAGGTACTAAGGCTCTGGAGTTGCTTTCAGAGCGAATTGGTCGTTCTATTTTTTAAAAGCGCTTTTAAGTTGGGGTTCTATATTTGCAAGAGATCCCCAACTCACTCGTCCCTCGTTCTTGAGGATGACGGTGTTGTTTGTAACTTTCGATGCACTCGCCTCTAACTTTTTTTGGATAAGACTTGTTTGATGTCCGTCATTCCCGATAGCGACGAGGGAGTGTAATCGGGAATCTATTATTTGTAGGCGTGTAAATTAGAAAAGGGTTGACCCTAAAGCCAACCCTTACGCAATACTTCTCGAATCTCGAATCTCGAATCTCGAATCTCGAATCTCGAATCTCGAATCTCGAATCTCGAACTACTCGTCTTCTTCTGCCATAAAGGCTTCTAGCAGATCATTTAGGAATAGCTTTCCTTTTTCAGTGATCTGCCAGTGAGTGTCGGTTTCGTTCAAGTAACCTAGCTCTTTTGCCCACTCAATCGTTGACTGAACAGCCTCAAAACCAAGCCCTGTCGTATCGATGAAATCTTGTTTTGGACACGCTTCCATTAACCTAAAGCGGTTCATAAAGAACTCAAAAGGGCGGTCTTCATTCGACACTTCAAACTCATCAGATAGATAAGGCTTCACCATGTTCTGGTAAGCCGCTAAATAGCCTCTAGGGTGTTTAACCTTAGTCGTACGAATGATGCGTCCATCAGCAAAACTTAGCTTGCCATGAGAGCCACAGCCAATACCCAGGTAGTCACCAAAGCGCCAATAGTTAAGGTTATGCTGACACTGATATCCCGGCTTGCTGTAGCCTGAAATTTCGTACTGCACATAGCCTGCGTCTGCGAGCTTCTTATGACCCAAATCGAAAATATCCCAAAGATCATCATCGTCAGGTAGCTTTGGCGTTTTGTAATAGAACATGGTGTTAGGTTCTATTGTTAGCTGATACCAAGATAAGTGTGGAGGGTTAAGCTCGATCGCTTTGTCTAGATCCGCCAATGCTTGATCTATGCTTTGATCCGGCAAGCCGTGCATAAGATCGAGGTTAAAGCTGTTCAGACCGATTTTATGTGCGAGGTGAGCAGCGTTGACCGCTTCATCTTGACCATGGATACGCCCAAGTCTTTCCAGCTTCTCTTGCTCAAAGCTTTGCACACCAACCGAGATTCGATTCACCCCTGCTTTTTGGTAACCTGCAAAACGTTCAGCTTCAATGGTGCCTGGATTAGCTTCCATGGTGATTTCGATTTCTGGTTTGAACGGGATGCGTTGCTCAATACCTTGGAGTAATCGACCTATCCCTTCTGGAGAGAATAGGCTCGGAGTACCACCACCAATAAAGATTGAGTGCAATGGACGAGGTGCGCCATTGAGTTGGTACTTTTCGATATCAGTATCGAGATCCTCAAGTAGCGCATCGATGTACTCTTTTTCAGGAATCTCGGCTTTCAGAGCGTGTGAGTTGAAATCACAATACGGACACTTTTGTACACACCATGGGATGTGTACATAGAGACTAAGTGCTGGTGGTATAAGCGCTGTATCGTGCATTACAGAGCTTGCTCCTTGATTGCTTCGAATAGAGAAGTAAGGGCTTTACCGCGGTGTGAAAGCTGCTTTTTACGTGTAGATTCTAGCTCAGCAGATGCGCAGTTATCTTCTGGTACAAAGAATACAGGATCGTAGCCAAAGCCATTCTCACCGTGCTCTTCCGTCAGAATGCGACCTTCCCATTTACCGTGACACACTAATGGTGTTGGATCGTTTTCGTGACGCATTAACACCAACACACAGTGGAAACGAGCGGTACGCTTTTCAGTTTCCACACCTTGCATGGCATCAAGTAGCTTTTCAATGTTTTGCTTATCCGTCGCCCCTTCACCTGAGTAACGCGCTGAGTAGATGCCCGGAGCACCCTTAAGGAAATCAACCTCTAAACCTGAGTCGTCAGCGATCGCTGGCAGCCCTGTCTCTTTCGCAGCATGGCGAGCCTTGATGATGGCATTTTCAATGAAAGTTGTTCCTGTTTCAGCGACTTCTGAAACGTTAAACTCACTTTGCGCGACAACGTCAAAACCAAACTCAGACAGAATATCTGCCATCTCGCGAACTTTACCTTGGTTGCCTGTGGCTAAAACAATCTTACTCATGGTGATGTGGCTCTAATAAGTTAGTGAACAGAAAAGTGACGGTTGAAGTTACTCTTCTATATAGAATTTTTGTGTGAATCGCAGTGGGCCTGTGCCTTTCAAACCTGCGTTAACATCGATATTAAAAGTGATGTTTTCTTCGTGTGTTACAGGGAACTCAGCTAGGTAATAAATCGCATCACCTTCCTTTATTTCGCGGAAGTTAAGCGTGCGAGTGTTACCTACAAGGTTCTTCGCTGTTCCCGTGATTTTAGCCGTTGTTGCTGGCTTGCCAAGGGAAGCTTTGTCTAACACGCTGATGTTCAGAATCGCCGAGTAGCCATTTCGCTTAAGTTTATATTGCTTAGCGACTTGAGCTGTTAGAAATGTCGAGTTAAAAGCCGAGTAGTGAACCTCGACATCCTTAATGTTTTTAAATTGTCCTGCTGAGCTTGGTAGGGCAACAAGAGCGGTGAGTAGTGCTGTAATCCATAGACGCATAGTGACTCCAATAAATAGCAAAAAGCCATCATAGGATGGCTTTGACTTCAGTGGGGATTTGGCTTGGCGAGCATATTCGAACTTGTTTGTGCCGGCCGAGCTCTCCCTTTTCAATTTTAATTTGCCCTTTCGCGACCTTAAACTGTTTCGCTAGGTATTTCGCTAAGTGGGCATTGGCTTTGCCATCTACCGGTGGGGCAGTGATGGCAATTTTTAGTTCCTCACCGTGCAAGCCAACAATCTTATCTCGGCTTGCTTTGGGTTGGATATAGAGCCTAAGAAGAATATCGTCTTCCTCGGCCCAAACCGCTTTTGGCATCGTCAAAGTACCTGATGTTTGTACTTGAATTATAGCTGATACCAAATAGGACCAATCATGTCGCCCATTAGGAAGTTCGCAAACTGCAGAACAATAAACAGAACCAGTACGCTTAAGTCGAAGCCACCCATATCAGGTAGGATACGGCGGATAGGCATTAGCATTGGCTCAGTCAGTTGATGGAACACGTACTCGATTGGGCTACGGCCTTGGCTAACCCAGCTTAGGATTGCGCGGATTAGTAGAACCCAGAAGATCAAACCGCCTGCCGCTTTTAGCAAAGATAGTGCACCAAATATCAGGAAGCTGATATCGAATACAGCTGCGCCGCCAGAGATAATCAGGTTTAGAGCAACGAACTTAAGTACACATAGCACATAAGCAAAAACAACCGTCGCAAGATCAAGGCTGCCGATAGATGGGATAACTCGGCGTAGTGGGGCAACAACCGGTTGTGTCGCTTTTACGATGAATTGTGAGAATGGGTTGTAGAAATCTGCACGTGAAGCTTGTAGCCAGATACGCAAGATCACAACCATGATGTAAAGATCAAAAACGGTCGAGATCAGAAAGCTCATCGAGTTCATATTGTTTCCTTTTTCGGATTTACTTGCCGCTTAGATATCACCCGAGCGACAAAATGCTTAAAACAGTTTTTCCATCTCTTCAGCTCGAGCGACCGCCGCTTGCATGGCTTTGGCTACGATGTCTGATAGTTGATGTTCATTGAACGTGCGTAATGCTTCTGCGGTCGTTCCGCCTTTTGAAGTCACTTGTTCACGCAGTGTCGATAATTCAGTGTTTGGATTCGCTACCACCATCTCTGCCGCGCCTAATGCAGACTGCTGCACTAATTTACGAGCGGTTTCTTGATCGAAGCCTTGGTTGATTGCCTCAGCTTGCATCGATTCCATAAATAGGAAGAAGTAAGCTGGAGCACTTCCTGCTGCCGCAATGATGTTATTGATACCAGACTCTTGTTCAACCCAGCTCACTTCACCTACAGCTTGCATCAGCTGAGATGCGAAGTCTTTATCATTTTGGCTGACCGTTGAATCGGCATAAAGACCGCTCATGCCTTTACCAAGCAATGATGGCGTGTTTGGCATCACACGAACCAGGTTCAGTTGGCAGTCTAACATCTCATTGAGTCGATTCGCATTAATACCTGCGGCAATTGAGATTACCAGTTTGTTACTAAAGTCGATGCTTTGTAAGGGGTTACATACGTCAGCCATCATTTGTGGTTTCACTGATAACACAACAACGTCTGCTTGCTCGGCTGCGGCAATATTATCGCTGGTGGTATTGATGCCATATTCTTGCTCTAACGGCAGCCTTCTGGTATCTGAAGGCGCTGTCGCAGTAATCTTTTGCGCTGGGTAACCACTTGCTACTAAGCCCGCTACAATTGAGCGAACCATGTTTCCCGCCCCAATAAAGGCGATGTTCTTATGTTCCATATATAAAATCCTGAGCGTGTCGCTGCGCGATTCAAGCGAAGCGGTATCAATACTTATCGTCGATTTCTGGTTGCTAACCAATTGCTATTTTGCGTAATCACGAGCACCAAAGATGGCCGTTCCAATACGAACCATGGTACTGCCAGCCTCAACTGCTGCATCCATATCACCACTCATGCCCATAGACAGGGTATCGATGTCTGGATAATTCGCGGCGAGCTTATCTTTAAGCTCTGCCAGTTGAGAGAATGCATTAAGCTGAGATTGATAGTCAGAGACGTTTGCAGGAATTGACATCAATCCTCTTAAAGTGAGGTTAGGGAGCGACGAAATCAACTCCGCCAGTGCAAAAACTGTCTCTTCAGAAGTACCAGACTTGGACTCTTCGCCACTGGTGTTCACCTGGATAAGCACCTGTAGAGGTGGAAGTTCGCTTGGGCGTTGATCGTTAAGCCTTTGCGCAATCTTATCGCGATCGACGGAATGTACCCATTGGAAGCTTTCCGCAATTGGACGAGTTTTATTGGACTGAATTGGACCAATAAAGTGCCACTCTAAATTTAGGTTAGAATGTTGTTCTGAAAAGTGTTTTACTTTATCGACACCTTCTTGAACATAGTTTTCACCAAAGGCAACTTGGCCTCCGAGTGCGGCTTCTAGAATCGCATCAATAGGTTTAGTTTTGCTGACGGCTAAAAGTTGCACGGACTCTGGAGCTCGTCCGCACTTTTGCTCAGCACTACGAATCTGTGAGGTGATTTGTTCGATATTTTGTTGAATACTACTCATAGCTGACTTTACTTAAGGGAAAATAAATGGATATCACTGAGTTACTAGATTTTAGTGTAAAGCATAACGCGTCAGATCTACATCTTTCTGCGGGTGTATCTCCAATGGTACGTATAGATGGTGAAGTAAGGAAGCTTGGAATACCAGCTTTGAGTCATGCTGATGTGCATCGTTTAGTTTTTGAGATCATGAGCGATTCGCAGCGTGGTGAGTTTGAAGAAAAATTGGAAGTCGACTTCTCTTTTGAATTGCCCAATGTTGGTCGTTTCCGTGTGAATGCTTTTAACCAAGCTCGTGGTTGCTCAGCTGTCTTTCGAACTATCCCTGTAGAGATCCCAACTTTAGATCAGTTAGGTGCGCCTGAAATCTTTGAAAAGATTGCCAACTACGAAAAAGGTTTAGTGCTCGTTACTGGCCCAACGGGCTCTGGTAAATCGACGACGCTCGCGGCGATGGTGGATTACGTAAACCGTAACCACAATAAGCACATCCTGACGATCGAAGACCCAATTGAATTCGTTCATACCAACAATAAATGCCTTGTTAACCAGCGTGAAGTTCACCGTGATACTCACAGCTTTAAAGCGGCGCTGCGCAGTGCGCTACGTGAAGACCCTGACGTGATTCTTGTTGGTGAGCTTCGTGACCAAGAGACGATTAGCTTGGCGCTAACGGCTGCTGAAACCGGCCACTTGGTTTTTGGTACTCTGCATACCAGCTCTGCTGCTAAAACTATCGACCGTATTATCGATGTATTCCCGGGTAGCGACAAAGACATGGTGCGTTCAATGCTGTCTGAGTCGTTGCGTTCGGTTATTGCTCAGAAGCTGTTGAAGCGTGTTGGTGGCGGTCGTGTGGCTTGTCATGAAATAATGATGGCGACACCAGCTATTAGAAACTTGATTCGTGAAGACAAGGTTGCGCAGATGTATTCGATCATTCAAACGGGCGCAGCACATGGTATGCAGACCATGGAGCAAAATGCGAAGCAGCTAATGGCTCAAGGCTTGGTTGACTCGGAGGAGGTTGAGAGAAAGATCGAAATTGAAACCTCAATGTTTTAATCAAGGTGAACAAAATGGAATTGAATCAAATCCTTGAAGGAATGCTGTCTCAAAAAGCATCGGATCTTTATATCACCGTTGATGCGCCTATCCTGTTTCGTGTTGATGGTGAATTACGACCTCAAGGCGATAAGCTGAATGCGGCTCAGGTTGCTCAATTACTTGATGCGATGATGGATCAAGACCGACGTGATGAGTATCAGCAAACTCGTGAGGCAAATTTTGCCATTGTGCGTGAGTTTGGTCGCTTTCGTGTCAGTGCGTTCTTCCAACGAGAGCTACCTGGAGCGGTAATTCGACGCATCGAGACTAACATCCCAACCTTTGAGCAATTAAAGCTTCCTGATGTATTACAAGACCTTTCAATTGCTAAGCGCGGGCTGGTGCTGGTGGTTGGTGCGACTGGCTCTGGTAAATCGACCTCAATGGCTGCGATGACAGGCTATCGCAATACCAATCGTTCAGGTCATATCCTAACGGTTGAAGACCCGATTGAATTTGTCCATGAACATAAAAAATGTATCGTGACTCAGCGTGAGGTCGGGCTCGATACTGAGAGCTATGAAGTCGCACTTAAGAATTCTTTGCGCCAAGCACCAGATATGATCTTGATTGGCGAAATCCGTAGCCGTGAAACTATGGAATACGCGATGACCTTTGCTGAGACGGGTCACTTGTGTATGGCTACACTACACGCGAATAATGCCAACCAAGCGCTAGAACGTATTCTTCACTTGGTCCCAAAAGAGCAGAAAGAACAGTTCTTGTTTGACCTGTCGATGAATCTGCGTGGTGTGGTCGCTCAGCAATTAATCCGAGATAAGAATGGCAGCGGTCGACATGGTGTGTTTGAGATTCTACTCAACAGCCCACGAGTGTCTGATTTGATTCGTCGTGGTGAATTGCATGAGTTAAAAGCAACAATGGCGAAATCGAAAGAGATTGGGATGCAGACCTTTGACCAAGCTTTGTATGATTTAGTTGTAGCAGGCAAGATCAGCGAAGAGGATGCGTTCCACAGTGCTGACTCCGCTAACGACTTACGCTTGATGCTAAAAACCAGACGTGGCGATGATGACTACGGGACCGGTGCTTTAGCTGGTGTGAAGATCGATATGGGGTAGATTCAGTGCTTAGTGCTCAATCTTAGTACCAATAAAAAACCCGCTCGAAAGGCGGGTTTTTTGTGAAGCGAATAAATTAGTGGTTTGCAAAACTGTTGTTATCGTTCGAGTAACCGCGTTCTTTTTCTAATTTAATTTTAGTTGGATATTGCTCGCCAGTATAACCAGCTGAACCACCACCCATTGAACTACATGCTGTTATTGCTAGAGCGGCGAAGATTGCTAGAATAATTTTCATGTGAACTCCCACGTTCTTATTTTGAATTGCATCGACATTACGATGTGAAATTCGAGTGGGATCACAAGTTAGCTCACATTTCGCTCACTTATTTTTCGTTATGAATATTGTGCTTCAAACCAGCTTTCCAAAATAACCACAGCTGATTGATTATCAACGTTGCCTTTGCTTAGTGCTTTGTAGCCACCCATGTCAAAAAGATCAGCTCTTGCTTCGGCTGTCGATAACCTCTCATCATGCAGCTCAACGTCAACACCAAAGCGTCCTTTCAGGCGGTTAGCGAACTTCTTTGCTCTAGGTGTGATGGTTGCTAGATCTTTACCGTGAAGGTCGGTAGGAAGACCAACCACAATCAGATTCGGTTGCCATTCCTTAATTTGCTTTTCGATATCGTCCCAGTTTGGGATGCCATCTTTGGCTTTAAAGGCTTTCAGAGGGCTTGCTGTGCCTGTGATTTCTTGTCCAATCGCACTGCCGATACTTTTTGTACCGTAGTCAAATGCCATAATTGTTCGTGACATGGGGCTTCCAAATTAATCTGTGTTTGAGTGTTTATTTTATTGAGCTGAGTAGGGCTAGGCGTGGCCTGCATCTGCTGAAAGCTGAGCGGCATTAATACCTAACATTTGCACCGCGACTTTCCAGCGGTCCGAGATCGGTGTGTCGAAGATGACCTTTGGATCGGCTTCAACGGTTAGCCATGAGTTCTCGGTCAGTTCTATCTCCAGCTGGCCTGGCTCCCACCCAGAATAACCAAGTGCAACCAGATAATTGATCGGTTCATCTTCGGTTCCTAACACCATCAAGATATCTTTTGAGGTTGTTACCGAGATTTGGTCCGTCATGTTGATACTGGATTGATAGCTGCCTTTGGGCTTGTGCAAAATAAACCCGCGGTCTTCTGCTACAGGTCCACCATTTAATACGGGCTTATCAAGGCTTGCCTGGTTGGATTTTGGTTGTTCAGAATCAACCTCAACTTGTTTGAGCATGCTGCCGACAGTGACATCGATGGGAGCGTTGATCATCAAACCCATTGCACCTTCGTCATTGTGCTCACAAAGGTAGATCACCGAATTTTGAAAGTATGGGTCTTTCATTCCGGGCATAGCGACCAGAAAGTGGTTCGTTAAATTCATAGAGCCTCCTGCCAGTGTGTTCCCAGTAAAGGAAGAAGAGCGGCGTAAAGCCGCTCATTGATTCTGTGTCTAAATGTTTGCGAATAGCTAAGACTTTCTTAAGTTTAGGCTATTTAGCGTTAACACGACGCTCGATTGCATCCATTAATTTACCCGTAACTGAAATATCAAAAGCAGCTTCAATTTCACGGATACACGTTGGGCTCGTCACGTTAATCTCAGTCAGCTTGTCACCGATAACGTCAAGTCCCACGAAGATTAAGCCTTTCTCTTTTAGTGCTGGAGCAACCGCTCGTGCGATAGCCCAGTCGGTGTCACTTAGAGGGCGAGCTTCACCAGTACCACCAGCAGCTAGGTTGCCTCGAGTTTCCCCTTTAGCCGGAATACGCGCTAGGCAGTAAGGCATTGGTTCACCATCAACCACAAGAATACGCTTGTCACCGTTGCTGATGTCTGGAACAAAGGTTTGTGCCATAGCGTAGTTTTGACCGTGGTTAGTCAAGGTTTCAATGATCACTGATACGTTTGGATCGCCTTCCTTAACACGGAAGATCGATGCGCCACCCATGCCATCAAGTGGCTTAAGGATGACGTCACCGTGCTTTTCGCGGAACTCTTTAATCTTTTCAGCTTTACGAGTCACGATGGTGGTTGGTGTTAGCTCAGGGAACCAAGCTGTAAATAATTTCTCGTTACAGTCACGTAGGCTTTGTGGTTTGTTTACGATCAGTGCGCCGTTCTCTTCAGCACGCTCAAGAATGTAGGTCGCGTAGATGTACTCAGTATCAAACGGAGGATCTTTACGCATTAACACCGCATCTAAATCAGATAGGGCGATAGTCTGTTCAGACTTGAACTCGTACCAACCGTTTGGATCTTCTTTGAGTTCTACAACCTTTGTGTCAGCAATGGCTACGCCTTGATCTAAGTGTAGATCATCCATTTCCATGTAATGGATTTCGTAACCACGACGCTGAGCTTCAAGCATCATGGCAAAGCTAGAGTCTTTTTTGATGTTAATGGATGAAATTGGATCCATTACGATGCCAAGTTTGATCATTTTTTTCTCCTAGCCTAGATCGCCAAAACGGACTTGTAAGGCAGTAATTGCGGTTAGAGCTGCTGTCTCGGTACGAAGTACACGTGGGCCGAGTAGCGTCTCTTCAAATTTGTATTGTTCTGTCATGCCGATTTCTTCAGCTGACAAGCCACCTTCAGGACCGATCAATAGGCGTACCTTGCTGATAGGTTCTGGAAGGGTATTAATTGAGTATTTTGCGCGAGGGTGCAGGTTCAACTTTAATGCTTCACTCGGTTCGCTACACCACTCTTCAAGTTGCATGATTGGGCGAATGACTGGAACCGTGTTACGGCCACACTGTTCACACGCCGCGATCGCAATCTTTTGCCACTGCGCGAGTTTTTTCTCGAATCGCTTAGTATCTAGCTTAACGCCACAGCGCTCTGATATCAGAGGGGTAATGGTGTTCACACCAAGCTCAACTGATTTCTGAATCGTAAATTCCATTTTGTCGCCACGTGAAATCACTTGGCCTAAATGTAAGTCTAACGGAGATTCACTGCTGCGCTCGATTCGCTCAGTAACATTAACCGTCACGTTCTTCTTTGATACCTCAGCAATTGTCGCAGGGAATTCAGCGCCACTGCCATCAAATAGAAGAACCTCTTGACCTTCTTTCATGCGAAGGACACGACCAACATGACCCGCGGCATCTTCGCCTAAAGCGAGAGAACCTAACTGGTGAATGCGTTCTGGGTGATGGATACGAGGGATTCTCATGCTGGTAAACCTATAAATATGATCATTTGGGTATTTTGTCTCTGCCTAACATGGATGCTTTTAGTTGAAAAAACAAGGGTAGAGCAAGAGTTTCAGGGGCAATTCTGAAACTCTTGTTTGAGATGGTTAGGAATGTGGGTTATGCGAGTAGCGTTATTTACAAGCTGGGTAAACAAATGGGTTGTGATTACCTTGGATGGCATAGATACGCTCATCACGAGTACACTCCCACTCATCGACAGGGAACTGCTTGTTCCAAGCCACCATCAGGTTGGTTTGCTGCTTAGATAGTTTGAAACCATACTCTTGGCTCATGTAAAGATAAGTACGAGCGATAGAGCCTTTTGCTCTGTCTGGTGGCATCACCTTACGCTGTTTGAAGTTGACCTGCATTTCACACTGACCATAGCTGACCCCATCCATGCCATTCCACTGGCTGAAATTGTAGTTGGAGCGATCACCGTTAACCTCGCCAATGGCCGGAGTTAGGTTGTGAAGGTCGGCTTCCATGGATTTGAATACTTTGTCATTACGAGTGCAATTCTTGCGTCCACCGTCTTGCCAGCACTGACGCTGGTGGCCAAATTGCCAAGCTGGAACTACGTGTTCCCACTCAATTCGACTCGCCCGCTTTTGCTGCTTTCGTACTTGATAACCACAGCCATCAAGGTCTGGAATGCCTTTCTTTTTGTCTTTCCAAGTAATGTCACAGCCACAATAAAACGAAGTCGGGTGATCAAGGTAAATCTTCACCGCTTCTTTTTTTGCTTTGGAGAAGGAGCTTGGTGGAGCGGCGAAAACGTTTTGGGTTACCAGTAGGCCAAATACTACCGATAAGTAAAAAGACACCGATAGGCCAAATGCTTTTGGAGTGGTTTTATGCATAGAAAAAGACTGATAAAAGTATGATAAATATCAGTCTAGCACTCAAGTGATAGATTTCTCCATTACATTTCAATCATCTAATCGATGGAGTGCAATTTCCTGAAGAAAAACGAGTTGGTAACTCGACGGAACATGTGCCGAGTAATATGACGTTAGCTGAGTTGCGTGCCTGTAAAGGCCAAGGTTTGATTGCACTGTTGGCAGCGATAGCTTGATTGGTTACGCAATACCTTGTTGTGACGTCTAATCGAAAGTGGGTAAACCGTGCAGTCGCAGCGGTATTCAAAGGTCTTGCCTTGCACCGAGGTGATCTCAAAACTGTGGGTTGTTTTGGCTGGTACGTTGAATACCTTTTCCATCACGTATTTCCATTCATTCCCGTGAGGTCTCACTCGTCCAAATACTTGATGTGTGATCAGGTGTGCCAGTTCATGAGGCACCACCTCGTTAACGAAGGCATCCTCATTTTCGGCGAAGAGTACATGATTGAGCTTAATTTCATTGAGCTGAAGATAGGCCTTTCCCGCTGCCTTTCCTCTTAATTTGTAAGTGATGGTTGGGCATGGAAATTCGCGTGAGAAATGTTGATTAGCGATAGCTAGGCACTCGGCCAATTTCTTATTTGCTCGATGTTGTTGCGGGGTGTAAGACAAACGTTGTTAACTCCGAAAAAAGGCCTCAGCGTTTAAGCTAAGGCCTCATCATAACATTGCTCGTTACTCTGGCTATAATTTATAGGTGGTGATTCTTCTTGATGATTTCGTGGTAGGCATGCCACGTACCATAACCAAGTAGCGGCATGGTGACGATCATACCAATGCCGTAGGTCGCAAAGCCCACCAGAATACCGGCACAAATAATACTTGCCCACACCACCATCGCTGGGATGTTGGATTTCACTGCATTGAAGCTAGTGAAGATTGCACTCATTACATCTACGCGTCTCTCCATCATCAATGGAATAGAAAATGCTGAGATGCTGAAGATTAGGCTAGCGATAACAAATCCAATCACAGACCCCGTGATCAGGAAAGGCGCAAACTCTGCCAATGGCGCGCCTTGTACTGATGGGTACAAAGCATGCAATAGAGCGGCGATACGCATCCAGAATATCATCGCGACCATTAATACAATCGCAAAGGCCCACTGATGGGTTGAGTTGCGTGTGATGGCTTTCATGGAGTGCAGTAGGCTGGCGTTGTGCCCTTTTTCTCTTTCCCAAGCTGCGTCATACAGACCCAGAGCAAGGAAAGGTCCTATCAACATGTAAACAATCAAGCTTGGCATCACCACCAAGTGTGTTCCTTGCCATTGGACAAGTTGAACTATGGCGATTGCCGCTCCCATGAAGCACAGACCGTAAAATGCACTGATTAATGGCATTCTTACTAAGTCATGCAGAGCAAGCGACAACCAATGAAAGGGTGCGGAAATACTGATTTGGTTGCAAGGAATGGTGCGAGCGTAATCCTTATCGCTGACCTTGTGTTTTTTATCGTTCAGTTCGGATGGGTGCGCGGTACGAGGCATAGATCCCCCTAGTTAAATAACGTCCTAGTTATAATTCCATAAGGCTCATCGGTGTGGCTTGTGTGAGAGTTATGGTGTTGAGCTAAATTGCTCTTTGTCATCCCAGTTTTTGTTCTAGCGTGCATTTAACGAGCGTTATTAGACTGAATTGATTTAAGTTAAATGTGAGCTTGATCGCCTAGGAGTTACCTTAACTATTGACAGTAGTGTTAGAAAACACAAATTATCGGTGGCTTTTTATACTTAGTGGTTAACGGTAAAGAAGGGCGAGAAAGAAGGAAGTTGCGAGTGAAAGTTCGGTAAGTACATAAAAATAAAGCCCTTACTAAGCAGTAAGGGCTTTATAGAAACAAATCGCAGTGGCTAAATTATTTTAGGCCAGCGAAGTCAGCAAGGATTGCTGCTTTGTCAGTCGCTTCCCAAGGGAACTCTTCACGACCGAAGTGACCGTATGCTGCAGTCTGCTTGTAGATAGGTTGAAGAAGGTTCAGCATTTCTTGAAGACCGTATGGACGTAGGTCGAAGTTTTGACGAACCGCTTCAATGATGATTTCGTGAGCTACTTTCTCAGTACCAAACGTTTCAACCATGATAGATGTTGGATCTGCAACACCGATAGCGTAAGACAGTTGAATCTCACAACGGTCAGCCATGCCAGCAGCAACGATGTTTTTAGCAACGTAACGTGCTGCGTAAGCTGCAGAACGGTCAACTTTTGATGGATCTTTACCAGAGAATGCACCGCCACCGTGACGAGCTGCGCCGCCGTAGGTATCAACGATGATCTTACGACCAGTTAGACCACAGTCACCCATTGGGCCACCGATTACGAAACGGCCTGTTGGGTTGATGAAGAAGTTAGTGTCTTTGTTGATCCACTCTGAAGGTAGTACTGGCTTGATGATCTCTTCCATTACTGCTTCACGTAGATCCGGAGTTGTTACTGAATCACAGTGTTGAGTAGAAAGAACAACAGCATCGATACCAACAATTTTACCTTGGTCGTACTGGAATGTTACTTGAGATTTCGCATCTGGACGAAGGAAGTCAAGCTTACCGCTCTTACGTACTTCAGCTTGTTTCTTAACAAGAAGGTGAGAGTAAGTAATTGGAGCTGGCATTAGGATCGGTGTTTCGTTAGTCGCGTAACCAAACATGATGCCTTGGTCGCCAGCGCCTTGCTCTTTAGGGTCTGCTTTATCAACACCTTGGTTGATGTCTGGAGACTGCTTACCAATTGTGTTTAGAACGGCACAAGAGTCAGCGTCAAAGCCCATATCAGAATGAACGTAACCAATTTCACGTACTGTTTCACGAGTGATTTCTTCGATATCAACCCATGCAGACGTTGTTACTTCACCGCCAACCATAACCATGCCGGTTTTTACGTAAGTCTCACAAGCAACACGTGCTTTTGGATCTTGTTCCAAGATGGCATCAAGAACAGCATCAGAGATTTGGTCTGCAATTTTATCTGGATGGCCTTCTGAAACAGATTCAGAAGTGAATAGGTGCTTAGCCATGAGAGCTCCACTTTTAGGTTTTGGTGTAAATAGTTTTATGGCGTCGCAAGCTAGGAAGCGCCGCCATTAAATACAGTATATTTTGTAGGTGTTTCTACATCTAGACGGCTATTCTAAATTCCAGCGGTCGAATTACAAGCTCTTTTTTATGATATGTCATAACTAAACGTTTGCGTATCGTTTGAGATAAGCCGTTGCTAAGTGATGTAAATGATCGAAAATTGCGAAAAATGACCGTTAAAATGCCAGTAAAACGTTTGCAGTCGCTATAGTCGTTTGAGAGAATACCCGCGCTAATAAAAATGAAAATTTTAGCATCAATCTCTTTTTTAAATCGCTTATGTATCCAGGAGCAGACATGCCTTCTCGTAAAGATCTAGCCAATGCAATCCGCGCACTTAGCATGGACGGTGTTCAACAAGCAAATTCAGGCCACCCAGGCGCACCTATGGGCATGGCTGACATCGCTGAAGTTCTTTGGCGTGGCCACTTGAACCACAACCCAGCAAACCCAGAGTGGGCTGACCGCGACCGTTTTATCCTGTCTAACGGCCATGGTTCAATGCTGATTTACTCTCTGCTGCACCTTGCAGGTTACGAGCTTTCAATTGAAGACCTTAAAAACTTCCGTCAACTTCACTCTAAGACTCCGGGTCACCCAGAGTACGGTTACGCTCCTGGTATCGAGACAACTACTGGTCCTCTAGGTCAAGGCATTACTAACGCTGTTGGTATGGCAATGGCTGAGAAAGCACTGGCTGCACAGTTCAACAAAGAAGGCCACGACATCGTAGACCACTACACTTATGCATTCATGGGTGATGGCTGTCTGATGGAAGGTATTTCTCACGAAGCATGTTCTCTAGCGGGTACGCTAGGTCTTGGTAAGCTGGTTGCTTTCTGGGATGACAACGGCGAAGGCCACGACATCGTAGACCACTACACTTATGCATTCATGGGTGATGGCTGTCTGATGGAAGGTATTTCTCACGAAGCATGTTCTCTAGCGGGTACGCTAGGTCTTGGTAAGCTGGTTGCTTTCTGGGATGACAACGGCATCTCTATTGATGGTGAAGTTGAAGGTTGGTTCTCTGACGATACACCTAAGCGTTTTGAAGCATACGGCTGGCACGTAATCCCAGCGGTAGATGGTCACGACTCTGACGCTATCAATGCTGCGATTGAAGCGGCTAAAGCGGACCCTCGCCCAACGCTTATCTGTACTAAAACTATTATCGGTTTTGGTTCTCCAAACAAAGCAGGTACACACGACTGTCACGGTGCTCCACTAGGCGCTGATGAAATCACAGCAACTAAAGCTGCACTTGGTTGGGAACACGGTCCTTTCGAAATCCCAGCTGATATCGCAGCTGAGTGGAATGCGAAAGAAGCAGGCGCAGCAAAAGAAGCAGCGTGGAATGCTAAGTTTGACGCATACGCAGCGGCTTACCCAGAGCTAGCAGCAGAATTCAAACGTCGTACTAACGGTGAACTTCCAGCTGAGTGGGAAGAAAAAGCAAATGCAATCATTGCTGATCTTCAAGCTAACCCAGCAAACATCGCTTCACGTAAAGCATCTCAAAACGCACTAGAAGCGTTTGGTCAAATGCTTCCAGAATTCATGGGTGGCTCTGCTGACCTTGCGCCTTCTAACCTAACTATGTGGTCGGGTTCTAAGTCTCTTGAAGCAACTGACTTCTCTGGTAACTACATCCACTACGGTGTACGTGAATTCGGTATGACGGCTATCATGAACGGTATCGCTCTGCACGGTGGTTTCGTACCATACGGCGCAACGTTCCTAATGTTCATGGAATACGCTCGTAACGCAATGCGTATGGCTGCTCTGATGAAAGTTCAGAACATCCAAGTTTACACGCACGATTCTATCGGCCTAGGCGAAGATGGTCCGACTCACCAACCAGTTGAGCAAATCGCTTCTCTACGTCTGACTCCAAACATGAGCACATGGCGTCCATGTGACCAAGTTGAATCTGCAGTGGCTTGGAAACTGGCAATCGAACGTAAAGATGGCCCTACATCGCTAATCTTCTCTCGTCAAAACCTTGCGCAACAAGATCGTGACGCTGCACAAGTAGCTAACATAGCTAAGGGTGGTTACATCCTGAAAGATTGTGAAGGCAAGCCAGAGCTTATCCTTATCGCAACAGGTTCTGAAGTTGAGCTAGCGGTTAACGCTGCTGCTGAACTAACAGCTGAAGGCAAGAAAGTACGCGTAGTATCTATGCCTGCAACTACAGGTTCTGAAGTTGAGCTAGCGGTTAACGCTGCTGCTGAACTAACAGCTGAAGGCAAGAAAGTACGCGTAGTATCTATGCCTGCAACTGACGCGTTCGACAAGCAAGATGCTGAATACCGTGAGTCTGTACTTCCATCTGACGTTACTGCTCGTATCGCAGTAGAAGCTGGCATCGCTGACTTCTGGTACAAGTACGTTGGTTTCGGTGGCAAGATCATCGGTATGACAACGTTCGGCGAATCTGCACCAGCAGGCGAGCTATTCAAGATGTTCGGTTTCACTACTGAAAACGTAGTAAACACAGCGAAAGAGCTTCTAGCTTAATCATTGACTGATGGCCTTGTGCTAACAGTTAAATGAAAGAAAAAACCGAGCGCTGAGCTCGGTTTTTTGTATCTGGGATTTGTTTTCTCCTAGACTCATCTTTATACGCAGCAGATCAATCTGTCCTAAGTAGGCTGAGTTATTCAAGTAATGCCTTTTGGGTAGGATTCAGTTATCATCTGTTGCACGAAATTTTGGTTAGATGTACGGAACTATGCTAAAAGTCGCGATAAACGGATTTGGAAGAATAGGGCGTAATGTATTACGCGCTGTTTATGAAAGTGGCAAAAGCCAACAAATCAAAG
This sequence comes from Vibrio sp. Isolate33, assembly GCF_022397895.1. Lineage (NCBI taxonomy): Bacteria > Pseudomonadati > Pseudomonadota > Gammaproteobacteria > Vibrionales > Vibrionaceae > Vibrio > Vibrio sp. Isolate33. The sequence goes on from NZ_JAKEUP010000011.1 coordinate 32,316, forward strand.
TAGTAGCTGTCAATGAGCTTGCTCAGCCTGACGCTATGGCTCACCTATTGCAGTACGACACTAGTCACGGCCGCTTCGGTAAGAAGATCTCCAACGACCAAGAGCACATCTATGTCCATCACGGCATTGGTGCGGAAGATAAAGGTGAGTTTGATACGATTCGTATCTTGCATCTCGCTGATATCGAGTTGTTGCCTTGGCGTGATCTTGAGGTGGATATTGTACTCGACTGTACCGGTGTTTACGGTTGCCGTGCTGATGGCCTAGCGCACATTGCTGCTGGGGCGAAAAAGGTGTTGTTTTCACATCCTGGTGCGAACGACCTTGATAACACCATTATCTATGGTGTGAATCACGATACCATCGAGGCCGACCATCGAATCGTTTCCAACGGTTCATGCACCACCAACTGTATTGTTCCTATCATTAAGGTTCTTGATGACGCCTTTGGCATCGAGTCCGGTACCATCACAACGATTCACTCTTCAATGAATGATCAGCAAGTGATTGATGCGTACCACAGCGACCTTCGCCGTACTCGAGCTGCGAGCCAGTCCATCATTCCTGTCGATACCAAATTGCATAAAGGTATTGAAAGAATCTTCCCGAAATTTTCTAACAAGTTCGAAGCGATATCTGTGCGTGTACCAACGGTAAACGTAACAGCGATGGATTTAAGTGTCACAATTAATACAAATGTGAAAGTTAATGACGTAAATCAAACCATTGTTAATGCGTCCCAGTGTACATTACACAATATAGTTGACTATACTGAAGCGCCGCTCGTTTCCATCGACTTTAATCACGATCCTCATAGCGCAATCGTCGATGGTTCACAAACTCGAGTGAGCAACGGCCACTTAGTAAAAATGCTAGTGTGGTGTGACAATGAATGGGGCTTTGCGAACCGAATGCTGGATACGGTTCTCGCAATGCAAGCTTCTGAAGGCAAGAAGTAAGACCTAGAAGCAAATGTGCGGATTATTTATTTTTTAGCTTGAAATAAATGCTAAGTGTCCACATATTACTAGTAGTTAAAGCATTACCAGTTGAATAATTTATAGGCTTAGCAGGGTTGCTGAGTTTCCAAAACTTTATTTTTATTTAAATTTGAGAGGACAAATCATGTCTGTGATCAAGATGACTGACCTGGAACTTGCAGGTAAACGCGTATTTATCCGTGCTGACCTAAACGTACCAGTAAAAGACGGTAAAGTAACTTCAGATGCACGTATCCTAGCATCTCTACCAACTATCAAGCTTTGCCTAGAAGCTGGTGCAAAAGTAATGGTTACTTCTCACCTTGGTCGTCCTACTGAAGGCGAATACAACGAAGAGTTCTCTCTAGCTCCTGTAGTTAACTACCTAAACGACGCACTAGACTGCGAAGTTAAACTAGCTAAAGATTACCTAAACGGCCTAGAGCTAAACGCTGGTGAACTAGTTGTTCTTGAAAACGTTCGTTTCAACGAAGGTGAGAAGAAGAACGAAGAAGCACTTTCTAAGCAGTACGCTGCGCTATGTGACATCTTCGTGATGGACGCATTCGGTACAGCTCACCGTGCACAAGCATCTACTCACGGTGTTGGTACTCACGCTCCTGTAGCATGTGCAGGTCCTCTTCTTGCTGCTGAGCTTGAAGCTCTTGGCAAAGCAATGGATAACCCAGAGCGTCCGCTAGTTGCTATCGTTGGTGGTTCTAAAGTATCGACTAAGCTAACAGTTCTTGAGTCTCTATCTAAAATCGCTGACCAACTTGTTGTTGGTGGTGGTATCGCGAACACATTCATCGCAGCTGAAGGCCACAACGTAGGTAAGTCTCTATACGAAGCTGACCTAGTTGAAACTGCTCAGAAGCTAATGAAAGAGTGTGCTATTCCAGTAGCGACTGACGTTGCATGTGCTAAAGCATTCGACGAAAACGCAGAAGCTGAAATCAAGCACGTTTCTGAAGTACAAGACGACGACATGATCTTCGACCTTGGCCCAGATTCAACTGCTGCACTAGCTGAAATCATCGGCAACGCAAAAACTATCCTTTGGAACGGCCCTGTAGGCGTATTCGAATTCAAAAACTTCGAAGCGGGTACAGCTGGTATCTCTAAAGCAATCGCTGAGTCTGCAGGTTTCTCTGTAGCAGGTGGTGGTGACACGCTAGCAGCTATCGACAAGTTCGGTATCAAAGCTGACGTTTCTTACATCTCTACTGGCGGTGGCGCTTTCCTTGAGTTCGTTGAAGGTAAAGTACTTCCAGCAGTAGCAATGCTTGAAGAGCGTGCTAAAGCATAATTGATTTAGAAAGGCGAGATGCGAATCTCGCCTTTTAACGTTTGCTGCATATCACACTTTTTTGCTAGAATGGCATAAGTTGTGAGCAAACGATTGCAAGTTTTTGAACTTAAGTTTTTTAATCTTAAAACGATAGAATAAATAGGACTATTTCCATGTCTAAGATCTTCGATTTTGTAAAACCTGGTGTGATTTCTGGCGATGACGTACAGAAAGTATTTGAAGTAGCAAAAGAAAACAAATTTGCTCTTCCTGCTGTAAACGTTGTTGGTACTGACTCTGTAAACGCAGTACTAGAAGCAGCTGCTAAAGTTAAAGCTCCAGTAGTTGTTCAGTTCTCTAACGGTGGCGCTGCATTCTTCGCAGGTAAAGGCGTTAAACTTGAAGGTCAAGGCGCACAAGTTCTTGGCGCTGTAGCTGGTGCAAAATACGTACACGCTGTAGCTGAAGCTTACGGTGTTCCAGTTATTCTACATACTGACCACGCTGCTAAGAAACTTCTTCCATGGATCGACGGTCTACTAGACGCTGGTGAAGAGTTCTTCGCACAAACTGGTAAGCCTCTATTCTCTTCTCACATGCTAGACCTTTCTGAAGAGTCTCTAGAAGAGAACATCGAAACATGTGCTAAGTACCTAGAGCGCATGGCTAAAATGAACATGACAATCGAGATCGAACTTGGTTGTACTGGTGGTGAAGAAGACGGCGTAGATAACTCTGATATGGACGCATCTGAGCTTTACACTTCTCCAGAAGACGTAGCATACGCATACGAGAAACTAATGGCTGTTAGCCCACGTTTCACTATCGCTGCTTCTTTCGGTAACGTACACGGTGTTTACCAAGCTGGTAACGTTGTACTTACTCCAACTATCCTACGTGATTCTCAAGCATACTGTGCAGAGAAGTTCGGTATCGCACCTAACGCTCTAAACTTCGTATTCCACGGTGGTTCTGGTTCTTCTGAAGCAGAAATCCAAGAATCTATCGGCTACGGTGTTATCAAAATGAACATCGATACTGATACACAGTGGGCAACTTGGGACGGTATCCGTCAGTACTCTGCTGACAACTTCGATTTCCTACAAGGTCAAATCGGCAACCCAACTGGCGAAGCTGCTCCAAACAAGAAGTACTACGATCCACGCGTATGGCTACGTGCTGGTCAAGCTTCAATGGTTGCTCGTCTAGAGAAAGCATTTGCTGACCTTAACGCTGTAGACGTACTATAATTCTTTGAATTAAGTACTCTTTAAGTTTTAAAAACCCGCTCATTGAGCGGGTTTTTTTATGTCTGATAAAAACTTGTATTAATTATGTGAAAAACCTAGCGTGCGGTGAATAAATTTCGTAGTCTTTTAGTTATCGGTATTTGTGTTTATCAGTAAGTTTTATTATTTCAAAAGCTTACATAAATATGACTTTGCAATCTGTCAAAGATAGGATATCGTGCCGAAAAACTGGACTTGGTTCAGTTTATAAAAAAGGACTTGGCTTTAATTTACTTTTAACACAATGACTTAACAGAAATTAAACTGTTTTCTTTGTTGTTTGGTAGGTTTGGCTTAAGGCAGTTTAGCTCATAGCATATTACATAGAGGATGCACATTATGGCTGAGAGTTCTACAACGATTGAGACCCCGCTTGTGGATGGTCTTTCAAATGCAGAACAATGGTTAACGGATAACTCAGATTTATTTATTCAATACGGTGTAAACATTATTTCTGCGCTCGTTATTCTATTTATTGGTAACTTAATCGTTAAAGCAGTAGCGAATAGCGTGTCTAAGGTTCTTCAGAAGAAGAAAATGGACCGAGCGGTTGTCGAGTTTATCCATGGCTTAGTTCGTTACTTGTTATTTGTTATTGTTCTAATTGCAGCTCTTGGTCGCTTAGGTGTTCAAACAGCATCTGTCGTTGCTGTAATTGGTGCGGCTGGTTTAGCTATCGGTCTGGCTCTACAAGGCTCACTATCTAACTTTGCTGCTGGTGTACTTATCGTTGCATTCCGTCCATTCAAGTCTGGTGACTACGTGGAAATCGGTGGTGTAGCGGGTTCAGTTGATTCAATTCAAATCTTCCAAACTGTTCTAACAACACCTGACAACAAAATGGTTGTGGTACCAAACGGCAGCGTTATCGGTAGCCCAATCACGAACTACTCTCGTCATGACACACGTCGTATTGACCTAATGATCGGTGTTTCTTACGGTGCTGATCTACAAAAGACCAAAGAACTTCTGACTAAGATCTGTGAATCTGATGAGCGCGTGTTGAAAGAACCTGGCGTTCAAGTGGGTGTTCACACACTTGCTGACTCTTCAGTTAACTTCGTGGTTCGTCCATGGGTTAGCACTGCAGAGTACTGGAATGTTTACTTCGACCTGATGCAAGCAATCAAAGAAGGCTTGGATAAAGAAGGTATCGAAATTCCATTCCCACAAATGGATGTGCACATGAATAAAGTAGAAGCTTAATTCTTTAATCGGCTTTTACAGCGGTAAGCTTTTATAACGAAAGGCGGATAACTTAGGTTGTCCGCCTTTTTTGTTGTCTTCAATATCACGAATCCTGTTCGTTGTTATCACTGTTTAGCTTCTTTTCTTTGTATCTCCTTTTTTCGCGTTCTACTCGACGTTGGCCATAACGATGTTTTCAGCATCGCATATAAGGGCTTTCTTACTTCTTGTCCTCCCAAAATAGCCAATAAACATAAACCGCCAGGAATCAAAATCATCATCAATAGCGGTCGAAGTAGGTAAGAGAAGCAAAAGATCGTGGGCAGAAAAATCAGCACTTGTCCCAGTCGGTTTAATATATTCATCATCTCCGTATCTCCAAAGTTGAATTGAGCATGCTCATTTTTATAATTGAGCGCGCTCAATTTGTCAAATTAGAGCACTAAGAGTATGATCAAGCTTGATTTGAGAAGGGGGTATTTTCGTGAGTAAGAGAGAGATAACGAAGCAGAAAATCTTAGCGTCTGCTTGGGAGTTATTTGGGGAGAATGGTTATGACAACACCACAACTCGCCAGATCGCTCGTCACGCGGGTGTGGCAGATGGCACGGTGTTTAGTCATTTTGAAACCAAGCTGACGATTCTTCGAGAAGGAATGCTATCGCAGTTGGAAAAGATTGGTCAGGAGGTGTTAGCTGCTGAGCAAGACAAGCATGCTGTGGATGTCGGTATCTCGCTGATTGAACACTACTACCGCTATTATTTTGATAATGTTGAGTTAAGTCGAGCGTTACTCAAAGAGGTCATTTGGGATCTAGACTATTACCGCACCTTTGATCAGGCACTGTTTCAGACGGTTAATGTCGATGCATCTATTTCTGAAAAAATGCCATTGATTATGGATAGCTATTTCATGACCTTGATAAATCACTTGAGCCAACCGGAACCAAGCCTTGAAGCTGCGCTGAGTGAACTGAACAGTAAAATTCGAGTCATTCTAGCGTAACTCATGATATTAATGAGTTACTTACGGTGTGTCTGGCTTGGTCGGCAGTCTCTGTTCTTTAACTGATTACCAGTATAGCTCAATCAGTCCATTGGTAAGCACTGCAGCAATGGCGAACATCATGGTTGCTACTGCGATATCAATGCCTTTCTTAACATTCGGTTTAGATAGCGTTGGACCTAGCTTTGCTGCGCCCAGTGACAAAGAGTAAAACCAAACAAATGAAGCCAAGATGGTTCCCATAGCAAAAGCAATTCTGTCGTTACCTTCAAACTGTCCGCCAATCGAACCAAGAATCACCACGGTATCCAAATAGAGGTGTGGGTTTAATACAGTCACCGCCAAGGCGCCCAAAATAACGGTGCGCTTACCACGAGCCAGTATCTCTCCTTTTGACTCCTCGCTTGATGGCGCTTTAAAGGCACTGCGTAGTGATAACAAACCATACACGGTTAGAAAAGCGATGCCACCTAACGTGACCGAGGTGAGTAGCAATTCATTTTGCGACAGAATCGCACCGCCACCAAAGATACCCAATGAGATAAACAGAGTGTCGAGTAGGCTACAGATTGTCGCTGTGGTTAAATGGTGGTTGCGTTTTATCCCTTGATTTAGGACGTACGCATTCTGAGCGCCAATAGGGATAATCATGCTTGCCCCTAGACCAAAACCTTGTAATAAAACCCAAAAACTCATTTTAACCTCCACTTATTTAACGATATTTACGTGCTATATGGCGAAGATACTCCGACCTTATAAATAAGTATAATTAATGATATTAATCTATTATTAGAGTTGCTAATGTGGTGTCGAGTTAGCTTAAAAAGGAAGCAAATTGATGCGTGGATTGGATTATAAATGGATAGAAGCACTGGATGCAGTGGTGAAACAACGTAGCTTCGAAAGGGCTGCAGAGCAGTTATATATCTCCCAGTCAGCGGTGTCTCAACGCATCAAACAGCTAGAAAAGTGGTTAGCTCAGCCTGCTTTGGTGAGAGAAAACCCGCCTAGGCCAACTCCAGCTGGCAAAAAGTTATTGGGTTTGTATCGCAGGGTTCGTTTGTTAGAGCATGAGCTGGTGCCAGAGTTGATGAATGAAGATAGTGCGCAACCTTTATCAATATCTATTGCCACCAATGCCGATAGCTTAGCGACATGGCTGTTGCCCGCATTATCGGATGTGATGAAGTCTCGCCAAGTAGAGCTGAACCTCGCGATTCATGGTGAAGCGAGAACCATTGATAAGATAAAAAGTGGTGAGGTTGCTGGCGCGATCAGTCTAGAATCTCAAGCAATCCCCGGTTGCAGTGCTGACTATCTTGGCAGGATGGATTACGTGTGTGTAGCGAGCCCTGACTTTCATCAGCGATATTTCTCTGAAGGCGTAAACTACGCCACATTAAGCAAGGCACCGGCGGTTTCTTATGATCAATACGATGATCTGCATAAGAAGTTTCTGCATGACCATTTTAACGTACCAAGGGACAGCGTGATTAATCATACGGTCGGCAGCTCAGAAGCATTTGTGCGTTTGGCGTTGTCAGGTGTGGCCTATTGTTTGATCCCTCGGTTGCAGATCATCGATGAGCTAGAGTCCGGTGCGTTGATTGATATTACGCCCGGTTTTTTGTTGTCTTATCGCATCTATTGGCACCACTGGCAGCTAGAAAGTGGGGTACTCAAAGAGATATCTCAAGCGATATTAGGTTTTGCTCACAACCACTTACCTCAGTAAATTGTTGGTTTTTTCAGCGTCAAAGTTCTGTTAGAAGTTCTGCATCAGGATTGGCTAAACGGCAAATTGCTCTATGATGAAAGTACATTTGTTTAGCATAGGTCTACCTAATGAAGTTTGTACCAAAGATGTTAGCAACGTCTCTTACTCTTACTGCAGCGTTGAGTGCTGTGAGTTTTCCATCATTGGCTGACTCTCCATCCTTCCCGCATATTTCGACGACGGGCTACGGTGAAGTGATCGCAACACCAGATATGGCGACATTCTCTGTGAGAGTCGTGGAATCGACGATGACTGCTGAACAAGCTAAAAATACCGTTGATAAAGTAGTGACTGGCTTCCTCAATAAACTACACCAAGCTGGTGTTGAAGAGGCGAGCGTACACAGCTCTAACCTGTACCTATCTCCTCAATATCACTATCCAAAAGATGGCAAACCAGAATTGGTCGGCTACCGCGCTTCACGTAATGTGACCGTTCAAGTGAATGAGCTAGCTAATCTCAATGAGTACATGGATATTGCGATTGGAGAAGGTATTAATCAGATCGACAACATTCAGCTTCAAGTTCGTGATCAAGCTAAGTATCAAGAACAAGCGCGCTTAGAAGCCATCAAGGATGCGCGATCGAAAGCGAAATCATTAGCGAGTGGTTTTGAGCGTGAGCTAGGTGATGTTTGGCGTGTTGATTACAACGCACAATCTTCTCAGCCTGTGCTAATGCGTTCAATGGCTATGGATGCGAGAACAGAGTCGAACTCTTATGAAGATTCAACGATCACCATTCGTGATCGCGTTAATGTGATCTACCAGATCGAAGAGTAATGACATCGCTATAGAGGCTTTTGGATCATGATGATCTAATTACCTACGATAGGCCAAATACTAAAAAGGCTCTCATAATGAGAGCCTTTTTGTTTTTACTAATATCGAGTTCGATGATTAATGAAGTAGACGAGCACGGATTGTGCCTTCGATCTCTTTCAGTTTAAGCAGTGCTTCTTCTGAACGATCCGCTTCTACATCGATAACTACATAACCCATATCAGCCGCAGTCTGTAGGTACTGACCCGCGATGTTGATGCCTTCTTCAGCGAAGATGGTGTTAATCTGAGTTAGGATACCTGGGCGGTTTTCGTGAATGTGCAGTAAACGAGACGTGCCTGTGTGTAGTGGTAGAGATACCTCTGGGAAGTTAACACTTGATAGCGTAGAACCGTTATCTGAGTATTTCGCTAGCTTGCCAGCCACTTCAACACCGATGTTCTCTTGTGCTTCCTGAGTTGAACCACCTACGTGGGGCGTAAGAATCACGTTGTCGAACTGCATCAATGGAGACTCAAATGGGTCTGCATTGGTTTTTGGTTCAGTTGGGAAAACGTCGATCGCTGCACCTGCAAGGTGACCCGAATCTAGAGCGCCACACAGAGCTGGAATGTCTACCACTGTGCCACGTGCTGCGTTGATAAAGATAGAGCCAGGCTTCATGCGCTCGAACTCTTCTTTACCCATCATGTTCTTAGTTTCGTTGGTTTCAGGGACGTGCAAAGAGATCACATCACACTTATTCAACAGTTCCGTCATGGTGTGAACTTGCGTTGCGTTACCTAAAGACAGCTTGTTTTCGATGTCGTAGAAGTAAACGCGCATACCAAGGTTTTCCGCAATAATACCCAGTTGAGTACCAATGTGACCGTAACCAATAATACCTAAACGCTTACCACGAGCTTCGTAAGAGTTATCTGCACTCTTTTTCCAAATACCACGGTGCGCAAGAGCGTTCTTTTCTGGAATGCCACGCAGTAGCAATAGAACCTGACCAAGAACTAGCTCAGCAACACTTCGAGTGTTTGAGAACGGTGCGTTGAACACAGGGATGCCGCGCTTTGCTGCTGCTTGAAGGTTGACTTGGTTAGTACCAATACAGAAACAACCGACGGCAACCAGTTTTTCAGCCGCATCAATCACTTCTTGGGAGATGTTTGTGCGAGAACGGATACCAATGAAGTGAGCATCTTTAACTGCTTCAAGAAGTTCATCTTCCGGTAGCGAGCCTTTGTGGTACTCAATATTTGTGTAACCAGCAGCTTGCAGTACTTCTACAGAAGAAGGGTGAAGACCTTCTAGAAGTAGAATTTTTATTTTTTCTTTTTCCAGTGAAACTTTGGCCATTGTTCTCGTCCTTAAAATGGAAAGGTTGGGCAAATGCGGCGCACGTGCTACAAAATGGCTGAAAGGGGAACAAATTCACCACTTTGTTAGGAGACAAACGTTTTCCCTGTGCGTCTTCTGAACAATAAAGTAACAAAAAAAAAATGTTTTGGGTAAGAAAATTACGGAATAAGACATAATTTTACAGGTATAAAGCAAAAAAAACGGCGCCCTTGGGCACCGTATGTAATGAAGTAACAGAAAAACTCAATCTTCTATTATTTATTCTTCGATTTTTGCACCTTCTGGCGTGCCAGTGATAACCACATCAGCACCACGGTGAGCGAACAGACCAACCGTCACCACACCAGCGATACCATTGATGATATCTTCTAGTTGTTTTGGGTTTTCGATCGCCATGCCGTACACGTCTAGGATCATGTTGCCGTTATCGGTTGTGCAACCTTCGCGGTAAACTGGGTCACCACCAAGCTTTACTAGTTCACGTGCAACGTATGAACGCGCCATTGGAATCACTTCAACAGGCAGTGGGAATTTACCCAACACATCAACTGCTTTAGTGCCGTCAACAATACACACAAACTTATCAGAGATAGCCGCTACGATTTTTTCACGAGTCAGAGCAGCACCGCCGCCTTTGATCATGTCGCGAGTTGGGTTGATTTCATCTGCGCCATCAACATAGATGTCTAGCTTAGCGACATCGTTACACTCATACACTTTGATCTCTAGCTCTTCTAGTCGTTGGGTTGAAGCAACAGAGCTTGAAACCGCACCTTTGATTTTGTCTTTCATTGTGCCTAGTGCGTCGATGAAGTGATTTACTGTAGAGCCAGTACCTACACCTACAATGCTGCCTTCTTCAACATATTGAAGTGCTGCCCAGCCAGCTGCTTTTTTCATTTCATCTTGAGTCATGCCATTCTCCTGAATAAGGTCTTGCGCTTTGAATTAATCGTTTGCGTAATGATGAAGTTAACGTTTAGATATTGAGTTAACGTTTCTATATCGAGGTTAACGTTTGCGGCGCGATTATAGCGCTTTAATGGTCATTTTCCCATTGCCAAGTTTTACTCGGAGTCACGATTTTAGGTAAGGGAATGTCCCATTCTTCAATCGGTAAGGTATCGACATGTTGGCAATCGTGGGCCAAACCAATTGGAGTTGCGCCTTCGCCAGTCTCGAACCATTTCGCTAAGGTGCGATCGTAATATCCGCCACCCATTCCTAAGCGGTGACCATGAGAGTCAAAGCCGACAAGGGGCGTCAGGATGAGGTCGAGTTGCTGACAAGGTTTTACCAACATTTGATTCAGCTGGGGTTCTACAATGCCGTACTTATTTAAAACTGTAGAGGTGGTTGGAGAGTAGTGCAGAAATAACAGGTGTCCGGCAGAGAAGGGGTGCAATACTGGTAAATAAGTTTGCTTACCTTGCGACCATAACCATTCAATTAAAGGCTGGGTATCGAGCTCGCCATCAATCGAAATATAAAGAGCAATATGCTGAGCAGACTGAATCTCATCAAGCTGCGTGCACTGCTTAACTAGGTCTAAACCGGATTGAGTTTGTTGTTCGCCAGACAAGGCATTACGTTTGATACGGATCTGTTTGCGAAATTCGCTGCGTGTGAGCGTCTTCATAAGAAGGGATACCCCAAAGTGCCGTTGAGAATAGATGGCCCTTGAACCAGCGAGTTCAAGGCGGATCAGCAATGATTACCGTAGGCTTCTCGGCGGACCGAGCATGCTCAATAGCACTCAAGTACTAACCCTTAGGGATTGCTTATCGGCTCGGGGACGTGAATCCTCTGACAAACACTCCAGGGTAAATTTTGTGTACGCTATTGCTGTCCGTGCTTAACTTTACTGAGGACATCTGAAAGTGATGTCGTGAGCTGTTCCATTCGCTCGGTCAGTGCGTTTTGTTCATCATTTGCTTCAAACTTCTTGGTTTGTAATTCGTAGCAAATATTCAGAGCTGCGATAGTCAGCAGCTTCACTTCATTGGTTACCTTAGTACGTTCAGCCATCTCTTTCAATCGATTATCAAGATCGGCCGCCGCTGCAATCAATGACTCTTCTTGCCCAGGTGGACAATTTACTCGAGTCAGTTTTCCTAATATTTCAACGTCTACCGCTTGATTACTCATGATGGATGAACTCTTTAACGCGCTATTTTAAGGCTGTTGCCCTTCGCCATTTTTTGAGAAAGAAAAAGTGCAAGTACCGATGAGGAAGCAATCTCCTCTGAGGGAGAAACTATAGGTAAACCGCTATTAAGATTCAAGCTTTTCAGAGTGACTGTTTGTAAATGAGAGCTTGAGCACACAGTAATTCAGCAAATTGAACAATTGGTAGTCAGTCATCCTTCAATTGCTAGGGATCGATGCTTACCAGAATTGGGGTGAAGTGGTACGATTATACTATCGATATAAAGAATAACTGAGCGAGCTATCTGATGAGCGAAACTACTTTACCTGACTACCTAACGGTTGCGACTGAACTTCAATCGGCAAGTCTAGCCGTAACCCCTGCTGAGATGCATGGTTTATTAACGGGTATGTTAAGCGGAGGCTTAAACCTTGCAGATAAAAGCTGGCAACCACTTATCTTCGATTACACCAACGAAGGGATGGGCTGGCCAGATCGCGCGCTAACGTTAGCGGAAGCAACACTGAAAGTCACAACCAGCGAAATCACAGGCTCAGGCATGAAACTGTCCATGCTACTGCCAGACGAAGATGCAAGCGCGAGCGTGTTTGATCTTGCTGATGGTGTGTCTGATTGGATTAATCATTTCATCTCTGGTTTAGGTCTTGTCGGCGCTCAATTGAACAAAGCGTCTGAAGGCACTAAAGAAGCATTAGCTGATCTTGAAGAGATGGCGAAGCTAGGCATTGACGAAGAAGATGATCTGGAAGAGCAAGCACAACTTCTAGAACACGTTATTGAGCACGTAAAAGCGTGTGCATTAACGATTCATGCTGAATTTGGTGCACGCCCATCTGAAGATGCGGCGCCAACCATTCACTAATCGTTTGTCGGTTTGAGGTTATGATGGCTCAATATGATGTTGTAATTGCTGGTGGTGCAATGGCGGGGGCAACTTTAGCCCTAGCTCTGAATCACCTAAGTCAAGGTTCGTTGTCGATTGCGGTCGTTGAGCCTTATCAGGTTGATCATCAAGCTCACCCTGGGTTTGATTCTCGTTCGATCGCTTTGTCTTATGGCACGGTCCAGATCCTTGATTCATTGCACCTGTGGCAATCTATCGCTCCTGTCGCGACCCCGATTAAAGATATTCATGTATCAGATCGTGGGCATGCCGGAATGACGGATATCTATAGTGAAGAATTGGCTGTAGATGCACTTGGCTATGTGGTCGAATTAGCGGATGTAGGTCGAATCTATCAGCAGAAGCTGGAATCAGAGGCGGCAATTACGATGCTTTGCCCTGACTCAGTGGCGAAAATTGAACGCAGTGAATCACTGACGACTATTGACCTCAACAGTGGCCAAACCATAACGACTAAGTTACTGGTTGCGGCGGACGGTGCAATCTCAACCTGCTGCCAAGAACTCAATATCTCATTGAGTGAGCATGACTTTGAACAGGTTGCTGTGATTGCCAATATCGTGGCGAGCGAACCTCATCAAGGTCGAGCGTTTGAGCGTTTTACCCACCATGGGCCGGTTGCTCTATTGCCGATGAGCGATAACCGTTTATCTCTGGTTTGGTGTTTACCGCCTGAGCAAGCCGATAAAGTTATGGCTTTCAACGACGACGAATTCCTTGAACAGCTTCAGAGCGATTTTGGTTGGCGATTAGGTCGACTAGAAAAGGTTGGTAAGCGTGCAAGCTACCCACTGATTCTTCGTCATCGTAAGCAAAATATCTCTCATCGATTCGCGATTGTAGGCAATGCCGCTCAAACCCTTCACCCAATTGCTGGGCAAGGTTTTAACCTTGGTATTCGTGATGTGGCCTCTTTAGCGGAAGAATTGTGTACTCAGTTGGACGATGTCGGTCGTTACACTGGTCTTGTTAACTTTAGAAAACGTAGAGAACAAGACAGAGGCGCGACGATTACGCTGACATCAAGCCTCGTTCATCTGTTCTCAAACGATTTTTTGACTGCTCGTATCGGGCGTAATCTTGGGTTAGCCGTAATTGATAACCTTCCACCATTTAAAGGTCCACTTTTGCGTCATACGCTTGGCCTAGTAGAAAGATAAGGTAGATAAATAATGATGCAAAGTGTTGATATCGCGATTGTTGGTGGTGGCATGGTTGGCCTAGCGCTCGCGGCTGCATTGAAAGATAGCGATCTAAGAATTGCCGTGATTGAGGGTAAAGCGCCTAGCGAAGGTCTGAATGAATTACCGGATGTTCGTGTGTCGGCATTAAGCCGCTCTAGCGAGGTGATTCTGCGTAATCTAGACGCATGGCAAGGCATTGAACAAAGACGTGCTGCACCGTATCAAGCGATGGAAGTATGGGAACAAGATAGCTTTGCTCGTATTGAGTTTGACTCAACACGCTTGGCACAGCCTAATCTAGGTCATATTGTTGAGAATCGTGTGATTCAATTAGCGTTGCTTGAGCAGGTTAAGAAGCAAGACAACGTCAGCCTCTATATGCCTGCGACATGCAAAACAATGGCAATTGGCGAAAGTGAAGCATGGCTAACTCTAGACAACGGCCAAGCATTGACCGCTAAGTTAGTCGTCGGTGCGGATGGCGCAAATTCTTGGGTTCGTAAGCAGCAAGATATCCCATTAACACATTGGGATTACGGACACAGCGCAATTGTCGCGAACATCAAAACCACAGAACCGCACCACAGTGTTGCACGTCAAATATTCACACCTCAAGGTCCACTGGCATTCTTACCAATGCAACCGAGCAACATGAGCTCGATTGTTTGGTCGACTGAGCCGAATCGTGCCGAGAATCTCGTATCCATGTCGGATGCTGAATTCAATAAGCAGCTCACGGCAGAGTTCGATTCAAAGCTTGGATTGTGCGAAGTCGTCGGTGACCGTTTTGCTTTCCCACTGCGCATGCGATACGCACGAGACTTCGCTGTTGAGCGTGTGGCTTTGGTCGGTGATGCTGCCCATACCATTCACCCGCTAGCAGGGCAGGGCGTGAACCTTGGCTTACTAGATGCTGCAAGTTTAGCGCAAGAGCTGTTAAAGCTGTGGGCTGCTGGTGAAGACATTGGTACCAAGCGTAATCTACGTGGTTATGAGCGCTGGAGAAAAGCAGAAGCGGCGAAGATGATTGCTTCAATGCAGGGCTTTAAAGATCTGTTTGAAGGCGATAACCCGGCTAAGAAGCTGATTCGTGGCATCGGTATGAAGCTTGCGGGTCAATTGCCTGGTGCGAAAGATGAGATCATGAAGCGAGCACTTGGCCTTGCGGGCAACCTGCCTGATTTAGCAAAGCGCCCTGTGACTCATCGTTAGTCGTTTAATTTTCAGGTGATTAGTCACCTGAACTAACGCTTGAGCGCAGTTCTTAGCGTTATGGGAACGAAAAAAGGGTTGGCACATGCCAACCCTTTTTGTTTTGAATTCTTTAGATAATCAGATTATGCGTAAGCACAGCGCAGTTTCATGATTTCACTATTTATTTCTTTCACTGTTTTAAAGTGGCGCTTCTCTGCTCGATCTGGCAGGACTAGCTTGCCGTTATCAAACTCAAATTTCCCTACGCCGTAAATGTAGATTCGTCCTTTGAAAAGTCGACTTACATGTTTAGCAATCATACTCGGTGTATAGCGCTTAAACAGTCTCATTCTTAATTATCCTTATATTTACCTAGCCTGCACATTATAGAAAAACTCCGAGATAATAATTGTGATAAGCATGGAGTAATATGCAGTAGCGATGACGTTAATTAGATATTTGTGCTGTTCTAAGCACTTTCTACAGTAAATATCTATTTTTACGTGAGCTCCTCCCCAAAATAATACTGAGTCGTGAACTGCTGTGAACTTTCCTGTCCGGTATTAAGCAGTGGTAATGTTACAAGTATAAGAATAGGCGGGATTTTTTTGTTTGTGTAATCAAATTGTAAATTTTAGACATAAAAAAAGCCCGTCTAAAACGGGCGAATAGTCACAGATGCATTACACAAAAGTGGATACTGATGTTACTCAGTGGATTCACTTGTACTGATTTGCCTAAAGGCTAGCCAGTAAATTCACAATAACGCAGATTTTCCTTTATGACTACTTATGCTTTAATTTTGATTAACTATTTAATGTTGGCGTGTTTTTCTTATGACGAGCTTCACACTAAATATGTATCTAATGAAAACTTTGAAGAAGGTTTGCGATCAATTACGTCTTAGAGTGGCTCATCGACTGATCTCTGCAACGATTGGCGCGCATAACGCCATAAGATCCTCGAGATCAAGTGCAACGCCTGCCATTCGATCACCAGAGCTAATGGTCACGGTTGAGTTGTTCTGAATGGAAGGATCAAAAATGATCGGCATGTGCCTCTTTAGAGCAAGCGGACCGACACAACCAACCTTAAAGCCGGTGATGGATTCCACATCGGTGAGTGATACACAGGTCATTCTTCGGTAATTCAACACCGAGCGCACTTTCTTGGGGTCGACAGAGCGATCGCCAGCTGTACAGGCCAATGCATATTGGTTGCCCATATCCTTGAGCAGGATGCACTTGACCATTTGAGAGGCGTCGATGCCTCGTTCTTGCGCGGTTTCTTCGATGCTGGTGGTAGGTTTGTTTTGCATCAGCAGGCGATAGTCCACCTGCTGTTGATCCAGCCATTGTGTAATCAGTGTTTCCACGCGATTATTCGTCTTCTAGGCTGTAAGGCAGTGGCAGGATGTTCCATGTTTGATCAGGCTGTGCAGTCAATCGAAGTTGGACATCGTCATCAAGGTTGTTTGGCAATACCATCAAACCAATCGCTTGGTTATCAGCAAATTGATAGACGTTTAATAGTCGACCTGCACCACGCCAGTTCTCACCTACGCTGCGCTCTAGTTCAATAGGGTTCTCTAGAGACAATACGTCCGCAGTTGTGCCCGACACAATGCGCATCTCACGCTTGTTCATGCCGCGGTACTTAGCACGAGCAACCGTTTCTTGACCTGTGTAGCAGCCTTTTGAAAAGCTGATACCACCAATAGCTTGTAGGTTAAGCGCTTGAGGGATGTGTTCGTTTTGCTCTGCTTTCGATAGGTTAGGCTGAGCATCAAGAATTTCATGATACTGCCACAACGCTTCTGATACTTTCTCTGCAGCGCTGTTTGAGACTAAGGCTTCAGCGGCTTCTTCAGTCACAAGTAGAGCCCAGCGGTTATCTGATACTAGAACGGCTGTACCACCAGAGATAGCACGTACATTACCTTGGCTTTCTGAAATAGAATCAATGTATTGATTAGCAGACTTACCCATCACACCGATAACAACGTCAGACGTTTGCTCGATATCGACCTTAGAGAATACCGCGTACTTCTTGATTTCAACGAGCTCGACTTCAATCGCAGATTTAGGTTGCATGAGTGCGTAGCCACCGTTGTGATGGAACAAACGGAAGATACTCCATACCTTTCCTTTTGCATCACAGTGTGCGCCTAATGTGGATTCATCATTAGGAAGAGTCACGACGTCGCACGTTACTTGACCTTGCAGGTACGATTTTTTGTCATCGCCTACCATGGTAATTGCACTCCAATCTGACACGTGTGTCATCATCAGTTCTGGAAGCGAGTCATTTTGCGTATGAGCGTGCGGCTGAAATGTGTTTTTCCAATCCATTTTATCTTTCCTAAGAATTTTATTTGGCTCTATGTTAATCCTGTTCTGTTTCTTTGTCAGCCTAGGTTTTTTTGTGAGCTTAGATAGGGACTGTGACTCACATAGTAGTTGCAGAGCGTATGACTTGTTACACTCCGAGAAAGAAAAATTATAGGTGAGGATAGCCAATGTACACTGCAGAGCAGAAAGCACGAATTAAATGGGGTTGCCGTCGCGGCATGTTAGAACTTGATGTAGTCATCATGCCATTTTTCGAAGAGTGTTTTGATTCATTGCAAGAGCAGGAACAGCGCGAGTTTGTTTCTCTATTAGAGTGTGATGACCCAGATTTGTTTACTTGGGTGATGGGACACGGACGCAGTGAAAACCTAGGCCATGCATCAATGGTTGATAAAATTGTCGCACACAACCTCAGCAAGGTTCGTTAAGCTCAAGCTTAACCCTTCATATTCCGCATTATTCGCAAAAGGCACTGTTTTCGGGTGCCTTTTGTTTTTCATCGTCTTGTCTTCTATTCCACTTGTTGTCAGCCTTTATTGCTTGGCACTGCTGATTCATCTGTTTCAAACCAACCATCTGATTTTGAATAGTGCCCATGGCCGTTTTGATTATAAAGAGGATGGTGAGATTCGATTGAATGACCGACGCTATATTCTAAAATCCGTAGATAAGATCTGGGCGCAATTCTTTATTAAATTACAGTTTGAATGTGGGCACTCAGTCTTGTTGTGGCGGGATAGCTGTTGTGATCGTGAATATCGACATTTCTTGGCGAATCTGCAACGAACTGGTTAGAGAAATCAAAATATCAGGCTGAAAGCAATGACTGCAGATGAAAGAAAGGGAGCACTAGGCTCCCTTTTTTCGCATTTTATCTATCAATCTATCAAGATTAAGACTGGCTTTTCTCTGGTGTCAGAATGGTTGGGCCGCTGTCTTCAGCAAGCTCAGGGTAATCCAACGTGTAGTGAAGGCCGCGGCTCTCTTTACGTTGCATTGCACAGCGAACCATTAGTTCAGCGACTTGTAGCAAGTTACGCAGTTCTAACAGGTTGTTTGAAACCTTAAAGTTGCTGTAATACTCGTGAGTCTCTTGCTGCAACATCTGGATACGACGCATTGCGCGCTCAAGACGTTTATCAGTACGTACGATACCCATGTAATCCCACATGAATAGACGCAGCTCATGCCAGTTGTGCTGAATGATAACTTCTTCATCACTGTTAGTGACTTGGCTTTCATCCCATGCTGGTAGTTCTGCACACAGCTGAGATTGGTCGATATTCTCGACGATGTCTTTGGCTGCTGCCCATGCATAAACCACACACTCAAGCAGTGAGTTTGAAGCCATACGGTTCGCGCCGTGTAGGCCGGTGTAGCTCACTTCACCAATTGCATACAGATTTGCTAGGTCGGTTTGACCTTGCTTATTGACCATGACACCACCACAGGTGTAGTGGGCTGCAGGTACGATAGGAATCGGCTCTTTGGTCATGTCGATGCCCAAGTCCATCAAACGAGTGTGGATCATAGGGAAGTGCGCTGTAATGAATTCTTCAGGCTTGTGGCTGATGTCAACGTACATGCAATCAGCACCTAAGCGCTTCATTTCAAAGTCAATTGCACGAGCAACCACATCACGAGGAGCCAGTTCACCGCGCTCATCGAAGTCCTTCATGAAGCGAGAACCGTCTGGACGACGCAGGTACGCACCTTCACCACGCAATGCTTCCGTTAGTAGGAAGTTACGCGCTTCTGGGTGGAACAAGCAAGTTGGGTGGAATTGGTTGAACTCAAGGTTCG
This sequence comes from Vibrio sp. Isolate33, assembly GCF_022397895.1. Classification (NCBI taxonomy): domain Bacteria; kingdom Pseudomonadati; phylum Pseudomonadota; class Gammaproteobacteria; order Vibrionales; family Vibrionaceae; genus Vibrio; species Vibrio sp. Isolate33. The sequence goes on from NZ_JAKEUP010000011.1 coordinate 51,585, forward strand.
CCACACGACAACCTGCACGCCAAGCGATAGCAATACCATCACCTGAAGAGACATCTGGGTTAGACGTGTATTGGTAAACCTTTGAAGCGCCGCCAGTAGCTAACACTACAAATTTAGCGCGCACGGTTTCGACGTGTTCTTGGTTGCGGTTCCAAATGTAGGCACCGATAACTTTGTCTTTCGAACCACCAACCTTATCTTCAGTGATCAAATCCAACGCATTGTGGCGTTCGAAGATCTCGATGTTTGGGTGATTCTTTACATTATCTTGCAGTGAGGTTTGCATCGCCATGCCAGTGGCATCGGCAGCGTGCAGAATTCTGCGGTGGCTGTGTCCACCTTCACGAGTAAGGTGATACTTTGGCTGGCCTTCGGTGCTGTTCTCATCTTTATCAAATGGAACACCGCCATCAATTAGCCATTGCACACACTCTTTAGCATTTTCAGCAATGAATTGAACTGTATCTTCTTCACATAACCCAGCCCCAGCAATTTGAGTATCTTCTACATGAGACTCAATACTGTCCGACTCATCGAACACCGCGGCGATACCACCTTGTGCGTAATACGTCGATCCTTCGCTGCGTGGTCCTTTGCTTAATACAATTACTTTTGCATGTTCTGCTACGCGTAAGGCTAATGACAAGCCTGCCGCACCACTTCCTACCACTAATACATCACACTGATGTTCACGGTTTGCGTTCATAAAACTTATTAAATCCCGGGCTATAGTCGAGTTGTCCACTCTCAATTGACTTTGTCTTGTTTTAGGACTTGCGGTAAGACTGTTATAATCTCCCCAGAGTCATCCTAAAACGCTACGCAAAATCAATATATAGACAGCTATCTAGAAATATTTAATTGCTCAATACCATTGCTTTTGCTTAAGGTTTCCCCAAATTGATAGGGATAGCTATTTTTATTACATCACATTGTGAAACAATAATGGCAAATAATTTTAAGAAAGTTGGAACTTTCGGTATTTGGCTTAGTCACAATAGTGCTCTTGTAGACGGTGGTGTCAATACTACATTTCGCATAATTAGTACCCATATCTGTGAAGGTGAGGGTTATAACAATAGGAGTACCCGCTCGAATGAACGAGCAGCTAACCGATCAAGTGTTGATTGAGCGAGTTCAGAGTGGAGATAAGCAGGCATTTAACTTACTAGTGGTTAAGTATCAAAACAAAGTTTGTAATCTTATCTCTCGATACGTGAATAATTCCGGTGATGTACCTGATGTAGCACAAGAAGCTTTTATTAAAGCTTACCGCGCGATACCTAACTTTCGCGGCGAGAGTGCCTTCTATACATGGTTATACCGAATTGCCGTGAACACCGCTAAAAATCATATTGTTGCCCAGAGCCGCAGGCCGCCAGCAACAGATGTAGATGCAGAAGATGCTGAATATTACGAAACAGGCAGCGCGTTAAAAGAAATATCGAACCCTGAGAACTTAACGCTGTCAAAAGAATTGAAACAAGTCGTTTTTGGAGCGATTGAAGCGCTGCCAGAAGACTTAAAAACTGCAATGACGCTGCGTGAGCTTGAAGGTTTGAGCTACGAAGAGATTGCAGAAGTAATGGATTGCCCTGTAGGAACCGTACGTTCGCGTATTTTCCGAGCTCGTGAAGCAGTGGAAAAGAAAATTAAACCTCTTTTGCAACGCTAGAACTTGTAATAATTATGGTGAAAATAATGGCTGATAAAGAAAAGCTTTCGGCACTCATGGATGGTGAAACGATCGATAAAGCTCTCATTGTAGACCTTGAATCTGATCAAGAAAGCATGAATACCTGGCAGAGTTACCATTTAATTGGTGATGTAATGCGTGGGGATGCGCCAGAAACTCAAGATTGGAACATTGCTGACAGTGTGGCAGCGGCGCTTGAAGCTGAGCCTGCACATAGTGCAATGCCGAACCTGCACCAAGTGAATGTTGAACCTACTGTTGCTCCAATTGAAGAGCAGCCGAAACCTCAGCAAGCGAAGCGTCAGCTTCCTGCGTGGTTACAGCAGTTTGGACAAGTTGCCGTGGCAGCCTGTGTATCGCTAGCCGTTGTACTCGGTGTTCAGCAATATGGTGGCAGCGACCCTGCAGCACCTGAGCAATTGCCTGTACTACAGACGATTCCATTTGCGGGTTCTGCGGAACCAGTAAGCTTAACGCGCGACTCTGTTGAGAAGCCGGCATCTGAAGCTAACTTGCAAGAGCAACGTAAACGCGTTCATGCAATGTTAGAAGATTATGAGCTACAACTAAGATTAAACAGTGATGCATCTCCAATGCAAGATGCACATCTAGAATCGGACATTGAATGAAGAAAATCCTGGTCAGTGCACTGACACTGTTCAGCTTGATGTCTCCAGCAGCCTTTGCAGAGGAACCCACTGCAAAGGCCTTGTTGCATCAAATGAACGAGGCCAGTCAGCATCTAAATTACGAACTCTCCTACATATTGATAAAGAAGAGCAGTATTGAACCTCTGCTTTATCGTCATGCAGTTAACGACGACCAACAACTTGCACACCTTGTTTACCTAAGCGGCCCTGTTCGTGAGGTCATTCGACGTGGCAATGAAGTTAGCTACATAGAACCGGGTACAGAGCCATTTACCATTCAATCGGGCAGCATGGTTGCACCTGTCATTCCGATGATTAACCGAGATATCGACTCTCTTAACCAATACTACGACTTCGTAAAAGTTGGACGCTCTCGTGAAGCGGGCAGCACCACACAAGTATTGCGCGTCGTGCCGAAAGATGGCCTTCGTTACTCATACGTAGTTTGGGTCGACGAGAAAACGAACCTTCCTCTGCGTGCCGATCTCTTAGATCGTGACGGTGAAGTGCTTGAACAGTACCGCACTATTTCTTACGTGGTGAATGACAAGATCGCAGAAGCGATGGGTGGTTTAAACCAAGCGAAATTGCCGAAGGTTTTATCACTACCTGAAGGCTTGGTAAGTGATACCAACTGGCAAGCGTCTTGGGTGCCAGAAGGGTTTAAGTCGAAAGAGCTTAGCCGTTACCAAATGGCAGCGACCGAAAAAATGGTCGAGAGTCAGCTTTTCAGTGATGGATTGTTTAGCTTTTCGGTGTACATCGCCGATAAAGATGAACATTCATTGAAAGGGCAACTGGTACGCCAAGGACGCAGAACCTTACACAGCTTAGTGATTGGCGACCGAGAAATCTCCGTGGTTGGTGATATTCCGCCAGCAACGGCCAAGCGAATTGCTCAGTCAGTTACGTTCAATAATTCGGCACCAGCGCAATGATGACCGCGCTGGCGACCGTTAGCTCAGTCGAACAAAAAGGTAAGCAATATTTTGTTCAACTGAGCTGCGAACAACAAACCAGTTGCAGCAGCTGCTCTTCTCAAAAAAGCTGTGGAACCGGTATCGTCACCAAGGCTGTAGGCAATAAATCGTTGTTTTGGCAGCTTAAAACCAAAAGCCTTGTTAAAGCCGGACAAATCGTAGAGATCGGCTTCCCAGAAAAAAGCCTGCTTCAGTCGGCAGCTATCGTTTACCTCATCCCACTTTTCATGTTGATGATTGGTGCTGGCGTTGGACAACTCTTGTTACAACCCTTACTCCAAGGGGGCGAGGGGATTGTTATACTCTGTGCTGCACTATTTACTGCTGGTGGTATTGCCTTAGCGAAGCGGCTAGCCAAACCTATGGAAGACAAATCCAAGCAAGAAGTCGTCTTGATTCGAATCCTAGGTGAGTCTCTCGTCTAATTTATGATGCTTATTGCCCTTAAATTGGGTAGAATCTGCCAACTTGATTGAAATGCCGCCACCAATGCTGATGCTAGATTGGAAGCATAGCGGCTTTCTTATTATCCCTATTCAAAGAGTTTAGTCACACCAAGCCTATGAAGCACATTCGTAATTTTTCGATTATCGCCCACATCGACCACGGTAAGTCGACCCTTTCTGACCGCTTAATCCAAGTTTGTGGAGGATTAAGTGAACGTGAGATGGCAGCTCAAGTCCTCGATTCTATGGATATAGAACGCGAGCGTGGTATTACAATTAAAGCGCAGAGTGTGACTTTAGATTACAAAGCTAAAGATGGTGAGACTTACCAACTTAACTTTATCGACACTCCTGGACACGTAGACTTCTCGTACGAAGTATCTCGTTCTCTAGCGGCTTGTGAAGGCGCACTACTTGTAGTGGATGCTGGTCAAGGTGTTGAAGCACAAACTCTAGCAAACTGTTACACAGCAATCGAAATGGAACTGGAAGTGGTGCCAATCTTGAACAAGATTGACCTACCAGCTGCGGAACCTGAGCGTGTTGCTGAAGAGATCGAAGAGATCGTTGGCATCGATGCGATGGAAGCGACTCGCTGTTCTGCGAAAACAGGTTTAGGTGTTGATGATGTTCTAGAAAACATCGTAACGGCTATCCCACCACCGGAAGGTGATCCTGAAGCGCCTCTACAAGCGTTGATCATTGACTCTTGGTTCGATAACTACCTTGGCGTTGTTTCTTTGGTTCGTATCAAGAACGGTACATTGAAGAAGAACGACAAGATTCGCGTAATGTCGACAGACCAAGTTTGGGGTGTTGACCGTCTAGGTATCTTCACACCTAAGCAAATCGACACCACTGAGCTAAATACTGGCGAAGTAGGTTGGGTTGTTTGTGGTATTAAAGACATCCTAGGTGCACCGGTTGGTGATACGTTGACGCTTGCTAAAGGCGGCAGCACTGAACGTCTACCTGGTTTCCAAAAAGTGAAGCCTCAGGTATACGCAGGCCTGTTCCCTGTTTCATCTGATGACTACGAAAACTTCCGTGATGCACTAGGCAAACTAAGCCTGAACGATGCGTCATTGTTCTTCGAACCAGAAAGTTCGGCAGCACTTGGTTTTGGTTTCCGTTGTGGCTTCTTAGGAATGCTTCACATGGAGATCATCCAAGAGCGTCTAGAGCGTGAATACGACCTAGACCTAATCACAACTGCTCCAACAGTAGTGTATGAAGTCGTAAAAACAGATAAAACGGTTCTTTACGTTGATAGCCCGGCTAAACTGCCAGCGGTTAATGACCTAGAAGAAATTCGTGAGCCAATTGCACGCTGTAATATTTTGGTACCTTCGGACTACCTAGGTAACGTAATCACACTGTGTGTTGAGAAGCGTGGCGTACAAGTAGACATGGTTTACCACGGTAACCAAGTTGCTGTGACATACGATCTTCCTATGGCAGAAGTAGTTCTAGACTTCTTCGACCGTCTGAAATCAACGTCTCGTGGTTACGCATCATTGGATTACAACTTCCAACGTTACGAGCCATCAAACATGGTACGTGTAGACGTATTGTTGAATGGCGAAACGGTTGATGCACTGGCTATCATCACGCACAAAGACATTGCTCAGTCTCGTGGTCGTCTACTGGTTGAGAAGATGAAAGAATTCATCCCTCGTCAGATGTTCGATATCGCGATTCAAGCAGCGATTGGTAACCACATCATTGCTCGTTCTACAGTGAAACAACTGCGTAAGAACGTAATCGCAAAATGTTACGGTGGTGATATCAGTCGTAAGAAGAAACTTCTTAAGAAACAGAAAGAAGGTAAGAAGCGTATGAAGCAGATCGGTAACGTTGAACTGCCTCAAGAAGCATTCTTAGCGATTCTTCATGTTGGTAAAGACTAGGTATCAATCGCACTAACTACCTGCTGAACATTACTGGTTAAAATCGTTTATTTCTTTGTTGCAAAGATTGTAATTAGGCCCACTAGTCACTGCACTTTGCGCCTCGAACTAAACGATTTTTCCTGCGTAATCTCCCCAGCATTTAGTCAGCATGATTGATACAGATTAGAAATATTAAGCAGAGTGAAAGGGTTATACTCTTTCACTTTCGTTATTTTTAAAGAAATGAAATTTAAGGGATATCAATGGCTAATACATTTTCGCTTATCTTAGTGATCGTAACTCTAGTGACTGGCATTGTATGGGCGTTGGAAAAGTTTGTGTGGGCGAAGAAGCGCCAACAAAAACTGGCTGACGTTGAAGCACAATCGAATGGCCTAGACGCTGAAACCAGCGCAAAAGTTACGGCTCAGCCTTGGTGGGTTGAGAACAGTGTTTCCATTTTCCCGGTAATTGCATTTGTTTTGGTTCTGCGTTCATTTATTTATGAACCGTTTCAAATCCCTTCTGGCTCGATGATGCCAACGCTTTTGGTTGGCGACTTCATCTTGGTAGAGAAGTACGCGTACGGTCTAAAAGACCCTGTATGGCGCACTCAATTGGTAGAAACGGGCAAGCCAGAGCGTGGTGATTCAATCGTATTTAAGTACCCACCTCAGCCTAACATCGACTACATCAAGCGTGTTGTTGGTATGCCAGGTGACACCATCCGCTACAGCAGTCGTAAAGAGATTTGCATTCAAGCGAAGGGTACAAGTAGCTGTGAACCAGTAAAATTAAGTAACGTTGAAGAAAGCCAATTTGTTCAAGATGGTGTGCCTCTGATTCAGCTGAATGAACAGCTTGGAGACGTAGAGCACCAAATTTTAGTTAACCCATTACGCCGCGACCGTGTGCAAGCATACCAGCCTCGCAATGGTGTTAACGAGTGGGTCGTTCCAGAAGGCCAGTACTTTGTGATGGGTGATAACCGTGACAACAGTGCTGATAGCCGTTACTGGGGCTTTGTCCCTGAAGCAAACCTTGTTGGTAAGGCCGTTGCTATTTGGATCAGCTTCGAGTTCGAACGTGGTTCAGACAGTGTACTTCCAACATGGATTCCTACTGGTGTGCGTTTTAATCGCATCGGTGGGATTCATTAATCGATCAATTAACACATCGAGAGAGCATGAATTCTCCAATTGATAAACTAGAGAGAAAGATTGGCTATCAGTTTAATGATGCCGATCTTATCCACTTGGCGCTGACTCACCGCAGCGCCGCAGGTAAACATAACGAACGTCTTGAGTTTCTGGGCGATTCAATTTTAAGTTTTGTTATCGCTGATGATCTTTACCACCGTTTTCCTAAGGTAAACGAAGGTGATATGAGCCGCATGCGCGCAACATTAGTACGTGGTCATACATTGGCAGAACTAGGTCGTGAATTCGAACTAGGAGATTACTTAAAATTAGGTCCAGGTGAGTTGAAGAGTGGCGGTTTCCGTCGTGATTCTATTCTAGCGGATGCAGTTGAAGCGATCATCGGCGCTGTCTATTTAGATAGTGATACTGAGACGGTTCGCGGCATTATTTTAAGCTGGTACCAATCTCGCCTAGAAGCAATTCAGCCTGGAGTATCTCAAAAAGATCCGAAAACTCGTCTTCAAGAGTTTTTGCAAGGTCGAAGAAATCCTCTACCTGTCTACACAGTGACTAATATTAAAGGTGAAGCACACAACCAAGAATTTACGGTTGAGTGTGAAGTGGCAGGTGTGGATAAACCTGTTATCGGTAAAGGCACTAGCCGCCGCAAGGCAGAACAAGCGGCTGCTGAAACAGCATTAGAGCAACTAAGCAATGTCTGATAACAACCAAGATTTCGATATCGATGCATTCTTTTCATCTGATAGCAAACAAACAGGCCTACCGGAAAACCAACACTGTGGCTTCATCGCTATTGTCGGTCGCCCAAATGTAGGTAAGTCGACGCTTCTGAACCATATTCTGGGTCAGAAGATCTCTATTACATCACGTAAACCACAGACGACACGTCACCGTATTATGGGCGTGGAAACTGAAGGTGATTACCAAGCGATCTTCGTTGATACTCCTGGACTTCATATTGAAGAAAAGCGTGCAATCAACCGTTTGATGAACCGTGCGGCGAACAGCTCACTGAGTGATGTAAACCTAGTATTCTTCCTTGTCGACGGTACTCACTGGACTGACGACGATGAAATGGTTCTGAACAAACTGAAGAAGACCGACTTCCCAGTTGTACTTTGCATCAACAAAGTAGATAACGTTCAAGACCGTACGAACGTCATGCAACACATGATGGAAGTTTCTAAGAAGATGGACTTCATTGATGTTGTGCCAATCTCTGCGAAGCAAGGTAAGAACATTGATGTACTGCGTAAGCACGTACGTGAACACTTACCAAAAGCGACTCACCACTTCCCAGAAGAATACGTGACGGATCGCTCGCAACGCTTTATGGCATCTGAAATTATCCGTGAAAAGCTAATGCGCTTTACGGGTGACGAGCTACCTTACTCGGTAACGGTTGAAATTGAACGCTTCGATTACAACCCAGATAACGATGGTTTCCACATCAATGCTCTGATTCTTGTTGAACGTACTGGTCAGAAGAAAATGGTGATTGGTAAAGCGGGCGAGAAGATCAAAACGATTGGTCGTGAAGCGCGTATCGATATGGAAGAGCTATTCGGTCGTAAGGTTTACCTAGAGACTTGGGTCAAGGTTAAATCTGGCTGGGCTGATGATGAGCGTGCACTTCGTTCGTTAGGCTACATCGACGATCTATAATATATTGAACGTCACTTTCTAATAGTAAAAATTGACAAGTAAGAAAGTTGAACTGAAGATAAATCCAAGAGAGAGTGCGAACTCTCTCTTTTTGTATCTGTAATAAGGGTAAGTGATTGAGCGAAGGGTTACAGCGATGCTTTGTGTTGCACCGTCGACCATACAGTGAGTCGAGTCTGATCTTGGACGTCTTCAGTGAAGAGTTCGGTCGGATGACGTTGATGTCTAAAGGCGCACGCAGCAAGCGTTCCAATTTGAAAGGTGCATTGCAGCCTTTTACGCCGCTACTGCTTAAGTGGTCTGGTAATGGTTCGATGAAAACCTTACGCCAAGCTGAACCTATCAGCTTGGGGCTTCCTCTTGCGGGTATAAACCTGTATTCCGCCATGTATGTGAATGAGCTCATCGGCCGCGTATTGATGGCTGAAGTACCCATGCCTGCACTTTTTCACGACTATCTTCATGCTTTAACAGAGCTCGCGCATAATGAGAACCCTGAGCCAGCACTGCGTCGTTTTGAGTTGGCTCTGTTATCTGCAATGGGCTATGGGGTCGACTTTTTACACTGCGCAGGCACAGGTGAAGCCATCGATCCAACCATGACTTATCGTTACCGAGAGCAGAAAGGTTTCATCGCTTCAGTGCGTCGAGATAACCTGACTTTTATGGGCGATGAACTTATTGCAATCAGCGAACGTAGGTTTATCACTAAAGAGCAGTTAAAAGCGGCAAAACGCTTTACACGCATAGCCTTAAAGCCGTATCTTGGCGGCAAACCATTAAAAAGTAGAGAGCTATTTATGCCAACAATAGCCCTCTCTAGAGCACGGAGTATTGGAAAATGAGCTCAATCCTTTTAGGCGTTAATATCGACCATATTGCAACACTACGTAATGCACGTGGTACTAAATACCCAGATCCAGTACACGCAGCTGAAATTGCTGAACGTGCTGGTGCAGACGGCATTACTATTCACTTGCGTGAAGACCGTCGTCATATCGTTGATCGCGATGTGCGTATTCTGGCTGAAACACTTCAAACTCGCATGAACTTGGAGATGGCCGTAACGGACGAGATGGTTCAAATTGCACTCGATACTAATCCTGAGTTTGTTTGTCTGGTTCCCGAAAAACGTGAAGAGCTAACCACTGAAGGTGGCTTGGACGTGGTTGGTCAGCTTGAGAAGATCAAAGCGGCGACGCAAAAACTGTCTGCAGCGGGCATCAAGGTATCTCTATTTATCGATGCTGACCGTGAGCAAATTGACGCAGCAAAAGCGTGTGGTGCACCGTTCATTGAACTGCACACGGGTCACTATGCTGATGCTAAGACAGAAGAAGACCAACAAGACGAGCTTAAGAAGATCGCAGCAGGCGCAAGCTATGCAGATGACCTAGGTATCACAGTCAATGCGGGTCATGGTCTGACTTACCACAACGTTGCGCCAATTGCGGCACTTCCAGAGATCTACGAGTTGAACATCGGTCACTCGATCATGGGACGTGCAGTGTTTGATGGCTTAAACAAAGCCGTTGCAGACATGAAAGCAATTATGGAAACAGCACGTAACAACGCTTAGTTCGGCAAGTCGTCGGCACTAAGCGATGTGCAGTGAATCATTAGATAGAAGTTAAGTAGTAGAGGAAACATGGCAGTTGTTGGATTAGGTACAGATATCGCAGAAATCGAACGTGTCGAGAAGGCGCTGTCGCGAAGTGGCGACGCTTTTGCTCAACGTATTTTGACGGATTCTGAGTTTGAAGTATTCCAACAGTTGAAGCAAAAAGGCCGTTATCTTGCAAAACGCTTTGCCGCTAAAGAAGCAGCATCTAAGGCGTTAGGTACGGGGATTGCGCTGGGTGTGACCTTCCACGACTTTGAGATTTCAAACGATGAGCATGGTAAGCCAGTATTGAGCTTACACAAGAAAGCGCGTGAAATTGCAGAGGCGAGTGGCACAACATCAATTCACCTGACGATCTCAGATGAACGCCACTACGCTGTGGCAACCGTGTTACTCGAATCGTAATTGATTGCGGCTAACCTGAATCTAATGTTTGATTAGCGACTCGCTACAAAACAAAAAAAGCAGAGCTTATGAGCTCTGCTTTTTTATTGACTGGAAAACCGTTTAACGATTTTTTTGAACAACTATTCGTTAAGCCTTCGCCGGTTTCAAATAGTGAATTGCTGTGGCTTGAACTTTCTCTAGCTCATCCTGAAGTTCAAAAAGCTCCGGCTCAATATCTTCAACAGAAGTGCCTGAACGTAGTTCTTTTTCTATCGTTGCACATACCGATTTTAGCCTTGGAACGCCACTGTACGAGCTGCTGCCATGCATCTTGTGGATGATGTGTATCAGTTGTTCAACAGGGTAGTCGCTGTCTTCAATGGCTTTCTCTGCGGCCTCATAAACCTCAGGAATGAAATCGACTAGCATTTGAAGCATATCGCGTGCGAGGTCTTCTTTATTGGCGGCTTGTTTCATTGCCGCTTGCCAATCAATGATGATGTTCTTGTGCACACTTGCTTCCGTTTCTGACACTTGGCTGTTATCGATTTCAGCCGAGACTGCTGGGTGGTCTGGGTTTATCTTCTCGATGTGCTCAACCTCTGAGGTCGGGCTCCAGTGAATCAAAACCTGCTGTAACACATGCTCTTCAATTGGCTTGGTTAGGTAATCATCCATACCCGCTTCAAGCAGTCGGTCACGCTCGCCAATCATCGCATGAGCGGTCACGGCAATGACTGGCGTATTAGCATTGTTCGCCAGCTTCTTAATATTCTCACAAGCCGTCACACCATCCATTTGTGGCATTTGAATATCCATAAAGATGATATCAAATGGTGTTTCTGTCGCCTTGTCGATCGCCTGCTGTCCGCTAGTACAACTGATAACGGTTTCTACACGCTCTTTAAGCAGCGCGGTAATCAACTTAAGGTTGGCTGGGTTGTCGTCCACGGCCATTACAGTAAGCGGTAGCTTCTCTTCAGAATGGGTTTCAATCGCTGGTGCTATCAAGGTTGGCGCTTGGTTAGACACCAAAGTTTGCAGTAGCTTCTTACGAGATAGAGGCTTGGTGATGCACTGTACATCAACCTCTTTCATTAGTTGTTCACCTAGTGCGAGCTCGGTACTTGGCGTACCAATGATCACGTTCTGAGCAATCTTCTTCGCCCCAATTGCCCAGCCGCTTACGGTATCAAATTGGTAATCTTGGTTGGCCGCAAGGTTAAGTAGAACGTAGTCGTATGAGGTCGACTCGTCCGGCATCACTGAACGGTAGGTAACGACTAAGCCTTCTTGAGTCAGAATTTGCTGAGTAATTGAAGCTGCTTGCATGTTTGGTTCGATAAGCAGCAGTTGCTTGTCTTGCAGACATTGAGTCTCAATCAGCTCGGTCATTGGCATATCGGTGGTCGAAAGCCTTAAGGTGAACCAGAAGGTTGAACCTTGGTGCAGGCGACTGGTTAGACTGATCTCACCACCCATTTGGCTAACAAGCTTCTGGGTGATTACTAGACCTAGGCCTGTACCGCCATAGCGACGAGAGATACTCGCATCCGCTTGGCTGAAGGCTTGGAATAGCTGAGCTTGTTGACGCTCAGAGATACCAATACCGGTATCACGAACCATGAACTGTAGCTCGATGTTGTCTTCGCTTTGCGAGCGCAGTTCAACACTGATATCAATGTTGCCACGTTCAGTAAACTTGATTGAGTTACCAACGAGGTTGGTTAGGATCTGCTGGATACGCAGTGGGTCACCAACAACGCCTGGTGGCACTTTCGGATCGATCTTCAGCGTTAGTTCTAACCCTTTCTCATGGGCGTTGGTCGCTTGAAGGTTCACAACCTCTTCAAGACTCGCTTGGAATTCAAATGGAATGTTTTCTAGGGCTAACTTACCGGCCTCAAGTTTCGAGAAGTCCAAGATATCGTTGATGATACTCAGTAGGTTGTTCGCCGAGCGTTCAATGGTTTGTAGATAATCGGTTTGGCTGTTCGAGAGATGTGTTTTAAGCATCTGACGAGTAAAACCAATAACGCCGTTGAGTGGTGTTCTTAGCTCGTGAGACATGTTGGCCAAGAACTCAGATTTAACACGCGCCGCTTCTTGTGCTCGTTTTTTCGCGATGTCTAACTCAACGTTTTGAATCTCTAACTGTTCAAGAGTTTCACGTAGATCCGAAGTCGCTTGGTCGATACTGTGTTGCATCTCGACGTGATATTCCGACAGCGACACCGCCATCGCGTTGATACCATTTTTTAGCGAGTCCAACTCACCGTGCATTTTGCCTTCGATACGGACATCCAAGTGACCACGACGAATCCTGTCGACCATGTTCTTCATGTGCGTGATCGGTTGAGTTACATCGTGCATCAAACGGAAAGCGAACACACCAGAAAGACCCAGCCCAAGAATCAGTACCAAGAAGGCAGAGAACACCTCTTGATATTGCTGCAAACGAAGTGAAGATAGGTCTAACTCAATCGCGATATAACCAATGGCTTGGTTGGCTTGTGATTGGCCATTGGCTGAGTTGATGTACTGACCTTCCGCAATAATCGGCGTCCGAAGAATCAGCGTATTATCGAGCAGGTTCGACGAGCTCAAATGCGGGATCGGTTTATCTTTGGGATAAGTCAGGCTTTCAAAATCAGGGTGGAAGTTTGAGGTTACGAACAATTCGTGTCGCTCATCAAACACCGCAATACTGCGCACAAGCTTAGAATTCTTTCGATGCGCATAGCTAATTAGCTGACGAACAGACTCTCGGCTTTCGAGTTGCATGCCGGATTCACTCGCAATCGCCAGTGGTTCAATGATGCTAGTACCAGTGTTAACCACTTGCCCCTCAAGGTCTTGATAGCGGTTAAATGAGAAAAATGCACTCAATAGCAACCCAATAATCAGGGTTGGAGCTAGAGTTAAGGTAATTACACGGGCTCTTAAGCCATATCTGGTCATGTTCTTTAATTACATCGAGGTCTGGATATGGGAAAATAACGCACACAATGGCGGTTAAGTGAACGGTAAGCTTAATCAAAGCCGTGACGTTCGACAATGATTCCAAGACAGAATAGTGAGTCCTGGATACCAATTACTTATTAAAAGATACATTAGGCACAAGCAATGGCACGTTTTTTCCAACCAAAAAAGAAAACTCAACTCGAGACCAAGCATCAATCGGTTTTAGTTGAACGAATGGATCACAATGGCGCTGGCATCGCTTATCAGAAAAACAAACCTGTTTTCATTGATGGCGCATTGCCCGGTGAGCAGGTGGTTATTCAACTTACTGAGAGTAAGAGTAAATTTGCACGCGCAAAACTCATCAAATTATTGAAACCGAGCGAGCAACGTTTAAAGCCTTTTTGTAAACACTTTAATAAGTGTGGCGGCTGCCATCTTCAGCACCTTGGTTATGAATCTCAGATTGAGCACAAGGCACAATCTCTCACGCACTTAATGAACCAATATAAGACGGATAAGACCGAAGTTGCCCAACCGATTGTGGGTGATGAAACGGGTTACCGACGTCGTGCGCGTATCAGCCTGTTTGTTGATAAGAAAACACAAAAACTTCAGTTCGGTTTCCGCAAGAAGCAAAGTAAGCAGATCGAAAACATCACCGACTGTGCCGTGCTTGATCCTCGCCTGAATGTATTGCTGCCAAAGCTGAAAAATTTACTCAACACTTTCAGCAACCTTACCTCTTTAGGACACGTTGAATTGGTATTGGGCGATACTAGCCCTGTTATGGTTCTGCGTCACCTTAAGCCTTTGGTAGAGAAAGATGAGCAAGCGCTGATCACATTAGCGAAAGAGGAAGGCGCGACGCTGTACTCGATGCCAGAAACCGACAAATTGCTTCGCTTAGTGGGTGATGCGCCAGCTTATAAAGAAACGGGTGTGACATTGCCGTTTGAACCAAACCACTTTATTCAGGTTAACCAGAAGGTAAACCAACAGATGGTGTCTCAAGCGATTGAGTGGTTAGAGCCTAAAGCGGATGAACGAGTGCTTGACCTGTTTTGTGGGTTAGGTAACTTCAGCCTGCCTATCGCACAACAATCGGCGTTTGTGGTTGGTGTGGAAGGTGTTGATGAAATGGTACAACAGGCCACGTCGAATGCAGAATTAAACCAGTTGAGTAATACCGAGTTTTACCAAGCTAACCTTGAAGAAGACTTATCTTCACAGCCTTGGGCAAAAGAGAAATTCGATAAAGTACTGCTCGACCCTGCAAGGGCTGGAGCGAGTGGGATCGTTGATCAAATTTCAGCGTTAGGAGCGAAGCGTGTAGTTTATGTTTCGTGTAATCCTGCTACTCTAGCTAGAGATTCTGAGAGCTTAGAAAAACAAGGCTACCAATTAGCCAAACTTGGTATGTTGGACATGTTCCCACACACCAGTCATCTAGAATCAATGGCTCTCTTTATCAAGGCTTAGAGGCCCTTAAACAAGGCTTCAAAATGAATCACAAAGGCGCAGGGAAACTTGCGCTGATATCAATATGGTCGAACTAACTTGGAACCAGTTAGTCATATTGAATTGGGTATAAACAGAATAACTAGGAAGGCATGATGGTTGCGGTACGAAGCGCACATTTAAACCCAAGCGAACAGTTTGAGCTAGAAAGTTGGATTGCGTCATTGAATCAAGACGCAAAAACCTCGAATAAACTGATCAAAGTTTATCGTCACTGTGAAGAACTTTTAAAAGATCACGAGCAAGCATCGCTCTTGCTTTGGCGTGGCCGCGAGATGATCGAAATCTTGGTCACCTTGTCCATGGACCGTGCCACTTTAATTGCTGCACAACTTTTCCCTGTCGTCTCTAGCGGCGTTTTTGAGCGCGAAGCGTTTGAAGAAAGCTATGGCAAAGAAACCGTAAAGTTGATTGATGGCGTTGAAGAAATGGCGGCCTTGGGCCAGCTTAACGTGACCCTTGAAGGCAGTGCAGCCTCGGGTCAAGTCGATAACGTTCGTCGCATGCTATTAGCAATGGTTGACGACTTCCGCTGCGTAGTCATCAAGCTAGCAGAGCGAATCTGTAACCTTATCGAGGTGAAAAAGGCACCTGATGCTGTGCGCCGCGCGGCAGCAAAAGAGTGTTCTAACATCTATGCACCACTGGCTAACCGTTTAGGTATTGGTCAGCTTAAGTGGGAAATCGAAGACTACGCATTCCGCTACCAACAACCAGACACTTACAAGCAGATCGCTAAACAGTTGTCTGAGCGTCGTATCGTACGTGAACAATACATTACAGATTTCGTTGACGACTTAACGGCAGAAATGAACCGTTCAAGCATTAATGCTGAAGTCAGCGGTCGACCAAAACACATCTACAGCATCTGGCGTAAAATGCAGAAGAAAGGCTTGGCCTTCGATGAACTTTTTGACGTGCGAGCTGTGCGTATCATCGCCGACCAACTTCAAGACTGTTATGCCGGTCTAGGTGTCGTTCATACCAAATACAAACATCTACCAAGCGAATTTGACGACTATGTGGCGAATCCTAAGCCAAATGGCTACCAGTCGATTCACACGGTTGTTCTTGGCCCTGAAGGCAAGACCATTGAGATTCAGATTCGTACCAAGCAAATGCACGAAGACTCAGAACTTGGTGTTGCTGCGCACTGGAAGTACAAAGAAGGTGCTTCAAGCGGCCGCAGTGGTTACGACGAGAAAATTACTTGGTTGCGTAAGCTTATCGATTGGCAGGAAGAGATGTCGGATTCTGGCGAGATGCTGGATGAAGTTCGTAGCCAAGTATTCGATGACCGCGTATACGCGTTTACACCGCGTGGTGATGTGGTTGACTTACCAATGGGTGCTACTCCGTTGGACTTTGCTTATCACATCCACTCGATGGTTGGACACCGTTGTATCGGTGCCAAAGTGGCAGGGCGTATCGTACCGTTCACCCACAAGTTATCAATGGGCGACCAAGTAGAGATCATCACACAGAAAGAGCCAAACCCATCTCGTGATTGGCTGAACCCAACCACAGGTTTCGTTCACTCTGGACGTGCTCGTGCGAAAATCAACGCTTGGTTCCGTGCGCAAAGTCGTGAGAAGAACCTAGAAGCGGGTCGTGACATCCTTGAGGTTGAATTAGCGAAGGTTGGTGCAACTCTAAAAGATGCCGACCAATACGCGCTAAGACGCTTTAACGTGAACACGCCAGATGAGCTTTATGCAGGCATCGGTAGTGGTGACTTGCGCATTAACCAAGTGGTTAATCACATCAATGCTCTGGTGAACAAGCCAACAGCCGAAGAAGAAGACAAGAAAGCGCTAGAGAAACTGCTTGAGTCAGAAAACAAGCCAGCACAACAGAGTCGTCCTAAGAAAGATGCTGTAGTCGTTGAAGGCGTTGATAACCTAATGACGCACCTTGCACGTTGTTGTCAGCCAATCCCTGGCGACACCATCAAAGGCTACATCACTCAAGGTCGTGGTATCTCAGTTCACCGTAGCGATTGCGAACAGCTTAGTGAGCTAAGTCTACATGCACCAGAGCGCATCATTGATACGGTTTGGGGTAATGGTTTTGTTGGTTCTTACATCCTAACGTTGCGTGTTGAAGCGCTAGAGCGTAATGGTTTACTGAAAGACATCACCTCACTGTTTTCGAACGAGAAGATCAGCGTGACCACAATGAAGAGCCGTATCGACTATAAACGTCAGTTGTCGGTAATGGATTTCGATTTGGAAGTGACCAATATTGAGATCTTAAGTCGAGTGACAAGTCGAGTCGAGCAGATCAAAGATGTTATGTCAGTAAAAAGGTTGGGATAGTCTAAAATACGATCCTCGTCATTCCCGACAGTGAGGGACGAACGTGATAGGGAATCTCGCCAAGCGGTTTGAGATCCCCAACTCGCTCATTCTTCACTCTTGGGGATGACGGAAAGAATAGAAAGGTGAGTGGTTTTGGCTGCTCACCTTTTTTAGTTTTAGAAGACGTTATAAATTTAAAAATCAAAGACAGTAATAGGAAGAAAACGATGAATCACCCGATTGAACAACTTGAACAGATCATGACTAAGCTGCGCGATCCAGAAGGTGGCTGTCCTTGGGATTTAAAACAAAATTTTGAAACAATTGTCCCGCATACTATCGAAGAGACGTACGAAGTGGTGGATGCGATTCACAACAAAGACTGGCCGAATCTACAAGAAGAGTTGGGTGACTTGCTGTTTCAGGTAATCTTTTATAGCCAGTTAGCGAAAGAACAGGGGCTTTTTGAGTTCTCTGATGTGGTTGACGGCATCAATGAGAAGTTAACACGACGTCACCCGCATGTGTTCTCTGATACCGAGTTTGCCAGTGATGAAGAAATCAATGCCAACTGGGAAGCGGAAAAAGCTAAAGAAAAAGCACAAGCAGGCAAAACTCAAGAAAGTATTCTAGACTCAATACCAAACTCTCTACCTGCGCTTTCGCGTGCTACAAAGATTCAAAAGCAGGTCGCGAAATTTGGCTTTGACTGGGACTCAATTGGTCCAGTCGCTGATAAGGTTTTAGAGGAAGTTGACGAGGTGCTGGAAGAGGCACTTCAAGTCACACCTAACGAAGATTTGGTTGAAGAAGAGTTAGGTGATTTGCTGTTTGCGACGGTCAATTTGGTGCGACATTTAGGTAAAAATCCAGAAACGGCGCTGAACAAAGCCAATCTGAAGTTTTCGCGTCGCTTTAAAGGGGTGGAACAAAAAGTTCGTCAGCAAGATAAAAATTTGACCGATTTTTCACTACAACAGCTTGATTCCATGTGGGATGAAGTCAAAGTGGCGGAGAAAAGATAACCAAAGCTTTTATCATGAATTGATTTGAAGCAAAAAATAAAAAATAGCAGTGTGATAGATTTCACGTTGTGGCGATAAGGGGCTTCTGGTATATTTTCATCCCGTCCAGAAGTAGTCCATTTCCCTCATTCAACCAATTTCAGGTTAAACATGACGACAAATTACATTTTTGTTACTGGCGGGGTTGTATCCTCTCTAGGTAAAGGTATTGCTGCAGCATCTCTTGCGGCTATTTTAGAAGCTCGTGGTCTTAAAGTGACTATGATGAAGCTTGACCCTTACATCAACGTTGATCCAGGCACTATGAGCCCGACTCAGCACGGTGAAGTGTTCGTTACGGAAGATGGCGCTGAAACAGACCTTGACCTTGGTCACTATGAGCGATTCATTCGCACCAAGATGACTAAGCGTAACAACTTCACTGCAGGTCGTGTTTACTCAGACGTACTCGCTAAAGAGCGTCGCGGTGATTACCTAGGTGCAACAATTCAGGTTATCCCACACATCACTAACTCTATCAAAGAGCGTGTTATTTCTGGCGCAGCTGGCCACGATATCGCGATCGTTGAAGTTGGTGGTACGGTTGGTGATATCGAATCTCTACCATTCATGGAAGCGATTCGTCAGCTAGCAGTAGAACTAGGCCGTGAACGCGCAATGTTCATGCACCTTACTCTAGTGCCATACCTAGCAGCAGCGGGCGAAGTGAAAACTAAGCCAACGCAACACTCTGTAAAAGAGCTACTGTCTATTGGTATTCAGCCAGACATCCTAGTTTGTCGTTCAGATCGCAACATTCCTTCGAACGAGCGTAAGAAAATTGCTCTGTTCTGTAATGTGCAAGAAAATGCAGTTATTTCTATGCGCGATGTTGACTCTATCTACAAGATCCCTCAGCTTATTAAAGCTCAAGGCACTGATGAACTTGTATGTAAGCGTTTCGGCATCACAGCTCCAGAAGCAGACCTGTCTGAATGGGAACAAGTAATTTACGAAGAAGCTAACCCAACGGGTGAAGTGACGATTGGTATGGTTGGTAAGTACATTGAACTACCAGACGCATACAAATCAGTAAATGAAGCGCTAAAACACGCAGGCTTGAAAAACCGCCTAAGCGTTAATATTAAATACGTAGATTCACAAGATGTTGAGTCTCGTGGCGTAGAAGTTTTAGAAGGCCTAGATGCAATCCTAGTTCCTGGTGGCTTTGGTGATCGTGGTGTTGAAGGTAAGATTCTTGCTGCTCAATACGCTCGTGAAAACAAAGTACCGTACTTAGGTATCTGTCTAGGTATGCAAGTAGCGCTTATCGAGTACGCTCGTAACGTTGCTAAAATGGAAGGGGCGCACTCTTCTGAATTCTGTACTGAAACTAAGTACCCAGTTGTCGGTCTTATCACTGAATGGACTGATGGCGAAGGTAAAGTTGAAGAGCGTACAGAATCATCTGACCTAGGCGGCACAATGCGTCTTGGTTCACAGCTTTGTCACCTAGCGAAAGGTACGAAAGCTTACGAATTATACGGTAGCGCGACGATCCATGAACGTCACCGTCACCGTTACGAAGTGAACAACAATCTTCGTCCACAAATCGAAAAAGCGGGCCTAAAAGTATCGGGTCTATCTGCGGACAAGAAACTGGTTGAAGTTATTGAGAACCCGAACCACCCATGGTTCGTTGCTGCTCAATTCCACCCAGAGTTCACTTCAACACCTCGCGATGGTCACCCATTGTTTGCAGGTTTCGTTAAAGCGGCTGGTGAGTTCCAGCGCGGCGAGTTAGAAAAGTAAAAAGGAATACAGGTAGCTGCGTAAGTTGTGCTGCTACCTTTAAATTTGACATTTATATATTCAACGAGAAGGAAACATTCAATGTCTAAGATCGTTAAAGTTCTAGGTCGTGAAATCATCGATTCACGTGGTAACCCAACTGTAGAAGCTGAAGTACACCTAGAAGGCGGTTTCGTAGGTATGGCTGCTGCTCCATCTGGCGCATCTACTGGTTCTCGCGAAGCTCTTGAGCTACGTGACGGCGACAAATCACGTTTCCTAGGTAAAGGTGTTCTTAAAGCTATTGAAGCTGTAAACGGCCCAATCGCTGAAGCTCTAGTTGGTACTGACGCTAAAGCACAAGCTGACGTTGACCAAATCATGCTTGACCTAGACGGTACTGATAACAAGTCTAAGTTCGGCGCGAACGCTATCCTAGCTGTATCTCTAGCTAACGCAAAAGCTGCTGCTGCTGCGAAAGGCATGCCTCTATACGAGCACATCGCTGAGCTAAACGGTACTGCTGGTCAGTTCTCTATGCCTCTACCAATGATGAACATCATCAACGGTGGTGAGCACGCAGATAACAACGTTGACATCCAAGAGTTCATGATCCAACCAGTTGGCGCTAAAACTCTTAAAGAAGGTCTACGTATCGGCGCTGAAGTATTCCACAACCTAGCTAAAGTTCTTAAGTCTAAAGGCTACAGCACTGCAGTTGGTGATGAAGGTGGTTTCGCTCCTAACCTTAAGTCTAACGCTGAAGCTCTAGAAGTTATCGCAGAAGCTGTTGCAGCTGCTGGTTACGAACTAGGTAAAGACGTGACTCTTGCTATGGACTGTGCAGCATCTGAGTTCTTCGACAAAGAAGCTGGCATCTACAACATGAAGGGCGAAGGTAAAACTTTCACTTCTGAAGAGTTCAACCACTACCTAGCTGAGCTAGCGAACAACTTCCCAATCGTTTCTATCGAAGACGGTCTTGACGAGTCAGATTGGGATGGCTTCAAGCACCAAACTGAACTTCTAGGCGACAAGCTTCAAATCGTTGGTGACGATCTGTTCGTTACAAACACTAAGATTCTTGCTGAAGGTATCGAGAAAGGCGTAGCTAACTCTATCCTTATCAAGTTCAACCAAATCGGTTCTCTAACAGAGACTCTAGCTGCTATCAAGATGGCTAAAGACGCTGGCTACACTGCAGTAATCTCTCACCGTTCTGGCGAAACTGAAGATGCAACTATCGCTGATCTAGCGGTAGGTACAGCTGCAGGTCAAATCAAAACTGGTTCTATGAGCCGTTCTGACCGTGTTGCTAAGTACAACCAACTTATCCGTATCGAAGAAGCTCTAGGTTCTAAAGCTCCTTACAACGGTCTTAAAGAAGTTAAAGGTCAATAATTCCTAGTGAATTGTTAATCTAAGCTTTTTAAATGCCTCGCTTATGCGGGGCATTTTTTTGTCTGCAGAAAGGTGGAGTAAAGAATCTCTAGGTTCTAAAGCTCCTCCTTTTTACAACGAAAGCGGTCTTAAAGAAGTTAAAGGTCAATAATTCCTAGCGAATTATTAGCTTAAAGCTTTTGAAAACGCTCTACTTCGGTAGGGCGTTTTCTTTGCCTAAAATTCGTCATTCCCTAGACTGACGAAGGAAGGAATAGGGAATCTCTTATTTGCGTTTACCTCGATAGATTCCCAACTCAGTCGTTCCTCCTTCTTGTGAATGACGGGTGACGTGATTTAGGAAAGACGTTCTGTCTTTGGTTGTTTCGTCTGGAATAGTTTGTTCGTCATTATCGAGACCGATGGAGGAGGGCGTTGAGAATCTTATTACAGGTTTCGAACAACAATAATTCTCCTACTTATTGATTCCCTTACACCACATATCTCGCACCAATAAGCTCATTATGGTATATATGTGCCTT
The DNA here is from genome assembly GCF_022397895.1 of Vibrio sp. Isolate33. NCBI lineage: Bacteria > Pseudomonadati > Pseudomonadota > Gammaproteobacteria > Vibrionales > Vibrionaceae > Vibrio > Vibrio sp. Isolate33. The sequence continues at coordinate 73,590 of NZ_JAKEUP010000011.1, forward strand.
ATTCTAGTTCCTTCTTTTTCAACCGGCGAAAGGTGTTATGCGAATTTTTGCTTTAGTACTGCTCATAGTGTTTGGCTGGCTACAACACACACTGTGGCTCGGTAAAAATGGTATCTCTGATTACTACGGTGTGAACAACGAAATCCAAGTTCAACAACAAGTAAACGAAAAGCTGCATGTGCGTAATGCCGAGATGTTTGCCGAAATCGACGATCTACGCCAAGGCTTAGACGCGATTGAAGAGCGTGCACGTCATGAACTTGGAATGGTAAAAGAAGGCGAAACGTTTTATCGCATCATTGGTGAGGAATCCCATTAATGTCGACTCAACTTCAAAGCGTGATTGCCGTTGTACCTGCGGCGGGCGTGGGTAGCCGAATGCAGGCCGACCGTCCTAAGCAATATCTTAAGATTAACGGTACAACGATTTTAGAGCACACCGTTGAGAAATTATTGTCTCACCCACAAGTCTCTCAGATTGTCGTCGCGATTAGCGATGATGACCCATACTACCCAGAGCTTGCCCTTAATCAGAACCCACAAGTGATCAGAGTGTCTGGTGGAAGCGAAAGAGCAGACTCCGTGCTCTCTGCTTTAGATTACATTGCAGAGCAGCAGCTTGGTGAGTGGGTAATGGTTCACGATGCTGCAAGGCCTTGTGTTCAGTTGGGTGATATCGATAAGTTAATCTCAGGCGCGATGAGCCACGATGTCGGGGCTATTTTGGCCGCGCCCGTTCGTGACACGATGAAGCGAGGTGCCCAAGGGCAGATTGAGCATACCGTTGAACGAGCCGATTTATGGCACGCACTGACGCCGCAAATGTTTAAGGCCGAGCCTCTGTGGAATGCATTGAGTGAGGCGCTTCAACAAGGTGTTTCGATTACCGATGAAGCTTCAGCTTTTGAGTGGAAAGGTTTATCGCCCGCTTTAATCGCTGGGCGTTCAGATAATTTTAAGATTACTCAGCCAGAAGATTTAGCGCTCGCTGAGTTCTATTTAAGTCAGAATAAGGAATAATGATGATTCGTATTGGCCATGGCTTTGATGTACATAAGTTTGGTGGTGAAGGCCCGGTAATTATTGGTGGCGTGAGCGTCCCTTATGAACAAGGTCTTATTGCACACTCAGACGGTGATGTTGCCCTACATGCGTTATGTGACGCTCTATTAGGTGCGATTGCTGCGGGTGATATTGGTCGTCATTTCCCAGACACTGATGATGAATGGAAAGGCGCAGACAGCCGTGAGCTATTGAAAGATGTGTACCGTCGAGTAAAAGAACAAGGCTACGTGATTGGTAATGCCGATATTACTATCATGGCGCAAGCACCAAAAATGGCGCCTCATATAGAATTTATGTGCCAAGCTATTGCACAAGATTTAGAAACCAGCATTAGTAATGTAAACGTAAAAGCCACGACCACTGAGCGTTTAGGTTTTACAGGTCGCAAAGAGGGCATCGCATGTGAAGCGGTGGTCCTAATTACCAAAAGTGCGTAAGCACCAACACGAAAAGAACAGCATGTCAGATATTTTATCTTCATTGGCTTATCTAAACGGTAAACCAACTGCGAAAGCAAAACTAAAAGCAAAAGCCGAACACTTTGTCGTTAATGAAGACTTGGGTTTTGAATTTACTGGCGAAGGCGAGCATCTAATGGTTCGCATCCGTAAAACGGGTGAGAACACGAGCTTTGTAGCGAATGAGCTGGCTAAAGCTTGCGGTGTTAAGTCGAAAGACGTGAGCTGGGCGGGTTTGAAAGACCGTCACGCTGTGACAGAGCAGTGGTTGAGCGTCCACCTACCGAAAGGTGAGCCTGACTTTTCAGCGTTCTTAGCACAATACCCAAGCATCGAAATCCTAGCGACAGCGCGACACAACAAAAAGTTACGTCCGGGCGATTTAGTTGGCAACCAATTTGAGTTGACCTTGTCTGAAGTAACGGATTGCGAAGATGTGGTTCAGCGTTTGGAAAAAGTCGCTCAAGTGGGCGTGCCAAACTACTTTGGTGCTCAGCGTTTTGGCAATGAAGGTAACAACCTATCTGAAGCTCGTCGTTGGGGCCGTGATAACGTTCGTACTCGTAACCAGAATAAGCGCAGCTTGTACCTTTCTGCAGCTCGCTCGTGGATTTACAACCTGATCCTTTCAGACCGTATTGAGCAAGGTGCGTTTGCATCAGCATTGGTTGGCGATATCGTGGTGAAAGACGGCGCTCAACTAACGGTAACGGCTGACAACATTGAAGCTGTAAACCAAGACATCGCGAACGGCTCTGCTTTGATGACTGTTGCTTTGGCTGGCGATAATGCCTTACCAACGACTGATGAGTCTCAAGCTCTAGAACAGAAACACCTTGATGCTGAGCCAGATCTAATGGCTCTGATTCGTGGTAACCGTATGCGCCATGATCGCCGTGAAGCGTCACTGAAACCAACGGATTTAACTTGGGACGTGAACGAAGATAATGTCACTCTTAAGTTCTCTCTTGATGCGGGTTGTTTCGCAACAGCGATCGTTCGCGAATTGGTTGAAGAAGTACACGTAGAAAGAAGCTACGAGCAATAACGATTCTGCTTGGAGCTAAGTCACTTGATATTGGAATTTAGTCACTTGGCATTGGAACAAAAAGAAAGGATACAAGATGAAGATTTTACTCAGCAACGATGATGGTGTGCATGCTCAAGGTATTCATGAGCTAGCAAATGAATTACGTGATCTTGCTGAAGTTATCATTGTGGCACCTGACCGAAATCGCTCAGGTGCTTCAAATTCATTAACTTTAGAACAACCTTTGCGCGTTCAAGAAATTGCAGAAAATACCTACTCGGTACAAGGCACGCCGACCGATTGTGTGCATTTTGCGTTAAATGAACTGCTAAAGAACGATATGCCCGATCTGGTTTTAACGGGCATTAATCACGGTGCTAACCTTGGTGACGATGTGCTTTATTCAGGCACAGTCGCAGCCGCAATGGAAGGGCACTTCTTAGGCGTTCAGTCGGTGGCGTTTTCATTGGTGGGTAAAAAACATTTTAAGACAGCGGCAGCGATTGCTCGTCGTATCGTCGAACAACATTTATTAAACCCAATCCCAACTAATCGCCTGTTAAACGTTAATGTGCCTGATTTGGCTTTAGAACAACTCTCTGGTACTCAAGTTACGCGCCTAGGTGCTCGTCATCATGCTGAAGATATGATTAAGCAAAAAGACCCTCGTGGACATGATATCTACTGGCTTGGTCCTCCGGGTAAAGAGCAAGATGCTGGCGAAGGTACCGATTTTTACGCAATCGAACATGGCTTTGTATCGGTAACACCGTTACAAGTTGATCTGACGGCGCATGAGTCGTTAGGTGCGATGACAACATGGTTAGGGGAGAAGTAAGTGAGCAATCCACAAGCCGAGCGCTTAGTTACTTTTCTGATTGAAAATGGCATCCGAGACCAAAAGGTTCTTGATGCTATTTACCAACTGCCGAGAGAGAGCTTTTTATCACAAGCGATGTACCATCAAGCTTATGATAATAATGCGCTGCCGATCGGACAGGGGCAAACCATCTCGCAACCATACATTGTTGCTAAAATGACAGAGTTGCTTGAGTTACAACAAGATAGCCGCGTTTTGGAGATCGGAACAGGTTCTGGCTATCAAACCGCCGTATTGGCTCAGCTTGTTGATCATGTCTATTCGGTTGAAAGAATAAAGTCGTTACAATGGGATGCTAAACGTAGGTTGAAGCAACTCGATTTCTACAATATTTCAACTAAGCACGGTGACGGTTGGCAAGGGTGGTCTTCAAAGGCGCCTTTTGATGCGATTATTGTTACCGCTGCTGCAGAGTCGATTCCTCAAGCGCTTCTGCAACAGTTGAAAGATGGTGGTCGTTTACTGATTCCTGTTGGGGATGATGAACAACAATTGTTGAAGATCGTTCGTCACGGCGATGAATTTTTGTCGAGTGTTATCGAAATGGTGAGATTTGTACCTCTTGTTCCTGGTGAACTAGCTTAATAACAAGACTATTGGTGTAGGTGGATAGAGAGTCGATGCGTTCGAAGTTGTTTAAAGGAAGTACTTTACTGCTTAGCTGTGCCCTTGTTGGGTGTGCAGCGAATTCGCCTGCGCCGGTTTCAAGCCTTAACAAGAAATACTCATCGATTGATCGTGGTAGTTATCGCGGCAGTTACTATGAAGTGAAAAAAGGCGATACGCTTTATTTCATCGCTTATGTGACCAATAAAGACGTCAATGACCTCGTTAGCTACAACAAATTGTCTGCCCCTTATACTATCCACCCAGGGCAGAAGCTTAAGTTGTGGCGTCCTAGCTACAACGCGCCAGCGTATGGTAAATCAACGGTAGCGGCTGCAGCAGTTGCTTCGCCTGTCGCGGCATCGACAACGTCATCTGTGGCAAGTAAACCTAAAACCACATCGCAACCGAGCAAAAACTCTAAACCTGCCCCGGCTCAAACTACCACCAAAGTGGCGAAAAAAGATCCACCAAAGAAGGTTGAACAATCCAAATCAAAGGAGTATGTTGGTTCTAAAGGTAAACAGAATGTTACACCGTCCACCAAACCAACAAGTGATAAAGTATCCAAATGGTTATGGCCAACTAAAGGGAGAGTAATCAAGAATTTCTCTGTAGGCGAACAAGGAAATAAAGGCATAGACATAGCAGGACAGCGAGGTCAGCCAATAGTATCTACTGCAGGGGGAACGGTTGTTTATTCGGGTAATGCACTACGAGGCTACGGCAATCTAGTGATTGTGAAGCACAATGATAATTACTTAAGTGCATACGCGCATAACGACCGACTATTAGTATCTGAAGGGCAAAGTGTGAAACCAGGGCAGAAGATTGCAACAATGGGAAGCTCTGGAGCCAGCAGTGTTAGGCTGCACTTTGAGATTCGTTACCAAGGTAAATCAGTTAATCCAAAACGATATTTGCCTTAAATACAATATGAATGATTAACGTATTGTATTGAGTGACATAGTCATTTAGCGACATATGAAGTTGTAATGTCATGCTAATTTCGCCAGGGGGAGGCGTTATGAGTATAAGCAATGCAGTAACCAAAGAAGAGTTTGACCTTGACCAAGCAACCACGGAACCGGAAGCTCTTGGAAAAGCAAAACGAACAGTCACGAAGAAAACCGAAGCGAAAGAAGAAGTTGAAGTTACGTCTAAAAGCTTAGATGCTACTCAACTGTATCTAGGCGAAATCGGTTTCTCACCACTATTAACCGCAGAAGAAGAGGTGCTTTACGCACGTCGAGCTCTACGCGGTGATGAAGCAGCACGTAAACGCATGATCGAAAGTAACCTGCGTTTGGTGGTGAAAATTTCTCGTCGTTATAGCAACCGTGGTTTGGCACTTCTCGATCTAATCGAAGAAGGCAACCTAGGCTTGATTCGCGCCGTAGAGAAGTTTGACCCAGAGCGTGGCTTCCGCTTTTCAACTTACGCAACATGGTGGATTCGTCAAACCATTGAACGTGCGTTGATGAATCAGACTCGCACCATCCGTTTGCCAATCCATGTTGTGAAAGAGCTGAACATCTACTTACGTACGGCAAGAGAACTATCACAAAAGCTTGACCACGAACCAACAGCTGAAGAGATTGCTTCTAAGCTAGACAAGCCAGTTGGTGATGTGAGTAAGATGCTTCGTCTAAACGAAAGAGTGAGCTCTGTAGATACTCCAATTGGTGGTGACGGTGAGAAAGCACTGTTGGATATTATTCCAGACATCAATAATTCAGATCCTGAGGTTTCAACTCAAGATAGCGATATCAAGAACTCACTGATCTTCTGGCTTGATGAACTGAATCCGAAGCAGAAAGAAGTGCTTGCACGTCGATTTGGACTACTAGGCTATGAACCGTCAACGCTAGAAGAAGTTGGCCGTGAAATCAGCCTGACTCGTGAGAGAGTTCGTCAAATCCAAGTTGAAGGTCTTCGCCGTCTACGTGAGATTCTGATCAAGCAAGGTCTGAACATGGAAAACCTGTTCAACGTTGAAAACGACTAAACGATATTCCACGATATCGACATAAAAAAACGCTGACCTCATGTCAGCGTTTTTTAGTTTTAGCTTCTGGTTTAGCTTTTACTTCAACTAGGAACCACAGCGCTTAGCTATTTAAACTAGAGTGCTTCTTAAGCTAGAGTAGCTTCTTCAAGCGGTAGAGTTCTTCTAATGCTTGGCGAGGTGTTAGATCATCAGGATCAACATTCGCTAGTGCTTGCTCCACCTCACTCGGTTCAGGGATCAGGCTAAGTTGGTTCGCGATATCAACACCACTTGGCTTCGATGTCGGAGACTCAATACTCAATGCCTCGAGCTGTGTTAGCTTCGCGCGAGCGTTCTTGATTACGGCTTTTGGTACACCCGCCAACCCTGCAACCGCTAGGCCGTAAGATTTACTTGCCGCACCCTCTTGAACTGCGTGCATAAAGGCAATGCTGTCACCGTGTTCAACCGCGTCCAAGTGCACATTTGCTAATGTTGGAAGCTGGTTCGGTAGCTCGGTTAGCTCAAAGTAGTGCGTTGCGAACAGTGTCATTGCATTGATTTGATTCGCTAGCCATTCTGCGCTTGCCCACGCCAATGACAAACCATCGTAAGTACTGGTACCACGGCCAATTTCGTCCATTAGCACAAGGCTATTTGGTGTCGCGTTGTGCAGAATATTAGCGGTCTCTGTCATCTCAACCATGAAGGTTGAACGACCAGAAGCCAGATCATCCGATGCACCGATACGAGTAAAGATACGGTCGATAGAGCCAATCGTCGCGCTTTCTGCTGGCACATAACAACCGATATGGGCCATCAATGCGATAAGTGCAGTTTGGCGCATGTAAGTCGACTTACCACCCATGTTTGGACCCGTGATGATCAGCATTTTACGCTTGTCGTTTAGGTCGATAGGGTTGGCGATGAAAGGTTCGTCCATCACTTGCTCTACTACTGGGTGACGACCCGCTTGGATCTGTACACCTGCCGCTTCTGTCATGGTTGGACGACAGTAATCAAGTGTATCTGCGCGTTCAGCTAAGTTCTGTAGTACATCAAGTTGCGATACTGAAGAAGCGATGTTTTGTAGTCGTTCTAGATATGGCAGTAGTAAATCAAACAACTCTTCCCACAACTGCTTCTCTATAGCCAGTGCTTTCGATTTAGAGTTAAGCACTTTGTCTTCGTGCTCTTTCAGCTCAGGAATTATGTAACGTTCAGCATTCTTCAGCGTTTGGCGACGAACATAATGTGGCGGTACTAGGTGGCTTTGTCCGCGGCTAACTTGAATGAAGAAACCGTGTACGTTGTTGTAACCAACTTTTAGTGTGTCGATGCCATGACGTTCACGCTCTTCTTGCTCAAGCTTATCCAGAAACTCAGTTGCGCCCGCAGCAAGGTCGCGCCATTCATCTAGTTCGGCGTTGTAGCCTTCTGCAATCACACCGCCGTCACGGATAACCACGGGTGGGTTCTCTTTGATTGCACGTTCAAGCAGCTCTGAAACCTCATCTACAGGAGACGCGTATTGAGCAAGTTGAGTCAGGTATGGGTGTTTAAGCTGAGTCAGTGTTTCAGCAAGCTCTGGTAAGTATTCCATTGCTTGACGAAGACGAGCCATATCACGTGGACGAGCAGAACGAAGTGCAAGACGAGCCAGAATACGCTCGATGTCACCAATCTGTTTTAAGGTCGGTTGTAGCTCTGTGAATAGAGCCAAATCTTTCATTTCACCAATCGCATCTAGGCGTTGATCAAGTGCCGAGATATTGCGCATCGGTTGATGTAACCAACGCTTAAGCATACGACTACCCATTGCCGTAGCGGTGTGATCAAGCACTTCAGCAAGCGTGTTATCTGTGCCACCACCAAGATTTTGCGTGATCTCTAGATTGCGGCGAGTCGCAGCATCGAGGATCACAGAGTGATCTTGCTTATCCATGGTGAGTGAACGGATGTGCGGAAGGGCAGTACGTTGCGTGTCTTTCACGTATTGGATAAGACAACCAGCTGCACACAGGCCAAGCTTGGCACCTTCAACGCCAAAACCGACAAGGTCGCGAGTGCCAAATTGTTGGTTCAGCTGCTGCTTGGCGGTATCTAATTCAAACTCCCAGACTGGACGACGGCGATTGCCATTACGGCTTGCCATTAAATCGACAGGTTCGAAATCTTCAGGGAACAGCAGCTCTCGCGGAGAGGTTCTCTGTAGCTCAGCGGCCATTGCTTCTTCTGTCTCTGGCTCGCAAAGTTGGAATCGGCCAGAGGTAATATCAAGCGTCGCATAACCAAATTTACCGTTGTGGTGATAAATGGCTGCAATTAGGTTATCAATACGTTCAGAAAGTAAGGCTTCATCGGTTACGGTACCTGGCGTCACGATACGCACAACCGCGCGCTCAACAGGGCCTTTTGAAAGTGCTGGATTACCAATCTGTTCACAAATTGCTACGGATTCACCAAGTTGCACTAACTTTGCAAGGTATCCTTCAACCGCATGGTATGGAACACCCGCCATCGGAATCGGTTCACCATTTGATGAGCCACGCTTAGTCAGTGAAATATCGAGGAGTTGAGAGGCTTTTTTAGCGTCATCGTAGAAAAGCTCGTAGAAATCGCCCATGCGGTAGAACAGCAGAATTTCTGGGTTTTCTGCTTTCAGTTTTAGGTACTGCTGCATCATGGGAGTATGTTTTTGATCGGCTTTCACAGTTAACTTCTTTCGTTTATTTCTATTGCGGCTTAGGATACGTGAAAGCGTTTCGTGCGAAAAGCGGCTGATGCGAAAAGATGCGAATCCAAATGATATGACAGTAAATAAAGGGAAGTTGATAATGCAGATGACTCAAGCTCTTAGTGAAAAACTCGGACCATTACTGGCTAAACATAAGCAAGTGCTAGTGACCGCAGAATCTTGTACTGGCGGCGGTGTAGCAACGGCAGTCACTGATGTGGCGGGTAGCTCTGGATGGTTTGATCGTGCTTTTGTCACTTACAGTAACGAAGCTAAGCAAGAGATGATTGGTGTTCAGCTTGAAACCTTGGTTGAGTTTGGCGCGGTGAGTGAACCTGTGGTGATAGAAATGGCCAAGGGTGCACTACAACATTCAAATGGCACTATTTCTGTGTCGATCAGCGGTATTGCAGGCCCTGGCGGCGGTACAGAAGAGAAGCCCGTTGGTACCGTCTGTTTTGCTTGGAAGGCATTAAACGGCTGGGATAAAGTGGAAACGAATGTATTTACAGGTGATAGATCACAAGTACGCCAACAAGCCACGCACCATGCCCTGCAAGTTATTTATGATTACCTATCAATGGAAGGTAAGTAACATTTGTACAAATTATTTTCATACAGGTATGGACACTGTATGAATCAACAGTATAATGAAAGCCAATTAGTCACCCCTATGTGGGTTAGAAATAGATTCTAGATCGCTTGTTGAGACAACCGATTACGTGGAGATAGAAATGGACGAGAATAAACAAAAAGCGTTAGCCGCAGCCCTTGGTCAGATTGAAAAGCAATTTGGTAAAGGTTCTATCATGCGTCTTGGTGATAACCGCACAATGGACGTAGAAACTATTTCTACTGGTTCTCTATCTCTAGATATCGCACTAGGTGCTGGTGGCCTACCGATGGGACGTATCGTAGAAGTTTACGGTCCAGAATCATCAGGTAAAACAACACTAACACTTGAGCTTATTGCTGCAGCACAAAAAGTTGGCAAGACGTGTGCATTCGTTGATGCGGAACACGCACTAGACCCTATCTACGCTCAAAAACTTGGTGTTGATATCGATGCGCTTCTTGTTTCTCAACCAGATACGGGTGAGCAAGCGCTAGAAATCTGTGATGCACTGGCTCGTTCAGGTGCAATCGATGTACTTGTTATTGACTCAGTAGCAGCACTAACACCAAAAGCTGAAATCGAAGGCGAAATGGGCGATAGCCACATGGGTCTTCAGGCTCGTATGCTTTCTCAAGCGATGCGTAAGCTAACTGGTAACCTAAAGCAGTCTAACTGTATGGCTATCTTCATCAACCAAATCCGTATGAAGATTGGTGTGATGTTTGGTAACCCAGAAACAACAACGGGTGGTAACGCTCTTAAGTTCTACGCATCTGTTCGTCTTGATATCCGCCGTACTGGTGCGATCAAAGATGGTGATGAGGTTGTTGGTAACGAAACACGTATCAAGGTTGTTAAGAACAAGATTGCTGCACCGTTTAAACAAGCTGAAACTCAAATCCTATACGGCAAAGGCTTCAACCGTGAAGGTGAGCTTATCGATTTAGGTGTTAAGAACAAGCTGGTAGAAAAAGCGGGCGCTTGGTACAGCTACAAGGGCGATAAGATCGGCCAAGGTAAAGCTAACGCTGGTAAATACCTACGTGAAAACCCAGAAGTTGCTCTTGAGATCGACACTAAACTTCGCGAGTTGCTATTAACTCCAGCTGTTCTTGAAGAAAAAGACATAGAACAGGAAGAAGAAAACGAAGAGCTATAAGCTTACGTTTTATCGAGTGGACGTTTGAAAGGAACATTCGCTTTGAAAAATTTAAAGCCTCGCATTTTTTATGCGGGGCTTTTTTATTGGGGCTTACCTTTGCAGTAAAACGAGTTCAACAATGGTGTAATGATTGAGTGGTAGATATTTGCGTTATCTAGTTTCTGCTTAAATATGTTTTGGCTTTTTCTATTACTGGTAAAAACAAAGGCGTACATCGAGATAATATTATCCCTGTACGCTGAATTACTGATTCGAATGTAGATGCTTTTCACGTTGCATTGTGACAACTCCAAGCTATCGATATAGGCCTTCATTTCTGTCGAAGTTACCTTCTTGGAATCGTCATTGAGGTACAGCGTCGCACTGCCGAATTGATAAGGTTGGTAGCTTTCTTTATTTAAGAAGGGTGCTTGTTCAGTGCTGTAGTGAATAAGGTAATAAGCGACTAAAATGATGCCACACCATAGTGCACATAAATTTATCGCAAATTGACGAGGAGACCTTAGCTTTGCACCTTCATTGTTGGTTAATTGTTGAGGGCGAGGGCTATTGTTCTTCACATCTTGAACTTCTATCTCGTTATCTAAAATACCGTTCTCAGATGTAACCTCTACTACATTTCGGTCTATTACTGGTGACCTATCCGTTAGCTGCTGTTGAACCTGCTTGCTCTCGGTAACTGAAAGTGAGTATCCCTTCTTACTGATCGTTTTGAGCTCTAGCTCGTCCGTGTCTAAATTTTTGATGACCTTTCGAATATAACTGATGGTATTGGTCAGGGATTGATCGGTGACCAATACCCCTTGCCAGCACTCTTCAAACAACTCGTCTCGAGATATGCACTGACCTTGGCGCTCTAACAGATACAAAAGAACCTTGAATGGCAAAGGACGCATACTGATCGTGGTGTCAGATGAAGTATGTATGATTGTCCTCATTTCACTATTGATAATGATTTGAGCAGTGATATTGCTTTTGTGATTCATGGGATTGGTATGAGTGGTCGTTTTGGTTTTGCGGGCTGTACTCTAAGCGTAGGAGGCTAGGCTGTAACTGTAAAACGTCATTGGTTATATAAAAATTACATTTCGTTATCTGGTTATATTTTTATTTGGCAATGGTTTGTAGCTAAAGCAAAAGGTGATTGTTAACGTTATGCCGCCTTGAGCTTGGATGATAGCTCGATTACTAATCGTTGTTTAATAGGTAAATAGGATGCCAGAAATCAAACAGAAGAACTCTGAATCAGTGAAGATACTGTTGCAAGAGTACAAAGAAGTGACCTCTGTTGAGTCTTTTCAATTGGATGTCGTTAAGTCTTTAACCAAGATCTTTACCGACACTGATAAAAGCCTTGAGCAAGGCGACAAAGTGACCTTAATAAAGGTCGCACAACAACATATCGATGAAGAGATCGATTTTTCACTTTCTGTTGGCTTTGATGATGCTGTTCCTATCCTTACCGAAATGAGAAAAGTAATTGAGGCTGTCTAAGCGTTGTTTTGAATGTCTTTAGATAGAGGCAACGCAGTGAGCTAGAACAGCAATATTATAATTACATTGAAAGGAAGAAATCATGAATACAGTTACATTTTTAGGCGACAAGATTGCACTAGCAGGTGACTTCCCACAAAAGGGCGAAGTACTGACAACACCTGCGATGACAACAGTATCGTTAGCTCCGCTGACGATCTCAGAAAAAACGGCTGAGTTTAAACTGATTTACTTGTTCCCTAGTGTTGATACGCCGGTATGCTCAAGCAGCACTAAGGCTATCTCTGAATTAGCAGAACTGAAATCAGATTCTGTGGATATCTACACAATTTCAACCGACCTTCCATTTGCACTGGCTCGTTTCCAAGAGAAAGAAGAAGTGAAAGGTATTGAACAACTATCAGTATTTAAGAACCCTGAGTTGTTGAAAGCGTTCGGTACTCAATTTGAAGAGCACGCTCTGTCTGGTTTATCAGCTCGTGCGGTTATCTTGTTAGATGCTAATAACGTTGTAGTACACAGTGAATTGGTTGCTGAAGTAACTGAAGAGCCAAACTACAGCGCTATCATTGAAGCTTTAAAAGCTTAATGGTGGCTCGAAACCTTGGTGAATTTTGGGCACCAAGGTTTCATTGCTATAGAGGCTGCGACAATCAGCTGGTTTCGTTTTCGCAATCTTGGGTAAATTCGGTCTACGCTTATAATTCAGTTGCTTGTCCGTGAACTACAAGGCAAGTGTTTGGGGCTATTAGTCAGATATACGGTGTTATCCATTGAGAAAAGCTAAGTTAGCGATTTTTGTTTGTGTTTCCGCGATAGGGGCGCTGATCCTTGCCATCGTGTTACTCACCCCGCCACTTGTTCTGCGAGGGAGTCAGTGGGCTTGCAACCTAAAGCAAATGGGCTTTGTCACACCCTCATATGCGCAATACTCTGAATTGAATGAATTTATGCTTTACTCATTTAGTTCAGATGAAGACTTTTTTGTCAGCGACAGAATTCAAACCTTGAATCAACAAGGCGATGTTGAAACGGCAGAAGTGGTCTTTGTGGGTAAATATGCCCTGAACGATAATCAGCTAGAGATGGTGTTTAATGAGGTCAATTTTAGACACAAGCACCCTAACGAGATGATCAATCGCAATCAGCAGTTGTATAAAGGGTTCACTATCCAATATGAGATTGAATTGGAGGGCGATTTTCTTTATTTGTATTCATCCAACAACAGTGAAGAATTTAACCACATTTGTACCAAGCGCTAACGGCGGTTATTCACCCACTAGTAATGTTTTCCTCTAAGATAAATCCTATCCCGCGTAACTCTATTTCGCTGTATGTTCCCCGTCTCAGCTAGTGAAATATTCTCCATTTTGTCGATTTACAACTAAAATCCTGCCCAAGGGTGTCTTTTCTACAAGAAAACTAGTCGAAGCCTTAACCATGATCTACAATACGGCAAAATTCTAACTCGACTATTTTCAGGAAGAGCTGCATGTACATGAGCACTGATGAGGTTCGCAACGCGTTCCTTAAGTTCTTTGAGAGCAAAGAACACCAAATCGTAGACAGTTCATCGTTAGTTCCACATAACGATCCAACCCTGCTATTTACTAACGCAGGTATGAACCAATTCAAAGATTGCTTCCTAGGCGCCGAAAAGCGTGCCTACACACGAGCAACTACGGCTCAGCGTTGTGTACGTGCGGGTGGTAAACACAATGACCTTGAAAACGTAGGTTTCACGGCTCGTCACCACACATTCTTCGAAATGCTAGGTAACTTCAGCTTTGGTGATTACTTCAAAGAAGAAGCGATTGCGTTTGCTTGGGAATTCCTGACTGAAACTCTTCAACTGCCAAAAGATCGTCTACTGGTAACGGTATACGAGACAGATGATGAAGCATTCGATATCTGGAACAAGAAAGTAGGTGTACCTGCTGACCGTATCGTTCGCATCGGCGACAAAGAAGGCGGTAAACAGTTCGAGTCTGATAACTTCTGGACAATGGGTGACACAGGTCCTTGTGGTCCATGTACTGAAATCTTCTACGATCACGGTGAGCACATCTGGGGCGGCCGTCCTGGTACACCTGAAGAAGATGGTGACCGTTTCATCGAGATCTGGAACAACGTATTCATGCAGTTCAACCGTCACGCTGACGGCACAATGGAACCGCTACCTAAGCCTGCCGTAGATACAGGTATGGGTATTGAGCGTATCTCTGCAATCATGCAGGGCGTTCACTCTAACTACGAAATTGATGTATTCCAAAAGCTAATCAAAGCGACAGCTGAAGTTGTGGGTCATGACGACCTATCTAACCAATCGCTACGCGTTATTGCTGACCACATCCGTTCTTGTTCATTCCTAATCGCTGATGGCGTTATGCCTTCAAACGAAGGTCGTGGCTACGTTCTACGTCGTATTATTCGTCGTGCAGTTCGTCACGGTAACAAGCTTGGCGCACAAGGCGTGTTCTTCCACAAACTTGTGGGTGTACTGGCTGAAGTGATGGGCTCTGCGGCAGATGAACTTAAGAAACAGCAAGAGCTTGTTGAAAAAGTACTTCGCATTGAAGAAGAGAACTTCGGTCGTACTCTAGAGCGCGGCATGGTTATCCTTAATGACGCACTAGATGCACTTGAAGGCAAAGAGCTTGACGGTGAAACAGTATTCAAACTTTACGATACGTACGGCTTCCCAGCTGACCTTACTAATGATGTAGCTCGTGAACGCGACTTTACTATCGATGAAGAAGGCTTTGAGAAGGCGATGGAAGCACAACGTCAACGTGCACGTGAAGCTGGCCAATTCGGCACTGATTACAACGCTACGATCAAAGTAGATACTAACACTGAGTTCTGTGGCTACACAGGTACTGAAGGTTCTGGTGAAATCTCTGCGCTATTCGTTGACGGCGAAGAAGTATCTTCACTATCAGCGGGCGACAAAGCCATCATCATCCTTGAAGAGACACCATTCTACGCTGAGTCAGGCGGTCAATGTGGTGATGCTGGTACGCTAAAAACAGCATCGGGTCTATTCAAAGTACAAGACACTCAGAAACTAGGTAACGCATTTGCGCACCACGGTGAGCTAGTTGAAGGTGTATTTGCTCAAGGCGATAAAGTAGAAGCAACAGTTGATGCTGAGCGTCGTGCTGCTATCTCACTAAACCACTCTGCAACGCACTTACTTCACTCTGCACTGCGTGAAGTTCTAGGTGAGCACGTTGCTCAGAAAGGTTCTTTGGTTAAGCCAGATAACCTACGTTTTGACTTCTCTAACCTTGAAGCGGTAACACCGGCACAGATTAAAGAAGTCGAGCGCTTGGTTAACGCACAAGTTCGTAAGAATCACGTGATTGAAACCAACATCATGGACATCGAGTCAGCGAAAGAAAAAGGTGCAATGGCACTGTTTGGCGAGAAGTACGATGATGAAGTTCGCGTTTTGTCTATGGGCGATTTCTCTACTGAGCTTTGTGGTGGTATCCACGCGAGCAACACGGGTGACATCGGTCTGTTCAAGATCACTTCTGAAGGTGGTATCGCTGCTGGTATTCGTCGTATCGAAGCGGTAACAGGCGAAGCGGCTCTAGATGCTGTAGAAGCTCAAGCCAACGCTTATGAAGAGAAACTGGCTGAGTCAGCTAAGAAAGCGAAATCTCTAGAGAAAGAAATCCAACTGCTTAAAGAAAAGATGGCTGCAGCTGAAGGCGCAAACATCATGGGCAAAGTGGAAGAAATCTCAGGTACTAAAGTACTGGTTGCTGCAATTGAAGGCGCAGACAACAAGAACCTACGTACTATGGTTGATAACGCTAAAAACCAAGTGGGTAGCGGCATCATCCTGATTGCTAACGTAGCAGACGGTAAAGTTGGCCTAATTGCTGGCGTAACTAAAGACCTTATCGGCAAAGTTAAAGCGGGTGACCTAGTTAAGATGGTTGCTGAGCAAGTTGGCGGTAAAGGTGGCGGTCGTCCAGATATGGCTCAAGCGGGTGGTACTGACGTTGAAGCACTTCCTGAAGCGCTTAAATCTGTACGCACTTGGCTAGAAGAACGTCTTTAAGCTTAAGTAATTGATACAAAGATGCCCAATCAGATGATTGGGCATCTTTTATTTTGTCTATTGGAAGTGTGTAAATCAGGTTTGATTGAGATTAACCACGAAGTCTAATGGTTACGTTAGACTCCTTGGTTCATTTTTTATTGCTTCGCCATGACGCGGAGTATGTGTTTTTTTGTCATATATAGACATTGGTCTTGGGAAGGTGAGGACGGGTGAAAATGCCTCTTATCGTGCAGAAATTTGGTGGAACGTCGGTGGGTTCAATAGAGCGAATCCATCATGTAGCAGAGAAAATCATTGAAGCGAAAAATGAAGGGAACCAGATCGTGGTTGTCGTTTCTGCTATGTCAGGTGAAACAAATCGGTTGGTTAATTTAGCCACACAAGTTGATAGCGTCCCCAACGCTAGAGAGCTGGATGTGCTGTTAACGGCCGGAGAGCAAGTTTCCATGGCTTTGTTAGCAATGACGTTGCACAAGTTAGGTTATGAAGCGACATCGATGACTGGCTATCAAGCCAAGATACACACCGATTCTAATCATAACAATGCAACGATTGAGCGTATTGATACTGCTCCTATTCAAGCCTTGTTAGACGATAATCAGATTGTGATAGTGGCTGGCTTTCAAGGCATGAATGCTAAAGGCGACATTACTACTCTAGGCCGAGGCGGCTCTGATACCACGGCGGTTGCGTTAGCGGGCGCACTTCAGGCGAAAGAGTGCCAGATCTATACTGATGTAGATGGTGTGTACTCTTGTGACCCGAGGGTTGTCAAACATTCGAAGAAACTCGATACCTTAGACTTTCCGTCGATGGAAGAGATGGCTCGCCGAGGTGCAAAGGTTCTTCATTTACCGTGTGTTCAATATGCATGGCAACATAATGTACCATTACGAGTGCTTTCCAGCTTTGAAGCAGGCGAGGGCACATTGATCGCGGGTAACCAGTGTTTGAATGATATTGCTGGCATCGCCATTCAAAGAGACATGGTACGTATCGAGTGTTTGAATGAGGATTTACCGTCTTTCATATCGCATTGCCAACTGTTAGGGATCGAAGTCTGTAGTGTGATCGAGGAAACAGAACGGGCAGCACTCATTATTAAACAAGACATAAGTGCCAAATTAAAACTAGTTTTTGGCGAGAAAATCCGTAATAGTGAACAGGTTAGTTTGTTAACTGTGGTAGGAAGCCGAACACAAGAAATTGTGGTCAGTTCACATGGATTGTTGTCTGAAGGCGAAATTGATGTACAGCATCACTTATTGCAGCAGCAGTCTTTAACTTTGGTGATATCACCAACGCAAGTCGATATGGCTGCTAACATATTACACAATGCATACATCGTAGCGCGTGAAACACAGGGTTATCCTAAAAAAGAAGTGCATTTTGGTTAAATAAACTCAATCGATAGTTTACGAAAATATAACTTTTGTTGGATAATGCTCTCGTAGCTAGATAAATTTAGAGATTACTCAAGGAGCAAAGAATGCTAATTTTGACTCGCCGCGTTGGCGAAACACTGATGATTGGTGATGAAGTAACAGTTACTGTACTAGGCGTTAAAGGTAACCAAGTACGTATTGGTGTTAACGCACCTAAAGAAGTATCTGTTCACCGTGAAGAGATCTACATGCGCATTCAAGCTGAAAAAGGTAATGGTAACGTTGCATCTGGCAACTACTAATACTTTTGCGTAGAGAAGAGGCTAGCATTGTTGCTAGCCTTTTTTGATCTTGGAGCACTGAAGAGTTCATTGAGATATAGATGGCTTAGATAACGGGCCAGTATTCTCTCAGTGAAATGAATGTTCGATAACACTGTGTAATACCGTTCCGATTGTCCAACGTTGTTTCTTTCTATTTTGTTTGGAAAAGCTCAAGATTTGTTAGTTTCTCCTATAGCGTAAAAACGCATCCCGTAGTAAGGTGCAAACAGCGGTAGCACTTGCTGCTGAAGAAATTAGATAATTGTTTTCGGCTGTTTATTCTTGCCAATCTTTCGCCTTAATTTTTAAGGGAAAAAGCGCGATTTGAATCTTATAAGTTCAATTTGCAAGCGCTTTGATTAAATAGCAAACGGTTGAGTGTTTTTGTCCAATTTTTTTCAATAAAGTGTTTGACATATTTTCGGTAAAACGTAATATGTGCCTCCGCAAGACGGTGAGGTGGCCGAGAGGCCGAAGGCGCTCCCCTGCTAAGGGAGTATGTGGTTTGTAGCTGCATCGAGGGTTCGAATCCCTCCCTCACCGCCATTTCTTGCGAGTCTAAAATTAGCAATTTAGACAATGTAAATGTGCGTCCTTAGCTCAGCTGGATAGAGTACCTGGCTACGAACCAGGCGGTCGGAGGTTCGAATCCTCCAGGACGCGCCATTCTCTCTTCTCTTACTTGTAAGTGATGTGAGAATAATGAATTAGGTGAGGTGGCCGAGTGGCCGAAGGCGCTCCCCTGCTAAGGGAGTATGTGGTTTGTAGCTGCATCGAGGGTTCGAATCCCTCCCTCACCGCCATTCATTACAGGCCGATGGCCTTTTTTTTTCTTCGTAGCAAGAAGAATGTGATATATTTCACAACTTCATTCTTAATGAATGAACACCGTGCGTCCTTAGCTCAGCTGGATAGAGTACCTGGCTACGAACCAGGCGGTCGGAGGTTCGAATCCTCCAGGACGCGCCACTATTTAAGGGTCTATTGATCCTCGTATTGACGAAGTTGATACTAAAACCCGTGCGCTCTTAGCTCAGCTGGATAGAGTACCTGGCTACGAACCAGGCGGTCGGAGGTTCGAATCCTCCAGAGCGCGCCACTATTTAGGGTTTAGTTCTTATATGAATTTGAATCCTGATATTGATAAATCGTTTATCGAGAATTAATATCAAAAGCGTGCGTCCTTAGCTCAGCTGGATAGAGTACCTGGCTACGAACCAGGCGGTCGGAGGTTCGAATCCTCCAGGACGCGCCACTATTTAGGGCTTCTCTCTTATGTGAGTGAAATCCTTGTATTGATTGTGTAATAGCAACTTGATACTAAAACCGTGCGTCCTTAGCTCAGCTGGATAGAGTACCTGGCTACGAACCAGGCGGTCGGAGGTTCGAATCCTCCAGGACGCGCCACTATTTAGGGCTTCTCTCTTACGAGAATAGAAATCCTTGTATTGGCTATAAGTTGATACTAAAACCGTGCGCTCTTAGCTCAGCTGGATAGAGTACCTGGCTACGAACCAGGCGGTCGGAGGTTCGAATCCTCCAGAGCGCGCCACTATTTAGGGCTTCTTTCTTATATGAATGAAATCCTTGTATTGAATTGCTTAATAGTAAGTTGATACTAAACCGTGCGTCCTTAGCTCAGCTGGATAGAGTACCTGGCTACGAACCAGGCGGTCGGAGGTTCGAATCCTCCAGGACGCGCCACTATTTAGGGCTTCTTTCTTATGAGAATGAAATCCTTATATTGATACGTTGTTAGTAACAATGAATTGATATTAAAACCGTGCGCTCTTAGCTCAGCTGGATAGAGTACCTGGCTACGAACCAGGCGGTCGGAGGTTCGAATCCTCCAGAGCGCGCCACATTATTAAAAAAAGCCTCGTTTTTACGAGGCTTTTTTTATGCCTGTCATATAAATGTTGATCAAATGTTAAATTTATTTAAAATTTAACTTGTTGTATTTTAAGTACTTCTTGAATGCTTCTTTGTTATTCCACCTTTCTCATATCATTTCTCAGAAAAGCCCCGTTTAAGTCACAGTTTAAATATCTAAAAATGACTCATTTGACAGATTTATGTGATCTGATAGGCGAATAATTAACCTTATGTGTGCGTTATCCGTAACAGAACCTTAAACAAAATTGACAAAGTTTTACCAATCGAGATAATCCATGGGTCGGGATCACTATTCGCTGAAATCCTGTACATATGTCAGGATGACGAAGAAAGGAAGCAACATGACTAATATTGGAAGCCTGCTAGGAGATGCGGCGACTCTAATGATAACGGGAATGTCCGTTGTCTTTATTTTTCTAACTATTCTAGTTTACCTCGTTCGGTTGATGTCAAAACTGGTACCAGAAGAAGTACCTGAGCCGATCGCAGCACCTAAAAAAATTCAAAAATCACAATCAAACCCTTCAGCTGTTAGTCCACAGGTAGTGGCAGCAATTTCGGCCGCGGTTCATCAATACCGTGCGTCTACTGCTAAGTAGCATTTAAAGGATTAAAAAGGAGTTTATGAGCATGTCTAAACCACTAGCTATCACAGATGTGGTACTTCGTGACGCGCACCAGTCACTATTTGCTACTCGTATGCGTATCGAAGATATGCTGCCAATTGCGGCAGAACTGGATAAAGTCGGTTACTGGTCTCTAGAGACTTGGGGCGGCGCGACGTTTGATTCGTGTATCCGTTTTCTTGGAGAGGATCCATGGGAGCGTTTGCGTGAACTGAAAAAAGCGATGCCAAATACGCCAATGCAGATGCTACTGCGTGGTCAAAACCTGTTGGGTTACCGTCACTACGCGGATGATGTAGTAGAAAAATTTGTTGAACGTGCCCATAAGAATGGCATGGACGTATTCCGTATTTTTGATGCGATGAATGACGTACGTAACTTTGAAAAAGCGGTGAAAGCAACGATCGATGTTGGCGGCCACGCTCAAGGTACCTTGTCTTACACAACCAGTCCGGTTCACAACTCTGATACTTGGGTTGATCTGGCTAAGCGTCTAGAAGACCTAGGTTGTCATTCACTATGTATCAAAGATATGTCAGGTTTATTAAAGCCTTATGAAGCGGAAGAGTTAATTACACGCATCAAAGCATCGTGTGATGTTCCTCTAGCGCTACATAGCCACGCGACAACGGGTCTATCGACAGCAACAGCGGTTAAAGCCGTTGAGGCGGGTATCGATATTCTAGACACGGCTATCTCTTCAATGAGCTGTACTTACGGTCACACGCCAACTGAAACGGTTGTGGCGATGTTAGAAGGCACTGAGCGCGATACGAACCTTAAGCTTGACCAAATTGAACCAATTGCTTCTTACTTCCGCGATGTGCGTAAAAAGTACGCGAAATGGGAAGGCCAGCTAAAAGGTGTGGATTCTCGCATCTTGATCGCTCAGGTTCCTGGCGGCATGTTGACTAACATGGAAGGTCAGCTTAAAGAACAAGGTGCAGCCGATCGTATGGACGAGGTTCTTGAAGAGATTCCACGCGTACGTAAAGAGCTTGGTTACATTCCTTTGGTAACACCAACTTCTCAAATTGTCGGTACTCAAGCGGTTATTAACGTGCTAACGGGTGAGCGCTATAAGAGCATCACTAAAGAGACTGCAGGTCTGCTGAAAGGCGAATACGGCCAAGCACCTGCGGAAGTCGATGCTGAACTGCAAGCGAAAGTTCTGGATGGTGCTGAGCCAATCACTTGTCGCCCTGCTGACTTGCTTAAGTCAGAAATGGACACGTTGACAACGGACCTTTTAGAGAAAGCGAAATCAGAAGGCATCTCTCTAGCTGAAGATACAGTTGATGATGTCCTGACTTACGCACTCTTCCCACAAGTGGGTCTTAAGTTCCTTAAGAACCGTCGTAACCCTGAAGCATTTGAACCAGCACCAACGGCAGAAGTTGCGACTCCTGTTGCTGCAGCTCCGGCGCCTGCATCTGGTGGTATCGAAAGCTACAGCGTGAAGGTAGATGGCCAAGTGTATGATGTCGAGGTTGGCCCACAAGGTGAACTAACATCTGTTGCGCCATCAGCAAAACCTGCTCAAGCGGCTCAGGCTGCACCTGTAGCAGCTTCTGACGCTGAAGCGGTTCCTGCTCCATTGGCGGGTAACATCTTTAAAGTTAACGTTCAGGCGGGTGCTGAGGTTGCCGAAGGCGACGTTCTACTTATCCTAGAAGCGATGAAGATGGAAACGGAAGTTCGTGCTGCTCGTGGTGGTATCGTTCAAGAACTGAATGTTAAAGAAGGCGATGCAGTTACTGTAGGCGCTCCACTACTAAGCTTGGCGTAAGGGAGTACCATGGAAGGATTGATGACCTTATGGTCTGAAACAGGGATTGCGAACTTTGAGTTCGGCCAGATCTGTATGATGTTGGTTGGTTGCTTATTGTTGTTTTTGGCAATTCGTAAAGGATTTGAACCGTTACTTCTGCTACCTATTGGTTTTGGTGCTGTATTAGCGAACATTCCAAATGCTGGGTTTACTGATCCAGGTGGTTTGCTTTACTACGTTTACTACATTGGTATTGAAACGGGCATTTTCCCACTGCTGATCTTTATGGGTGTTGGTGCGATGACGGACTTCGGTGCGTTGATTGCGAACCCTAAAACGTTGTGGCTAGGGGCTGCGGCTCAGTTTGGTATCTTCGCAACGCTATTTGGCGCGATCTTGCTGAACTATGTTCCAGGAATGGAATTCTCGATGGCCGACGCTTCTTCTATTGCGATCATTGGTGGTGCTGATGGCCCAACCGCGATTTTCTTGGCGAGTAAGCTCTCTCCTGATCTTTTAGGTGCGATTGCAGTAGCGGCGTATAGCTACATGGCATTGGTTCCTATTATTCAGCCGCCAATCATGAAAGCGTTAACATCTCCTGAAGAGCGTAAGATTAAGATGGCTCAACTTCGTCATGTTAGCAAAGCAGAGAAGATCCTCTTCCCACTTGCTGTACTACTGATGACGATTTTGTTCCTACCTTCAGCAACACCTCTAGTGGGTATGTTCTGTCTGGGTAACTTAATGCGTGAAGCGGGCGTGGTTGATCGTCTATCGAAAACAGCGCAAAACGAACTGATTAACGTTGTGACTATTTTCCTTGGCCTCGGTGTTGGTTCTAAGCTTCAAGCGGATACTTTCTTGAACTTAGAGACTCTGGGTATTCTTGGCTTAGGTGCGGTCGCGTTCAGTATTGGTACTGCAGGTGGTGTATTGATGGCGAAGGTTCTAAACCGCTTCTCGAAAGAGGACATCAACCCATTGATTGGTGCAGCTGGTGTATCAGCGGTTCCGATGGCAGCACGTGTTGTGAACAAGGTCGGTCTTGAGGCAAACCCTCAGAACTTCTTGTTGATGCATGCGATGGGCCCGAACGTAGCAGGTGTACTTGGTAGTGCGGTTGCGGCGGGTATTCTATTAGCGCTAGTTGGTTAACGGATTACTGGTCATGTATCGTTACGTTAATTGGTCGTCAATTTACGAATGAGCGGTTAACTTAGCCTTATTAAATGGTTTATAGTCAAAGGGATGCTTTCGCATCCCTTTCTTTTTATTAATTAGGGTGCTTGCTCACTAGGGCTTTTATCAATCAAGGAAATGTGGAAATGGAAAATAAACAGATTGCGATTACTCAATTCGGCGGCGTCGAAAACCTTAGTATTCAAACCAGTGCGATTCCTGAGCCTAAGGCCGGAGAAGTGGTGGTTAAAGTTTCCTTTTCGGGCATTAATCCGATTGATGTGAAAACCCGTGCTGGCCTTGGTTGGGCAGCAGCACAAAACAAAGACAACCTTCCTTGGGTGCCGGGATACGATATTTCAGGTCAAATTGTCACGCTAGGCGATCAGGCTGAACGTTTTACCATTGGTGATAACGTGGCAGGCTTTATTGGCTTCCCACTGCAAGGTGGCGGTTACAGCCAATATGTATGTGTTCCAGAAGCGGCACTCAGCATGGTTCCGGACTCTGTTACCCTAGAAGCGGCAGCAGCATTACCGCTTGCTAGCCAAACAGCAGCACAAGCGCTTAATAAAGCCGAAGTGAAAGAAGGCGATCGCGTGCTTATTTTAGCGGGCGCGGGCGGCGTTGGTCACCTTGCGGTTCAAATTGCAGTGGCTGCAAAAGCCGAGGTTTACACCACCTGCAGCGAAGCTAACCTCGATTATCTTGCAACGCTTGGCGCTCATGCGATCAACTATAAGTTTGCCCCGGCTTCAGAGCGAGTTTCTGATGTTGATGTGTTGATTGATTTGGTCGGTGGCGATACCGCGCTTGATGCATTGAAGTGCTTGAAAGACGGTGCGAGAGTAGTGACCGTTCCGACTCTATCTGCAGAACTGATCTGCGAAAAAGCCACACTACTAGGTTTTACCGCATCAGGCATGCTGGTTGAGCCAAACCCTGAGCAAATGGACACTATGCTTTATATGGTGAGTGTTGGATTACTTAAAACAGAAATTCAAGGTATCTACCAACTAGACGAAGCACAGTCGGCGCATCTACAGGTTGAAACCGGACACACCAGAGGCAAGGTACTGCTTAAAATGCAAGAAGGCTGATAGGCAGTGCTAGAATTCTTTAACTCCCTTTTTGAAAACATAGCGCTGTGGTTCTCTGACTCGGCGCTTTGGGTACTCTTCATCAGTGGCTTCTTGAGTGCCACATTATTGCCCGGTGGCTCAGAAGCCAGCCTTGTTGCAGCATTGAGCCTAGATCAATTCTCAACATCGTCGATTATTCTCATAGCGACACTCGGTAACACCTTAGGTGGCCTGACTAATTATTGGATTGGTTTGTGGCTGCCCAATCGAACTCAATCTGAAAAGCATGGTCATAAGGCTATGGCTTGGCTGAGCCGTTATGGTTACTGGACTCTGTTATTCAGTTGGTTACCCGTTATTGGTGACCCTTTGTGTCTCGCGGCGGGGTGGCTAAGAATGAAATTTATCCCTAGCGTTATTTTGATAGCGATTGGCAAAGCCGCTCGCTACAGCTTACTTGCTGCTATCTACTTCGGTTTTTTCTAAGGAGAACCTATGAAAAAGGTTTTACTTGGTACATTTTCTCTTATCGCCATCGCAGGCTGTTCTTACAATGTACCTAGCTCAACATCCTTCTTTTCCTCATTGCCAGAAGGCGTCACTTTAGTCGAGGAGGTTAAACCTTCTAAAGACAAAGTTGTGATCCCTTACACTAAGTATCAACTTGAAAATGGCCTGACAGTTATTCTTTCTCCTGATGATTCTGATCCTCTTGTGCATGTGGATGTGACCTATCACGTAGGTTCTGCTCGTGAAGAGATAGGTAAATCGGGCTTTGCTCATTTCTTCGAGCATATGATGTTCCAAGGCTCTGAGAACGTCGGTGACCAACAGCACTTCAAGATCATAACCGAGGCTGGTGGCTCGTTAAACGGCACGACTAATCGTGACCGTACTAACTACTTTGAAACCGTTCCATCTAACCAGCTTGAGAAAATGTTGTGGTTAGAATCAGACCGAATGGGTTTCTTATTGGATGCGGTTTCTCAGAAGAAATTCGAAGTTCAAAGAGGCACGGTTAAAAACGAGCGTGCGCAAAGTTACGAAAACCGTCCTTATGGTTTGATGTGGGAACGCATGGGTGAAGCGCTTTACCCTGAAGGTCACCCTTACTCATGGCAACCAATCGGTTATGTGGAAGATCTAGACCGTGTTGATGTGAATGACCTCAAGGCGTTCTTCCTGCGCTGGTACGGCCCAAATAATGCGGTACTGACTATCGGTGGTGATATCGACGTTGATGACACGCTAGAGTGGGTGAACAAGTACTTTGGACCTATCCCTCAAGGCCCTGAAGTTAAGGCTGCAGAGAAGCAACCAGCTGTGCTAACAGAAGATAAGTACATAACCCTAGAAGATAATATTCGTCAGCCGATGGTGCTTGTGGGTTGGCCAACAACGTATCGTGGTGAAGAGACACAAGCTTCACTGAATGCACTGTCTAATGTATTGGGTTCAGGTACCAACAGCTACTTGTATCAAAACCTCGTAAAAACACAGAAAGCAGTCAGTGCGGGATCTTTCCATGATTGTGCCGAGCTCGCTTGCACCATGTATGTGTATGCGATGGGTAACTCAGGTGAAAAAGGTGATTTGACGGTTCTTAATAAAGAATTGATGGATACTCTAGAGCAGTTCTCGAAAGAGGGCGTTCAACAAGAGCGTCTAGATCAGATCACCGGCATGGCTGAAGCGGATGCGGTTTTTGCACTGCAAAGTGTCAAAGGTAAAGTTTCACAACTGGCATCTAACCAAACCTTCTATGGTCAGCCAGATCGCATTGAATCACAGTTGGATCAAATCCGAGCAGTGACTCCAGAAAGCGTAAGCAAAGCCTACCAAGATTTCATGGAAGGTAAGCATAAGGTGACCCTGAGTGTGGTGCCTAAGAAGCAACTCGATTTAGCAGTTCGTGAAGCGACCTTTACCACACCACCACGCACTTTGCCTGAATACAACAAGGTGACAGAAGACCAACTGGATTTCAGAAAAGCACCTAATACCTTTGATCGTAGCGTGATGCCAGAAGTGAACTTTGGTGTTGAAGCAACGATGCCTGATTTGTACCGCATGCACTTTGCCAACGGCACGGATTTGATCGGTACCGTGACCAGCGAAACGCCGACCGTACAGCTACAGATTCAACTTCCAGCCGGTGAGCGTTATGTCCGTAAAGGACAAGAAGGCCTAGCGAACCTAACCGCTTCGATGATGGAAGAAGGTTCGACAAAACGAACGGTCGAAGAGCTACAAGCGACACTAGATAAGCTTGGTAGTAGTGTGAGCATCAGTGCGGGCAGTTACACCACGGATATTTCAGTTTCTACGCTAGAGAAAAATCTGCCTCAAACCTTAGCGATCGTGCAAGAGGTTCTGTTTGAGCCTAAGTTTGATGATCAAGACTTCGAACGTGTTAAGAAACAGATGCTAGAAGGCGTTGTGTATCAACACCAACAACCAAGCTGGATGGCGTCTCAAGCAACACGTGAAGTGCTATTTGGCGACAGTATTTTTGCTCGAGCGAGCGACGGTACTAAAGCATCTCTATCGAAACTCACTCTAGACGATGTGAAAAAATTCTATGACCAACACTACACACCTGAAGGTGCCAATATTGTTGTTGTGGGAGACATCTCGAAGAAAGAGGTTGGAAAACAGCTACAATTCTTTGAAGAGTGGCAAGGCGATGCTGCACCATTAACGCGCCCACAGATCGTCAAAGAGCTTTCAGGTCAACACCTGTATTTGGTCGACAAACCGGGTGCACCGCAAAGTATTGTTCGCTTGGTGCGTAAAGGCCTGCCGTTTGATGCAACAGGTGAACTGTATTTGAGTCAACTGGCTAACTTTAACCTAGCGGGTAACTTCAATAGCCGTATCAACCAGAATCTACGTGAAGATAAAGCCTACACTTACGGTGCAAGCGGTTACTTTGCGAGTACACGTGAAACGGGCGCGGTGGTATTCAGTGCACAGGTAAGAGCGAATGCCACGGTTCCATCGATTCAAGAGTTCATTAATGAGCTGAACGAGTTTAGTCAAAGTGGGTTAACTGACGAAGAGGTGAAATTTATGCGCCTCGCCGTCGGTCAACAAGATGCGCTTAAATACGAAACGCCAAGTCAAAAGGCTGGGTTGTTGAGTAATATTGTCGCATTGAGCCTTGATGAAGATTACCTACAACAGCGTAATCAGATAGTTGAAACGGTTTCAAAAGAGACCTTAAACGAGCTATCGAAGAAATGGTTCGACCCGAATGATTATCAAATAATCGTTGTTGGTGACGCGACTTCGCTTCGCCCACAATTAGAAAAGTTAGATATTCCAATAGAAGAGCTTGAAATCATTCGTTAGAGTACACATTAAAGGGGGAGGGAAGAGACTCTACTTTTCTCCTCCAACCTAATTTATGATAGTTCTAATCAGAACAATATAAGATAAGTGAACTGAATTTTGACTGATTTTGCTGCGCGACTAAAGCAAGTTGCAACCAACCCTAAGACTTTCTCTCAATTTGGTCGTGGTGTTGAAAGGGAAACGTTACGCTACACGGAAGATGGCCACCTTGCTACTGGGCCGCACCCTAAAGCTTTAGGATCTGCGTTGATGAACGAATGGGTAACGACCGATTTTTCTGAGTCGCTACTGGAATTTATCACGCCTGTTTCTAATGACGTTCCGACGCTTTTGAATCAGTTGTCTGATATCCATCACTTCACGCAAACCAAGTTAGATGGCGAAAAGCTATGGCCGCTCTCTATGCCTTGTTACGTTGGCAGTGAAGATTATATTCAGCTAGCGCAATACGGTACCTCAAACAACGGCAAGATGAAGACGCTATATCGTGAAGGCCTTAAGCGCCGTTACGGTAGCCTGATGCAGATTATTTCTGGTGTTCACTTCAACTTCTCATTCCCAGAAAGCTTTTGGGATAGCCTGTTTGGAGAGCAAACAGAAGAAGCGCGTTGTGAAGCTAAGTCAGATGCTTACTTTGGCTTGATCCGTAACTACTACCGCTTTGGTTGGTTAATTCCTTATTTCTTCGGTGCTTCACCGGCACTGTGCTCTTCTTTCATCAAAGGAAGAGAAACCAACCTACCTTTCGAAAAGGTTGGTGAGACACTGTATCTACCAAAAGCAACGGCGCTGCGCCTGAGCGATCTTGGTTACACAAACAGTGCGCAAAGTGTATTGAAGATTGGCTTCAACAGCCTGGGTCAGTACCTTGAAGGCTTGAATCAAGCGATTCGTACACCATCAGAAGAATTCGCCGAGATCGGCACTAAGGTTGATGGTGAATACCGTCAGCTAAATAGCAATGTACTGCAAATTGAGAATGAGCTTTATGCTCCAATCCGTCCTAAGCGTGTCGCGAAAAGTGGTGAGAAGCCATCTGAAGCGTTGGCTCGCGGCGGTGTTGAGTACATCGAGGTTCGTTCTCTAGATGTAAACCCATTCAGCTCAATCGGTATCACCGAGCAGCAAGTTCGCTTCTTGGATCTATTCCTAACGTGGAGTGTACTAACAGACTCTGCTGAGATGGATAACTGCGAACTTGAATGCTGGCGCGATAACTGGAACAAGGTGATCTTAGAAGGTCGTCAGGTTGGTTTAGAACTGCAAATTGGCTGTCATGGCGAGCGCTTGTCTCTGCAAGATTGGGCGAAGCGTGTTTTCAAAGATCTACGCTCTATCGCTGAAATGATGGACGCAGAACAAGGCGGTCGTGCATACCAAGAAACATGCGATACGCTTGAGGCTTGGATTGATAACCCTGAGCTAACGATTTCTGGCCAGTTGCTAGAAGAGACCAAAAAACTGGGTGGTTTAGGTAAAGTGGGTTGTGCGTTAGGTAAAACGTACGCTCAACAACACAAAGCGCACCAATATAAAGTTTACTCAGCTGAGTTGATGGAAGCGGAAGTTCAACGCTCTGTGATTGCTCAGCAACAAAGTGAAGAAGCAAGCACTCAAGATTTTGATAGCTTCTTAGCGGATTACTTTTCGTATTTAAAAGCATAGCGAGACTTTGGTGGAAAGGAAGCAAGACTTATTAGGTCAGCCTACTCGTGTGAGTGGTAAATGGTTACCTGTAGTGACTGTCGGTGTTGTCTCTAGCCTATTGGTTGGGTGTGCAACGCCACCGCCTAAGCAGCAAGATAATTTGTGCAGCATCTTCAGAGAGCATCCATCTTGGTATGAAGATGCACTTGATATGCAAGAGGAGTGGGGCACGCCGATTAACGTAGCGATGGCTTTTGTGAAACAAGAGAGTAGCTTTCGTCATGATGCTCGCCCACCCAAAGATTACATTCTTGGCTTTATTCCGTGGGGACGCGTAAGTAGTGCCTACGGTTATGCACAAGCTCAAGATCCTGCTTGGGAAGACTTCCAAAAAGCGACCAATAACGGTGGTTCAAGAACCAACTTTGATGATGCATTGATGTTTATTGGTTGGTATACCAGTGAGACACGTCGTCAGCTGGGTATCTCGCTATGGGACCCATATAACCAATACCTGGCTTATCATGAAGGCCGTGGTGGTTATAAGCGTAAGTCATACAACAGCAAGCCATCGTTGATTAAGGTGGCTCGCAAAGTCGAACAGCAAGCAAAAGATTATGGATGGCAGCTGAAACAGTGCCGCAAAGAACTAGAAGACAATCGAAGCTGGTTTTTCTAAAGCCAGCCGTCACGGAGAAGAGCAATGCCTTTATTAGATAGTTTCACTGTTGATCACACACGCATGAACGCACCTGCAGTTCGTGTTGCTAAAACAATGCAAACCCCAAAAGGGGATACCATCACTGTGTTTGACCTGCGTTTCACTGCGCCAAACAAAGACATCCTATCTGAGAAAGGTATCCATACTCTTGAGCATCTATACGCTGGTTTCATGCGTAATCAATTGAACGGTTCAGATGTAGAGATCATCGACATTTCACCAATGGGTTGTCGTACAGGTTTCTACATGAGCCTAATTGGTACACCTACAGAGCAACAAGTGGCTGACGGCTGGTTAGCTGCGATGAAGGATGTACTGAAAGTTGAGAACCAGAATAAGATCCCTGAGCTGAACGAATACCAATGTGGTACAGCGGCAATGCACTCTTTGGATGAAGCGAAAGAGATCGCGAATGCAATCATCGCTGCAGGTATCTCTGTCAACAAGAATGATGAACTGGCACTGCCAGAGTCGATGCTTCAAGAGCTTAAAATCGATTAATCATTTTTGGTTCACCTAGAATACGCTTCACTCTAGATACATTTTGCTCTAGAGACTGAGCGAGCTAGATACTAAAAGGCCCGATTCAATGAATCGGGCCTTTTGTTTTTGTTGCATTTGAGCTTGTGTGCTCATTTAGCTTTTACAGCAAGCCACATTTATCCGTTAACGATCTGTGGGAACACGCGCACCAGCTTGATACGGTTCTCTTCGAGTTCTACGATTTCCATTGGGTGGCTGGCAACCTGAACACTCAGGTGACTCTCTGGAATATCTTCAAGGTGTTCCAGTATCAAACCATTCAATGTTCTTGGACCGTCGGTAGGCAATGCCCACTGCAAGCCTTTGTTGATGTCTCGGATATTGGCGCTACCTTCAATTAAGAAGCTACCATCACTTTGTGGGGTGATCTCTTCAGATAAGCTTGGTGCAATTGAAGTAGTAAACTCACCAACGATCTCTTCCAGAATATCTTCCAAGGTAACCAAGCCGTTGATGTCGCCATACTCATCAACAATCAAACCGATACGCTGTTTATTGCGCTGAAACTTAAGCAGTTGAATGTTGAGCGGTGTCGCTTCAGGAATAAAGTAGATCTCATCTGCCGCACGCAGCAGGGTCTCTTTATTGAATTCGTTTTTTTCCAGCATTAAGCGGTAAGCTTCACGCAGCCTAAGCATACCAACCACTTCATCTATCTGGTCACGATAGAGAACCACACGACCATGAGGAGAGTGAGTCAGTTGGCGAACAATCGACTTCCAATCATCATTGATGTCGATGCCGGTGATTTCATTACGAGGCACCATGATGTCGTTCACGGTCACGTGCTCTAAATCTAGAATAGACACCAACATATCTTGGTGACGCTGGGGAATAAGGCTGCCCGCTTCATTTACCACGGTTCTGAGCTCTTCTGAGCTTAAGTGGTCGGTTGCATCATGGCTGGCTTTGACACCTAAGATACGAATGAAGCCATTGGTAATGAAGTTAACTAAAATCACCAACGGCGACAGTACCTTCATCAGCACCATCAAAAGGATGCTACTGGCGTAAGAGACACGTTCAGGGAATAGAGAAGCAATGGTTTTTGGTGTTACCTCGGCGAATACGAGGATCACGAGAGTCAGGGTACCAGTAGCGATAGCCACACCGATATCCCCGTAGATGCGCATACCAAGAATAGTAGCGATCGCAGATGCAAGAATGTTGACGAGATTGTTGCCGATGAGAATGAGACCAATCAATCTGTCTGGGCGGTTCAGAAGTTTTTCTACGCGTTTGGCACCTTTATGACCCGTATTGGCCAAGTGCTTTAAACGGTAGCGGTTCAAGGACATCATGCCCGTTTCGGAACCAGAGAAATAACCAGAAATTACAATGAGACACGCGAGTAGCGCAAATAAGATACCCGTTGATATGTCGTCCAAAACTATTCTTTTCCTATTTGTGTATCTTGATTAATTTATGACCGAACATGGTCGAGATGTCAATTGAATCTAACGGACTCAATATTTTAAAGGCAAGGTGTGTGAGACCTTGCCTTTATTTTACAGACTAATTCAGGATGATTTCCTGAACGAAGCGGCTACCGAAGTAGGCTAATGTGAGCATGCTGGCGCCGGCCAGTGCGAACCAAGTGACTTTCTGTCCACGCCAACCTTTTTGATAATGACCCCATAAAAGAATGGAGTAGATAACCCAAGCGATAAAAGATAATACCGCTTTGTGCGCCTTTCCTTGAGCAAACATATCTTGTACGAAGATAAGGCCAGTCAGCAAAGTACCCGTTAATAAGCCATTACCAATAAGAATGATCTTGAAAAGCTGTCTTTCCACCATCATTAAAGGAGGTAGGTTAGGGTTAATCACTAAGGCTTTTTTCTTTTTAAGCTTGTGATCAAGCCACGCGAGTTGCAGGGCGTATAACGCACCGATAGTCAGCGTCGCGTATGAGAACAATGCCAAAGAGATGTGCACGAGCAGTTTCGGGTCATTCTCTAGATGTTTGATGAAGGTACTTGGAAGAAACGTTGCGGCCATGAGGTTAAGCGCTGCGAAGCTATAAACAACAGGCAAAATGAACCACAAGCGGGTTCTGAGCATCGCGCCGCTCATCACTATAGAAATGATTAAACTGATTAATGAAGCAACGTTCAAGATACTGAGGTTTTGGCCACTGGCATTAAAGATTAAATCGCCAAGCAACCAAGCATGGAAAGCTAAAGCAAGTAATGCGCTAATAAACACCGTTTTTACACGGATTCCTGTTTGGTGCACGAGACCTGGAATGATCGTGGAAATCGCCATTGTATAAAGAAAGGCTGCTGCGATCGCAATAAGACTGTCCATGGTATCCATTTAAATGATTACTAATTGACGAATTATACCTTGCATCGCTCTTTGGGGCTATGGTGAACCTCACTCAATTCCAAGTGAACAATGTCTCACATCACAAGCGTGGATGATTAACGCTCCACAACGGGTATGACTCTAATCAACGCTAATGTATACTCACAGTAATAGTCGCAGGATTGAGCGAAGAGAAAACTATGTTTGATAATTTAACGGATCGTCTATCCAAAACGCTGAAGAACATCAGCGGTAAAGGTCGTCTGACCGAAGACAATATAAAAGAGACGCTGCGTGAAGTACGTATGGCGCTACTTGAAGCCGACGTTGCACTGCCAGTTGTCCGCGATTTTGTTAAGCGCGTAAAAGAAGGCGCTGTGGGTGTTGAGGTTTCTAAATCTCTAACGCCTGGTCAAGAATTCATTAAGATCGTTCAAGCTGAACTTGAAGCTGTGATGGGTGAGTCTAACGAGGCTCTTAACCTAGCAGCGCAACCGCCAGCTGTTATCTTAATGGCAGGTCTACAAGGTGCAGGTAAAACCACATCGGTAGGTAAGCTATCTAAGCTTCTAACTGAGCGTGACAAGAAGAAAGTTCTGGTTGTCTCTGCCGACGTTTACCGTCCAGCGGCGATCAAACAACTTGAAACGTTAGCAAACGATGTTGGTGTAGATTTCTTCCCATCTTCAGCTGACCAAAAGCCTCTTGATATTGCAAACGCTGCAATCGACCACGCGAAGAAGAAATTCTACGACGTACTATTAGTCGATACTGCCGGTCGTTTGGCTATCGATGAAGAGATGATGGGCGAGATCAAAGAGCTTCATACTGCAATTAAACCAGTAGAGACGCTGTTCGTTGTTGATGCAATGACAGGTCAAGATGCTGCGAACACTGCGAAAGCCTTTGGTGATGCGCTACCACTAACCGGTGTTATCTTAACGAAAGTTGATGGTGATGCGCGTGGTGGTGCTGCACTGTCTGTTCGTCATATCACAGGTAAACCAATCAAGTTCTTAGGTGTCGGTGAAAAAACTGACGCACTAGAACCGTTCCACCCAGATCGTGTTGCATCTCGTATCCTTGGTATGGGCGACGTACTGTCTCTTATTGAAGACCTACAGAAAAACGTTGATACCGAGAAAGCAGAGAAACTGGCTAAGAAGTTCAAAGAGAAGAAAGGCTTTGACCTTGAAGACTTCCGTGAACAGCTTGGTCAGATGCAAAACATGGGCGGCATGATGGGCATGATGGATAAGCTTCCAGGCATGTCTCAGCTACCAGACAACGTTAAAGATAAAGTTGATGACAAGATGTTCAAGCAAATGGAAGCGATCATCAACTCTATGACAATGAAAGAGCGTCAACGCCCTGACCTAATCAAAGGCTCACGCAAAAAGCGTATTGCTGCTGGTTCTGGTACACAGGTACAAGATGTAAACCGTATGCTTAAGCAGTTCACCCAAATGCAGAAGATGATGAAGAAGATGCAGAAAGGTGGCATGAAAGGCATGATGCGCAACATGCAAGGCATGATGGGCGGCGGTGGAGGTATGGGCGGAATGGGTGGTGGCTTTAACCCGTTCGGTCGATAACCTACAAATGTAAGCTTTAGCTACGTTACTTTTCATAGTGTTAGCCGTGTCACAGAAAGTGTACGGCAGCTATGTTGGTGAAAAAATAGCTAAAGCCCTTGCATTGCACCGGAATAAGAGTAAAATTCCGGGGCTTTAATTTGGCACGAGACCCCAAGCTATTACTTAGACTTGGGGTTAATTATTTTATTAAGAAAGCAAAGAGGACGACATGGTAACCATTCGTTTGGCACGTCACGGTGCAAAGAAGCGCCCATTCTATCAAATCGTAGTTGCGGATAGCCGTAACGCTGCAACTGGCCGTTTCATCGAGAAAGTAGGTTTCTTTAACCCTACAGCTCAAGGTCAAGAAGAAGGTCTTCGTCTAGACCTAGATCGTGTTAACCACTGGGTTGGTCAAGGCGCATCTCTATCTGATCGTGTAGCTAAGCTAGTTAAAGACGCTCAAAAAGCGGCTTAATTCTTTTTTAAAGAGAAATAGCTTATGTCGATGAAGGGTAAAGAAACAATGAGCAAGCAAGACGAAAAAATTGTTATGGGCAAGTTTGGTGCTACCTATGGCATTCGTGGCTGGCTTAAAGTTTTTTCCTACACAGACAATGCTGAAAGCATATTTGATTACTCCCCTTGGTACGTTAACCAAAAGGGGAAGTGGGTTGAATTCAAAGTAGAAAGCTGGAAACGTCATAACAAAGGTATGGTGTGTAAGCTGGAAGGTTTTGAGATCCGCGAGGACGCTCATGTACTGACCAACTTTGAAATTGCAGTAGACCCTGCTTCGTTACCAGAATTGTCAGAAGAGGAATTCTACTGGCGTGAATTGTTTGGTATGCAAGTTGTAACCACTAAAGGTTACGATCTAGGTGTTGTTACAGACATGCTAGAAACTGGCTCAAACGATGTTCTAGTAATCAAAGCAAATCTTAAAGATGCTTTCGGACAAAAGGAACGGTTAGTACCGTACCTTGAAGAGCAAGTGATCAAGAAAGTTGATCGCGAAGCTCAACGGATCGAAGTTGACTGGGATCCTGGATTCTAACTTTAAAATCATAGAGCGAGAGAACACATGTGGGTTGGCGTAATTAGCCTATTTCCTGAAATGTTCCGTTCAGTTACTGATTTTGGAGTAACGGGTCAAGCGGTAAAGAAAGGTCTTTTATCTATCGAGACATGGAATCCTCGCGATTTCACTCATGATAAACATCGCACTGTTGATGACAGACCTTACGGTGGTGGTCCTGGCATGTTAATGATGGTTCAGCCTTTGCGCGACGCTATCCAAACTGCCAAGCAAGCATCACCGGGAAAGACGAAGGTTATCTATCTTTCACCTCAAGGTCGTAAACTCGACCAGAAAGGTGTTGAAGAGCTGGCAACAAACGAGAATTTACTTCTTATTTGTGGTCGCTATGAAGGGGTAGATGAGCGCATCATTCAATCTGAAGTTGACGAAGAATGGTCGATTGGAGATTTTGTGATGACGGGTGGCGAGCTGCCAGCCATGACGCTGATTGATTCAGTATCTCGGTTTGTTCCGGGTGTACTTGGAGATTTCGCTTCAGCAGAAGAAGATTCTTTTGCAAATGGTTTGCTAGATTGTCCCCATTATACGCGCCCTGAGGTGCTAGACGATAAAGATGTGCCTTCGGTACTCAAGTCTGGAAACCATAAGGACATTCGTCGCTGGCGATTAAAACAATCGTTGGGCCGAACTTGGCTAAGAAGACCAGAACTCCTGGAAAACCTAGCTCTGACTGACGAACAGGAACAATTACTGGCTGAATTCATTAAAGAGCAACGCTCTTAACGAAAAGCAAGCAGTAACCTATTAAATTTAGTATCAGTTTATTCTAGGAATTTATACAAATGAGCAACATCATTAAGGCTCTTGAAGAAGAGCAACTAAAATCAGACCTTCCTAAATTCGCACCAGGTGACACTGTTGTAGTTCAGGTTAAGGTAAAAGAAGGTGACCGTGAGCGTCTACAGGCTTTCGAAGGCGTTGTAATCGCTATTCGTAACCGTGGTCTTCACTCTGCATTCACAGTTCGTAAGATCTCGAACGGTGAAGGTGTAGAGCGTGCGTTCCAAACTCACTCTCCAATGGTTGATAGCATCGAAGTTAAACGCCGTGGTGCAGTACGTCGTGCCAAGTTGTACTACCTACGTGAGCGTTCTGGTAAGTCAGCTCGTATTAAAGAGAAACTTGCTAAGAAGTAATTCTTTTTGCATTCTATCGATAAAAGCGGAGCCATTTGGCTCCGCTTTTTTGTGCCTGCTATTTGGCGTTTTGAAAACCAGAGCTCCCCAACTCCCTCATTCCTCACTCTTGGGGATGACGGGTAGGTTTCAGTTACCGAGTTATGACACTAAAGGATCTGACAATGGGACAACCATGGCCGTCATTTCCGATAGCGACGAAGGAGCCTAGTCAGAAATCTAGTCGTGTGAGACGATTTGGAACAAGCTTGCGTATAGCCGTCATTCCCTAGACTGACGAAGGAAGGAGTAGGGAATCTCTTTCAGTAAACATCAAACTATCGGAAATAAAAAAAGGATTGACGCAAAACGCCAACCCTTTAATCATTTTTCCGAATCTCGAATCTCGAATCTCGAATCTCGAATCTCGAATCTCGAATCTCGAATCTCGAATCTCGAATCTCGAATCTCGAATCTCGAATCTTAGTACGGATCTTCCGACCAACTGTCGCTATCTGACATGTCTGGTGCGCCAGCGATGCTATTTTCTTCGTCTGCCCACTCACCAAAATCAATCATCTGACATTGCTTGCTGCAAAACGGGCGATGTGGGCTTTGTTCACCCCATTCAACGTCGGTATTACATTGAGGGCATTTAACGATGGTGATTTTTTTCGACATAGTGATTCTTAAATTGAGGGGTAATAATAGTGAGTTTAGGCTTGAGTGAGCACTCAAGCCAAACGATAAAAGGAAATTAATTAGGAACAGATAGCCAATTCAAATTCGATATCTTGAGTACAAGCTTGCCCTGTTTCAAAACTCATGAATTTAACAGCGAAACGGTTCTTGTGGCCCGAGATCATCGGGTAGGCGCCGTATTGCATTGGAATTGAAAGGCGAAGGATATTCGCTTCATCAGCATCGCTCTGGAAGAAGCCTGCACGAGCAATTTGCTCTTTAAAGTGACCAGTCTCTCTAGTTAGCTTTAACCATAGCGTTAGCGCTTCATACAGAGGCTGTAGGCTATCCATCCATGCTTTGGCATCCCTCATTCTCTTATCAAGAGGAAGATGCAGCCAATAATGCAGAGCCGGTAAATCAAAGCAGCATGAACCACCAGGTAGATTAAAGCGCTGGCGAATCGCACTTAGGAATCTGTCTTCCTTAAGTGATTGTCCAAAACGCTCTGCTTGCATAAGATCGCGATAGATGTTGCCAATATCGGTGAGCAGAGATGTAAGCATCTCTTGATCGACACCTTCAACATCTAACCAACTTTTGTAGGTTACACGTTGCTTCTCAATGTCTTTTGCGAGTTCGCTCTTGAGCTGGATCTGTTCGAAGATTTCAATCAGATCAAAGATAGAACGGAAAAAGAGTTGATACTGTTGAGCATCGGAAAATGTAGAAGACAAGTGTAGCTGCCTCAAGAGTGATTCAACTCTTAAGTAGATGCGTGTTTTCTCATTTAGAGGATGTTCAAATTTGTGGGTGATCATCGAGCAAACCTTCATTCAACATTGTTCTATTCTGACCCATCTACTGTACTGATTGCCAGATACTTTTGATGTAAATCTGTGATTTGAGGCAAAAGTTCTTGGTTTTTAGTATGGTTTTTAATCACGTCATCTGCAACTGCTAAGCGCTGTTCTCTTGAAGCCTGTGATTTTAAAATTGACGTTACTTGTTCCCTAGAAACATTATCTCGACTCATCGTACGCTCTATTTGTACTTCAGCAGGAACATCAACGATTAACACGCGATCGACCATGCCTTGCATTTGGTTTTCAACCAAGAGCGGTGCGACTAATAAAGCATAAGGAGAGGTGACTTTAGACAAGTCACTGTCAATTTTGTCGCGGATCATTGGGTGGAGAAGATCATTGAGCCACTGTTTTTCTGTTGGGTCAGAGAAGATTACTTCACGCAACTTGGCTCGGTTTAGTGTTCCATCTTCTAGCAAGATGCCTTCACCAAAATGAGCTGTAATCTGATTTAGGCCTTCACTGCCTAGTGCGACGACTTCACGCGCCACGATATCAGCATCGACAATATCAATGCCAAAATGCTCGTTGAACAGGTTAGCGACGGTCGTTTTACCACTGGCGATACCGCCACTTAATCCGATAATGATTGCCATGGTTACATTCCTAGTACAGAAGTTAAATACCAACCCATGATGTCGTTACCCCACATCAAGCTAACCCAGCCCGCAATGGCAAGATAAGGTCCAAATGGAAAGGCTTTATCGATACCTTGCTGTTTCAAGCGCAGCTGAATCAAACCGAAAACCAAACCAACAAGTGACGATAAAAGGATGATCATCGGTAGATGCTGCCAACCCAGCCATGCACCAAGTGCCGCTAGTAACTTGAAGTCGCCGTAACCCATGCCTTCTTTGCCTGTCAGCAGCTTAAACAACCAGTAAACCGACCATAAAGCTAGGTAGCCTGCCATTGCGCCAACTACAGAATCTTGAAGCGATACTGGGCTGATATTAAACAGAGCTAACGCAATACCAGACCAAACCAAAGGTAAGGTGATTTGATCGGGCAGCAGCATGGTGTCGAGATCGATAAAGGTCGCGGTAATCAATGCGAAGGTGAAAAAGATCAGCGCAACAGCGTAGAAACTAAAACCAAAGTGGCTTGCGACTACGGTACAAAGGATTGCAGTAAGCAGTTCAACCAAAGGGTAGCGAGCACTGATTGGATTCGCACAACTGTGACATTTACCCTTTAAGAACAACCAGCTTAACACTGGAATATTGTCGATGATTCTTAACTGGGTTTCACATTTCGGACAAGTCGAGCGTGGAATGCTCAGGTTAAATTTCCCTTCAGGTGCTGGGATTTTGTATTGAGAGAAATATTCTGAGCACTCTTGTTGCCATTCACGTTCCATCATAATCGGTAAGCGGTGTATGACGACGTTGAGGAAGCTGCCAATAAGAAGGCTAAAAATGAAAGCTAATACGGGGAATAGCCAAGGATAGTAGTGAAATACTTCCATAGTGTCCTTTACCACTTGATCTATATGAGCAGGAGTTTGCTACTCATGGGTGTTTAGTTGCTTTTGGCTATCCTAACACACTCATAAGATTAAAGATCGGTAAGTACATCGCAACCACAAGCCCGCCAACAACCGTCCCCAAAAATACGATGATCAATGGCTCTAGGATCTTGCCCAGATTATCGACGGTGTTGTCGACTTCAAACTCGTAAATTGAGGCCACTTTATTAAGCATGTCATCAAGGTTTCCAGACTCCTCCCCAATCATCACCATTTGCAACACCATCTCGGGGAAGGCATTGGTATTACGCATCGCGATATACATTGGCATACCAGCGGCAGTTTCACGGTGAACTTCAATGATCGCCGATTCATAATGCAAATTGCCTGCGGTTTTTGCGGTGGTTTTAAGGCTCATGAGAATCGGAATACCAGAACTAAAACTGGTGGATAAGGTGCGGCTGAATTTCGCAATAGAGGCTTTGGCCATCACACCACCAAGCACCGGAAATCGCAACCCTAAACGGCTGGCTGACAAGCGAATCGAGTAAGAGCGCTGGCACAATTGATGGACTAATAGTGCGAGCAAGCCAATGCCCACAGCAGTATAAAAACTGTAAGCCTGCATCCAATGTGACAGATAGAGTACCTGCTGAGTGAACCAAGGGAGATCGGCACCAAACCCTGAAAACATCGATTCAAATTCGGGAATAACCATGGTCAGCATTAGGTAAGAGACAGTTAGTGCAACAATGACTACCATCGCTGGGTAGATCAGTGCTTTTATAACCTTTGATTTTAACTGTTCACTCTTTTCTCTATAGGTTGCTAAGCGTTCGAATACTTGTGCAAGGTTGCCTGATAGTTCACCTGTGGCAACTAAGTCGGTATACAGATCATCAAAGTGACGGCTTGCGGTGCGCATCGCTTTTGAAATCGGAGTGCCAGCTTCTACACCTTTACAGATATGGGAGAGGATGGATTTCATTTCAGCCTTACGATGATT
The DNA here is from genome assembly GCF_022397895.1 of Vibrio sp. Isolate33. Lineage (NCBI taxonomy): Bacteria > Pseudomonadati > Pseudomonadota > Gammaproteobacteria > Vibrionales > Vibrionaceae > Vibrio > Vibrio sp. Isolate33. The sequence goes on from NZ_JAKEUP010000011.1 coordinate 114,364, forward strand.
GTCTGATACCAACTTGATGGCCTGTACGATAGGGACACCAGTAGCCAACATAGTCGCCAATTGTCGAGTCAAAATAGTGATGTCTTTGGGTTTTACGCGGTGTGTTAAACGAGTCAGTGCAGAGATGCTTTTCTTTTTGATTTTCTTGATTTGAATATGCTGGTCTTTGAGCTTTTCTCGTACCTCTAGTTCGGTGAGTGCTAAGGTTTGCCCTGACACTTTCTTACCTGAGCTATTAATGCCTTTCCAATGATAGCTTTTTAGTTGGGATTGCTTGGACTTACTGCTCATTGGTGCTCCATTGAGTTAAATGTACAGAACACGTTGTAGCTCTTGATAGCTGGTAGTGCCTTCAAGCAGTTTGTCTAAACCAGACTCTTGTAGTGTTCTCATGCCTTCTCGGCGCGCGAGATCTTCAATTGCTAACGCATTCGGTTTGTTAATTAGGCTGTTTTTAAGTTTGTCGGTAAATGGCATAACTTCGTAGATACCAACGCGGCCGGAGTATCCTTGATTGCACTCATTACAGCCTTGAGTGTTGGCTTTGTAGATGGTTTGGCTATTTGGGATAGAGTGACGCAGGTAAATATCTGGTGAATCGTCTTCAGCTTTACAGTGGTTACATAAGCGTCTTGCAAGACGTTGAGCAATGATCAAACTTAAGGACGAAGCAAGGTTAAAGGGTTCTATCCCCATGTGAGCGAGTCGAGTAACGGTTTCAGCTGCAGAGTTGGTGTGGAGTGTAGAAAGCACCAAGTGACCGGTTTGCGATGCTTTGATCGCGATCTCTGCGGTTTCTAAATCGCGGATCTCACCGACCATTACCACATCGGGGTCTTGTCGTAAAAACGATCTCAATGCTTCCGCGAACCCAAAGCCGATCTTAGGTGTCACTTGTACTTGATTGATACCACACAGGTTAATCTCTACCGGATCTTCAGCGGTGGAAATATTACGTTCAGTGGTATTAAGTACTCGAAGCCCAGTATAAAGAGACACGGTTTTGCCACTGCCAGTTGGCCCGGTCATTAGGATCATTCCTTGCGGGCGTTTCAAGGCATCAAGGTAGAGGGCTTTTTGATCTTCGCTGTAACCAAGCTTGTCGATATCTAGATTGGCAGCGCTGCTATCAAGCAGTCGCAAGACAATCTTTTCGCCCCATAAGGTCGGTAATGTTGAGACGCGCATATCAATCGCGAGCTCATCATTTAGGCGCAGCTTAATACGTCCATCTTGAGGTAGGCGCCGTTCTGCGATATCAAGCTTGGCGAGTATTTTCAGACGAGCAGATAAACGGCGACTTAAATGGGAAGCGGGCTGCTGTATCTCAACAAGAATGCCATCACAACGCAGGCGCACACGGTAGTGTTCTTCGTAAGGTTCGAAGTGGATATCTGATGCGCCTTTACGGACTGCATCCACTAATATTTGATTGATAAAACGGCTAACCGGGGAGTCGTCTTGGCTGAGGTCTTCAATTGAAGTCATCTCATCGTCAGAGACTTCAACGAGGTTGGCGAGTTCATCTTGGGTGATATCTTTTCGTTTAGAATCTTGCCCTGAAATAGAGCGGCCATACAACTTTCGTATTGCGCCCTCTAATTCAGCATAGTTAGCGACAACGAGTTCTATCTGCAATCCAGTCGCAAATCGGAAATCATCTTCTGCTTGTAAATCGGTCGGGTCGGCTGAGGCGAGAGTGAGAGTCGAACTTGAGACTGAAATCGGTATCGCGTGATATTTGGTGATCAGCTCTCGAAGCCCTAATTGGTCGCATAAGACTTCATAGTCAGTATTGGCGAGTTGCACCGGTGGCAGACCAAAGATGGCTTGAATATTATGTGCGAGACTCTCGCTAGTGAAGAAATCAAGAGCGAGTAAAGCTTCAGGCGTAGAAACACCTGAAGCATGTATATGTTCCGCAACGGTTTGTTCCTGAGTCAGGCTAAGTAAATCAGCCTGACGCAGAACTGTAGGGAGGTTGGTTAGCATTAGTTCGCGGGACACCAATCAGATACATCTGCGCTTTGGGTGTTTCCATTTGTACATGTAACAGCCCACGTAACACCTGCGGTTGTTAAGTCCGGGGTTATTGTTATGGTATCTCCCTCAACTAATCTTCCTTTGGTTTGGCCTGCATCGACAATTGCTTGAATCGTTGTCGCAGCATCACTAACCCCAGCAACTGCTGAGACGGTAAATTCCCCTAGAGTCTGCGAGTCTGGAACTCCACCGTTACCTGATGAGCAATCAGCTTCGCCATTTACTAGACATATACCGAGAGACATTTTCATGGCAGATGAAGCACTTAGCATTTCACTTGCGTGTGCTTTCATTGTGTAGTTTTGGTAAGCAGGAACTGCGAAAGCTGACAAAATGCCAATAATCGCCACTACAATCATCAATTCAATCAGCGTAAAGCCTTTTTGGCTCGTTCTTTTGTTCTTGTTATTCATTGTCTAATTCCATTCTTTAGTTTGTTTCAGCGCAAGCACTGGTTGATGGAAAGAATAGAAGTCGAGGTGGGGAAGTGGAATGGTGTTCAGGTGTGGTCGCGAGTGGTTTTGTATTTATTAGTGTGGTGTTTCATATAGTGCGCAAATTTATGCGATCAACTTAAATAACTGCTTGAAATACTGACAATTAAGGCAATAAAAAAGGCACTGCCATTAACAGTGCCTTCAGCAATATCTTATTTATTATTCAGTAAATTACGCTTTGAATCTCATTGATAGATCCATTGCTTTCAGGTGCTTAGTTAATGCGCCTACCGAGATGTAATCCACACCCGTTTCAGCAAACTCTGCAATCGTATCTAGTGTCACGTTGCCAGAGTTCTCTAGTGCAGCACGACCCGCGTTGATTTTAACGGCTTCACGCATCATGTCTGTGGTGAAGTTGTCTAGCATGATGATGTCTGCACCCGCGTTGATTGCTTGCTCTAGTTCTTCTAGGCTTTCTGTTTCTACTTCAACTGGTTTGCCAGGGTTTAGTTCTTTTGCCGTAGAGATAGCTTTCTCAATACCACCACAAGCGATGATGTGGTTTTCTTTGATTAGGTAAGCATCGAAAACGCCGATGCGGTGGTTGAAGCCACCACCACAAGCGACCGCGTATTTTAGTGCGCTGCGCAGGCCAGGAATCGTTTTACGAGTATCTAATAGGCGACACTCTGTGTGTTTGATTTTGTCAGCGTAGATAGCTGTCGCCGTCGCACAACCAGATAGAGTTTGAATGAAGTTCATTGCGTTACGCTCGCCCGTTAGTAGCGCACGTGCTGGGCCAGTTAGCGTGCAAAGCGTTTGATTTGGTTCGACCTTATCGCCATCTTCTACATTCCACTCGATCGTTACTTCACCGCCCAATTGCTTAAACACTTCATCAGCCCAAGCTTTACCACAGAACACACCGTGCTCACGAGTAATGATGGTTGCGCTGTTGATTGCGTCTGCTGGGATTAGACTTGCTGTAATGTCAGCCGCTGGATCTAACGTACCACCTAGATCTTCTTTGATAGTCTCGGCTACTGCACGAGTGATCTCTAGAGGCAGTTGCTCTTTTAAGTAGTCAAGGCGTTGGTGGCTGTTATGTGTGTTTTTCATCGCAAATCTAATCTTGAAAGGGAGTGGGAATGGAATGATACTCTTGCTTAACTTCAAATTAAAGAGGCTAGCGCGACTGCTCTATGGGCAAGGTCACATCTTATTGTGCTAGCAGAAAAGAAAGTGAGACCAAGATGACGATCAGCTCTGATGGATGGTACGACAACGCTCGGCATGTTCCTTCCCCGTATTTTGATGCAAGGCCTAGTGTTGATGATATTTCTCTGCTGGTGGTTCACAACATTAGTCTGCCACCGGGCCAATTCGGTGGTCCTTATATTGAGCAGTTTTTTACGGGCAAGCTAGACTCCGCTGAGCATCCCTTTTTTAAGGTGATTCATCAAATGGGTGTGTCTGCACACTGCTTGATTCGTCGCGATGGCGAAGTGGTGCAGTTTGTTTCTTTCCTTGATCGAGCTTGGCATGCCGGCCAGTCGAGCTTTGCTGGGCGAGAAAGGTGCAATGATTATTCGATTGGTATTGAACTGGAAGGTAGTGACTTTGTGGCCTACACCGAGCAGCAGTATCAAGCACTGACCCAGTTAACGGAAACACTGGTATCAAGCTTTCCTCATATCACCAATGAACGCATCACTGGCCATCAATATATTGCACCTCTGCGCAAAACTGACCCAGGTTTGGTTTTCGATTGGCAGAAGTTTAAAGGTGCGCTGAACTTCTAGGCTTTCATTTTCTTTATGGCTCTGCTGATTACAGAGCCTTAGATAGTCAACGCTGAGCATAATGACTTGTGAATTTTTGTTGTTGCGATGTAAAGAAAGTGGTTGAAGGAAGGGCATCAATAAATCGAGAGTGTGACGAGCTTATCAAACACTCATATATTAAAACTTATGAACAGAATTTCCCTCCCAAATGTGCGCTTGGTTCGATTTTTAACCGAGTTAGGCTAATCTTTCTGAAACAATTCATTTTTATCCTGAAACTTTCTAGCACGAATCCTCCCCAAAAGTATTACCCCTGTAAATGGTAAGACCAATTTGGTTGCTGTTTTAAATTTCATTTGTTAAATCACGGTTAATTCACACTGCATTCTATGATGCAGGTCAATTTTACGCTGGACAGTGGCGTTTTAATTATGTTAATTTCTGCCCAACTTAAAATTGGTATTACCAATTGTCAGCGAAGAAAAAGAAGAACAACAAACTATGGCTTATCAAAGGATTCGTCAGCCAAAACTCTCCGATGTAATCGAACAAGAGTTAGAAAGGTTGATAGTGGAAGGAACACTGGCTCCAGGGCAGCAGCTGCCGCCTGAGCGTGAACTGGCGAAACAGTTCGATGTGTCTCGTCCTTCAATCCGAGAAGCGATACAACGTTTAGAAGCAAAACGCTTGCTTACTCGCCGTCAAGGCGGAGGTACGTTTGTTAGTGAAAATATCTGGAAAAGCTTTTCAGATCCTTTGCTTAATTTGTTGTCCTCCCATTCTGAAACCCAACTAGACTTGTTGGAATCGCGTCATGCGATGGAAGGGATTTCGGCTTACTTTGCGGCATTGCGTGGCACTGATGAAGACTTTGCTCGAATTCAAGCATGCCAAGATAAAATTCACGGCGCGCAAGATACGGGTGATATTGAAGCCGAATCTGCAGCGGTGATGGCTTTTCTTATTGCTTTAACAGAGGCAGCGCACAATGTGGTGTTATTGCACATTGTTCGTAGTTTGGCTCCGTTACTCGAACAAAACGTCTTAGAGAATTTAAAGCTGTTGCATCGTCGTAAAGACGTTGTGGAGAAAGTGAGTATACATCGAGCTAACATTGTAGATGCGATTGTTTCAGGGCAGCCAGAACAGGCACGTGAAATGTCACATTCTCATTTAGCTTACATCGAAGAAACATTGCTGGATTTGACGAAGGAAGAGTCGCGCCGCGAACGTTCTCTACGTCGAATTCAACAGGGTAAATAGCCGTAATACTTCGGCTTTTTACGTGTTTAGTAGAATCCAACTAACAAAAAGGATAGATCGCCATGTCTGACATGAAGCATGACGTTGATGCTCTGGAAACTCAAGATTGGTTAGAAGCTCTTGAGTCAGTAGTACGTGAAGAAGGTGTAGAACGTGCACAGTTTTTACTAGAACAAGTTCTAGATAAAGCGCGTTTAGATGGTGTTGATATGGCTACAGGCATCAACACAAACTACATCAACACAATTCCAGCAGCACAAGAGCCAGCTTACCCTGGTGACGTAACTCTTGAGCGTCGTATTCGTTCGATTATTCGCTGGAACGCAATCATGATCGTATTGCGTGCTTCTAAGAAAGACCTAGACCTTGGTGGTCACATGGCTTCTTACCAGTCAGCAGCAGCGTTCTACGAAGTATGTTTCAACCACTTCTTCCGTGCTCCAAACGAGACGGACGGTGGCGATCTAGTTTACTACCAAGGTCACATCTCTCCAGGTATCTACTCTCGTGCATTCGTTGAAGGTCGTCTAACTGAAGAGCAGCTAGATAACTTCCGTCAAGAAGTTGATGGTAAAGGTATCCCTTCTTACCCGCACCCTAAACTGATGCCTGAGTTCTGGCAGTTCCCTACAGTATCTATGGGTCTAGGTCCGATCTCTGCGATCTATCAAGCTCGTTTCCTTAAGTACCTAGAAGGCCGTGGTCTTAAAGATACTTCTGCTCAACGTGTATATGCTTTCCTAGGCGACGGTGAGATGGATGAGCCAGAATCACGTGGTGCTATCTCTTTCGCTGCGCGTGAGAAGCTAGACAACCTATGTTTCCTAATCAACTGTAACCTACAGCGTCTAGACGGCCCTGTAATGGGTAACGGTAGCATCATCCAAGAACTTGAAGGCCTATTCAAAGGTGCAGGTTGGAACGTTGTTAAAGTTATCTGGGGTAGCAACTGGGATTCTCTACTAGCTAAAGACACTACTGGTAAGCTTCTTCAACTAATGAACGAAACTATCGATGGTGACTACCAGACATTCAAATCTAAAGATGGCGCATACGTACGTGAGCACTTCTTTGGTAAGTACCCAGAAACAGCTGCACTCGTTGCAGACATGACTGACGACCAAATCTTCGAACTGAAGCGTGGTGGTCACGATTCTTCTAAACTGTTCGCTGCATTCAACAATGCAAAAGAGACAGATGGCAAGCCAACAGTAATCCTAGCTAAAACAGTTAAAGGTTACGGCATGGGTGAAGCTGCAGAAGGTAAGAACATCGCTCACGGTGTTAAGAAGATGGACATGACTCACGTACAATACCTACGTGACCGTCTAGGCCTACAAGACATCCTTTCTGATGAGAAAGTGTCTGAGCTTCCTTACCTGACTCTGGAAGAAGGTTCTGCTGAGTACGAATACCTGCATGCTCGTCGTAAAGCCCTACAAGGTTACACGCCAGCACGTCTGCCAAAATTCACTCAAGAATTCAAAGTTCCTGAGCTAGACGCATTCGCACCTCTACTAGGTGAACAGAAGCGTGATATCTCTACAACTATGGCTTATGTACGTACGCTAAACATCCTTCTTAAAGATAAGAACATTGGTAAGAACATCGTTCCTATCATCTGTGATGAAGCTCGTACATTCGGTATGGAAGGTCTATTCCGTCAGGTTGGTATCTACAACCCACACGGTCAAGAATACACACCTGAAGATAAAGGCATCGTTTCTTACTACAAAGAAGCAACGTCTGGTCAAGTACTTCAAGAAGGTATCAACGAGCTAGGTTCTATGGCTTCATGGGTTGCAGCGGCAACTTCATACAGCACGAACGACCTACCAATGATCCCGTTCTACATCTACTACTCAATGTTCGGTTTCCAACGTATTGGCGACATGGCATGGCTAGCAGGTGACCAACAAGCTCGTGGCTTCCTACTAGGTGCTACAGCTGGTCGTACAACACTGAACGGTGAAGGTCTACAGCACGAAGATGGTCACTCGCACATCCAAGCGAACACTATCCCGAACTGTATCTCTTACGACCCAACGTTCGCTTACGAGCTAGCAGTAATCATGCAAGACGGTATCCGTCGCATGTACGGTCCTGAGCAAGAGAACGTTTACTACTACCTAACAGTAATGAACGAGAACTACGCAATGCCAGCAATGCCAGAAGGCGCTGAAGAAGGCATCCGTAAGGGTATCTACAAGCTTGAATCTCACGCTGGTGCTAAGGGCAAAGTTCAACTAATGAGCTCTGGTACTATCATGAACGAAGCGCGTAAAGCAGCTGAAATTCTAAGCGAAGAGTACGGCGTAGCATCTGACGTATTCTCAGTAACGTCGTTCAACGAGCTAACTCGTGACGGCCAAGCGGTAGAGCGTGACAACATGCTTCACCCAGAAGCTGAAGAGAAAGTACCGTACATCACAACTGTTCTTGGTAAAGAACCTGCAATCGCAGTGACTGACTACATGAAGAACTACGCTGAGCAAGTACGTGCGTACATGCCAACTGAGTCTTACAAAGTACTTGGTACAGATGGTTTCGGCCGCTCTGACAGCCGTGCAAACCTACGTCGTCACTTCGAAGTTAACGCTGGCTACATCGTAGTTGCAGCTCTAACTGAACTGGCTAAACGTGGTGACATCGAGAAATCAGTAGTTGTTGAAGCAATTGCTAAGTTCGATATCGACACTGAAAAAACTAACCCGCAATACGCATAAGACTGGCATTAAGGTAGGTAAATACAATGACAATCGAAATTAATGTACCAGACATCGGTGCTGACGAGGTTGAAGTAACTGAGATTCTTGTAAACGTTGGCGACAAGGTTGAAGAAGAGCAGTCACTGATCACTGTTGAAGGCGACAAAGCTTCAATGGAAGTTCCAGCGTCTCAAGCGGGTATCGTTAAAGAAATCAAAGTAGCAGAAGGCGATTCTGTTTCTACTGGTTCTCTTATCATGATCTTCGAAGTGGAAGGTGCTGCAGCAGCACCGGCTGCGCCAGCAGTTGAAGCGGCGGCACCAGTTGCTGCAGCTCCTGCAGCGGCAGCTGAGCTTAAAGAAGTTCACGTACCAGATATTGGCGGTGATGAAGTTGAAGTAACTGAAATCATGGTTGCTATCGGTGATGCAGTAGAAGAAGAGCAATCTCTTCTTACTGTTGAAGGCGACAAGGCTTCAATGGAAGTTCCTGCACCATTCGCTGGTATCGTTAAAGAAATCAAGATCGCTTCTGGTGATTCAGTTTCTACTGGTTCTCTAGTAATGGTGTTCGAAGTAGCTGGTTCAGCACCTGCAGCACCTGCAGCAGCTTCGGCTCCTGCGGCGGCAGCACCAGTTGCAGCGGCACCAGCAGCATCAGCTGAGAAAGAAGTAAACGTTCCTGATATCGGTGGTGACGAAGTAGAAGTTACTGAAATCATGGTAGCGGTTGGCGATACAGTAGAAGAAGAGCAATCTCTAATTACTGTTGAAGGCGACAAAGCTTCAATGGAAGTTCCTGCACCATTCGCTGGTACAGTAAAAGAAATCAAGATTGCAGCTGGCGACAAAGTGTCAACTGGCTCTCTAATCATGACTTTCGTAGTTGAAGGCGCAGCGCCTGCTCCTGTTGCAGCACCTGCACAAGCAGCAGCTCCAGCGGCGGCACCTGCTCCTAAAGCAGAAGCACCTGCAGCGGCTCCAGCAGCAGCTGGCGACTTCCAAGAGAACGGTGACTACGCGCACGCTTCTCCAGTTGTTCGTCGTCTTGCTCGCGAATTTGGCGTTAACCTTTCTAAGGTTAAAGGTACTGGTCGTAAGAGCCGTATCCTTAAAGAAGACGTTCAGTCTTACGTTAAAGATGCACTTAAGCGTCTAGAGTCTGGTGCAGCAGCATCTGGCAAAGGCGGCGACGGTTCTGCTCTTGGTCTATTACCATGGCCAAAAGTTGACTTCAGCAAGTTCGGCGAAACTGAAGTTCAGAAACTTTCTAAGATCAAGAAGATCTCTGGCGCAAACCTACACCGTAACTGGGTAATGATCCCTCACGTTACACAGTGGGATAACGCTGACATCACTGAGCTAGAAGCATTCCGTAAAGAACAGAACGCAATCGAAGCGAAGAAAGACACCGGCATGAAGATCACTCCACTTGTGTTCATCATGAAAGCTGTAGCTAAAGCGCTAGAAGCATTCCCAGCGTTTAACTCTTCTCTTTCTGAAGATGGCGAAAGCATCATCCTTAAGAAGTACGTAAACGTGGGTATCGCTGTTGATACACCAAACGGTCTAGTTGTTCCTGTATTTAAAGACGTGAACAAGAAAGGCATTTACGAGCTATCTGAAGAGCTAATGGCTGTTTCTAAGAAAGCACGTTCTGGTAAGCTAACAGCGGCAGACATGCAAGGCGGTTGTTTCACAATCTCTAGCCTTGGTGGTATTGGCGGTACTGCATTTACTCCAATCGTAAATGCGCCAGAAGTAGGTATCCTAGGTGTATCTAAGTCTGAAATTAAGCCAGTTTGGAATGGTAAAGAGTTCCAACCACGTCTACAGCTTCCACTGTCTCTATCATACGACCACCGTGTGATCGATGGTGCTGAAGGTGCACGCTTCATTACTTTCCTAAACAGCGCACTATCTGACATTCGTCGTCTAGTACTGTAATTGAGAAAGTAATTATTAAGGTGGCTTTCGGGTCACCTTAATTCTTTATATAAAGACTATTTTTAGAGAACAGTTTCCCGCATTTCTCATAAAGCGGAAGGGAATTGTTGTCTAGCTCACAGGCTAACTTAAAGCTACTTTCACACTGTTAACATCTCTGTAAAATGTTTCCTGTTTGAAAGCCCAATAATTTAAGAACATCTACTCAGCCTGTTAGGGATAATGACTACAAGAGGTCACAATGAGCAAAGAAATTAAAGCCCAAGTTGTTGTACTTGGTTCAGGTCCTGCTGGTTACTCAGCTGCATTCCGTTGTGCGGATTTAGGTCTAGAAACAGTACTAGTTGAACGTTACAGCACTCTTGGTGGTGTATGTCTAAACGTTGGTTGTATTCCATCAAAAGCACTTCTTCACGTTTCTAAAGTAATCGAAGAAGCTAAAGCGATGGCAGAGCACGGCGTTGTATTCGGCGAGCCACAAACGGACATCAGCAAGATCCGTATCTGGAAAGAAAAAGTAGTAGACCAACTAACTGGCGGTCTTGGCGGTATGGCTAAGATGCGTAACGTTACTGTTGTTAACGGTTTCGGTAAGTTCACAGGTCCTAACAGCATTCTTGTTGAAGGCGAAGGCGAAGCAACAACTGTTAACTTCGACAACGCAATCATTGCTGCGGGTTCTCGCCCAATCAAGCTTCCTTTCATCCCACATGAAGACCCACGTATTTGGGATTCTACGGATGCACTTGAGCTAAACGAAGTTCCTGAAAAACTGCTTATCATGGGCGGTGGTATCATCGGTCTTGAAATGGGTACGGTTTACCACTCTCTAGGTTCTAAAGTTGACGTAGTTGAGATGTTCGACCAAGTTATCCCTGCAGCGGATAAAGACATCGTTAAAGTCTTCACTAAGCGTATTAAGAACAAGTTCAAGCTAATGCTTGAAACTAAAGTAACAGCTGTTGAAGCGAAAGAAGACGGTATCTACGTTTCAATGGAAGGCAAAAAAGCACCAGCTGAAGCTGAGCGTTACGATGCTGTTCTTGTTGCTATCGGTCGTGTTCCAAACGGTGCACTTATCGACGCTGAAAAAGCAGGTATCGAAGTTGATGAGCGCGGTTTCATCAATGTTGATAAGCAAATGCGTACTAACGTTCCTCACATCCACGCGATCGGTGACGTTGTTGGCCAACCAATGCTTGCTCACAAAGGTGTGCATGAAGGTCACGTAGCTGCTGAAGTTATCTCTGGTAAGAAGCACTACTTCGACCCTAAAGTAATCCCATCAATTGCGTACACTGAGCCAGAAGTTGCTTGGGTAGGTAAGACTGAGAAAGAAGCGAAAGCTGAAGGCCTAAACTACGAAGTTGCGACTTTCCCTTGGGCTGCTTCTGGTCGTGCAATCGCTTCTGACTGTGCAGACGGTATGACTAAGATGATCTTCGATAAAGATACTCATCGCGTAATCGGTGGTGCTGTTGTGGGTACTAACGGTGGTGAACTTCTTGGTGAAATCGGCCTAGCAATCGAAATGGGTTGTGACGCAGAAGATATCGCTCTTACTATCCACGCTCACCCAACTCTACATGAGTCTGTTGGTCTAGCTGCGGAAGTATTCGAAGGTTCAATCACTGACCTTCCAAACAAAAAAGCAGTGAAAAAGAAGAAGTAATTATTTCTTAGCCACTCGCTAATGTTTTTAAAAGCCGCTGATTCGTCAGCGGCTTTTTTATGTCTGAAGTACGGCGCAGGAACGTTTCACTCCGAGATGCGAGGATGCTGCGCTCCGGGATACGAAGAGCGAATGCTAAAAACAAAAAGGGTTGACCCATTAGGTCAACCCTTCACAATTCTTCTCGAATCTCGAATCTCGAATCTCGAATCTCGAATCTCGAATCTCGAATCTCGAATCTCGAATCTCGAATCTCGAATCTCGAATCTCGAATCTCGAATCTCGAATCTACTTATAGATGCACAGCATGTTTAGGTAGCTATCCGTCAAGCTTGAAAGCTCTTCAGGCGTTTCTACACGTTTCGCTTGAATGAATAGCGAGTAGCAGATGCCGTGGAATAGGTTCGCTAGATGCTTAGGATCGTGATCGTCGCAAACTTCGCCGCGTTCAATCGCTTTGCTAAACATATTCTGTACTAACATTTGGTTAGTGCGGTTAGTCGTCACGAATAGAGGCCATACTTCATCGCGAGTTGATGCGCTCCATTCGAACCATACGTTCAACCAATGGCTGTCTTGAGCAACTAACGTCACCATTTCAGTCGCAATATTATGTAGGTTTTCTTTTGCGTGAATATCTAAGTCGATATTGTCTGAAAGGAAGTTAGAGAATTGGCGTACAACGTGATTCAGTACTTCATCAACCAGATCTTCACGGGTTGGAAAGTAGTTAAATACGGTTGCTACAGACACCTGAGCAATATCTGCAATGTCTGCGTGTCCACCACGGCCAATGCCACGGCGAGAGAACACTTCAAGTGCGATTTCCATCAATTGAAGTTTTCTTTTTAGGGGTGAAAGCCTAGTTCTAGGTCTCTTAGAGATTGAGTCCATTTTGTTTTCCTTGCCAACGAATTTCTTATATTAATGATTTTATTATTATTTAAGCCAAGATGAGTGTAATGGTGCATATGCGAATGGTCAATCCTTTGAGCTTATTTAATAGACAGTTACATCAAACTTGATACATAAAGCGTGATCAGTATTGATGTGAAAGGAAGCGAGTATCGGACAAGGCATCAACGCACATTATCGTTGATAATCTGACAGTAAATTTGAACCATAAGGTGGTGTGGGTATTTGAGCAGTGCTAGACTTACGCACAAATTGAGCGGCGCCGATGGCAGAACTGTCTACACTTGTCGCAATCACCAAATAAAATGAGAGCAGTATGAAGCATACAGTTGAAGTCATGATCTCTGAGCAAGAAGTTCAGGATCGAGTGAACGAACTAGGCAAACAGATCACGGAACACTACAAGGGTAGTGAAGATCTAGTTTTAGTTGGCTTATTACGTGGATCTTTTGTCTTTATGGCGGATCTTGCTCGTGCTATCGATTTAACTCACCAAGTTGATTTCATGACTGCGTCTAGCTACGGCAACGGCATGGAAAGCTCACGTGATGTTCGTATTTTGAAAGACCTAGATGATGATATCCAAGGTAAAGACGTTCTGCTTGTTGAAGACATTATCGATACAGGTAACACACTGACTAAAGTGAAAGAGATTCTGAGCCTACGTGGTCCTAAGTCTATCGAAATCTGTACGCTACTAGACAAGCCTTCTCGTCGTGAAGTGACGGTAGATACTAAGTGGATTGGTTTTGAAATTCCTGACGAATTCGTTGTTGGTGTTGGTATCGACTACGCACAAAAATATCGTCACCTGCCGTACATCGGTAAAGTTGTACCTCAAGAGTAATTATTACGCTTGTCGAATAGAAGTCATTAAAAAGCCCGCATCAAGCGGGCTTTTTGTATTTATAGAGAAATTGTCTAGCCTTGCTGGCTAAGAAGAGGCGTCGTTAAGATTTTATTCAATGCCTCTAGATGACTGTTCTCTAGGGTATCGTTACTTGAGCAACGTACGCCAAGGTCTTGTAACTTGCCATCGCCAATGCCGTAAACCACACCGTGGATTTCAACCTCTTGGCCTCGCTCCCATGCGTTTTGCATAATGGTTGAGTTACCTAGGTTATAAACCTGCTCTGCGACATTAATCTCGCACAGTTTGTCACCCCATTGCTCACGAGGAAGCCCTTCGATCTGCTTACGGTATTTTAGGTAATTGTCGCGGATGTGAAGTAACCAGTTATTGATTAGGCCAAGTTTAGGATTATCAATTGCCGCGTTAACACCGCCACAACCGTAGTGGCCACAAACAATAATGTGTTTAACTTTGAGTACATCGACCGCGTACTGCACAACAGACAGGCAGTTTAGGTCGGTATGAACCACTTGGTTAGCAACGTTTCGATGAACAAACAGTTCGCCAGAATACAAACCAGTGAGACGCTCGGCCGGTACTCGGCTATCAGAGCAGCCGATCCATAGGAAACCAGGGTTTTGACCCTCTTCAAGCGTTGTAAAATACTCTGGTCGCTCTGAACGAATTTCTTCAGACCATTTAGAGTTGTTTTCAAAAAGCTGTTTAATCTCTGGCATTTTGCGTCTTACATCCCTTAATTAAGAATCACAACTATACACAATGTTACAAATTCAATCTCGTAAAAACTGTGTCAATTAGTACTCATCTGACGTGTTCTAGTCGTTAAAATCATGAACTTAGCTTAGAAGCTATGATCCGGTTATAAGACATGAATAATGTGATTGAATTAACACTTTCTGAACACTTGATACATTTGTTAAAGTGATAAGGTTTGTCATTTCATCATCAGGAAGGTGTGTTTTGTTTGGAAGTCGTTTTACGGATATCAATCTCAAAGGGGACATGTTTGGCGGTGTGACTACAGCCATCATCTCACTGCCTTTAGCGTTGGCATTTGGTGTTGCTTCTGGGGCTGGCGCTGAAGCAGGCCTTTGGGGCGCGATTATGGTCGGCCTATTTGCAGCTTTGTTTGGCGGTTCAAGCAGTTTGATATCTGAGCCAACCGGCCCGATGACAGTGATCATGACAGCGGTAATGACGAGCATGGTCGCTAAATATCCTGAAACCGGAATGGCAATGACCTTCACCGTCGTGATGATGGCGGGTGCGTTTCAAATACTACTTGGGACATTAAAGCTCGGAAAATACGTCACTTTGATGCCATATAGCGTGATTTCCGGCTTTATGTCGGGTATTGGCGTTATTCTGATTATCTTGCAACTCTCGCCACTACTCGGACACGCCGCTCCCTCTGGTGGAGTGATGGGCACGCTCTCTGCGCTTCCTGATACGCTCGCAAACCTAAAAGTGAGCGAACTGTTTTTAGGTGCTTTGACGCTCGGTATTCTTTTTGGCTTCCCAGCTAAGTACCGTAAGTATGTGCCAGCACAACTGGTCGCGTTAGTGGCTGTGACTCTGCTGTCTGTTATCTTCTTCGATACCGATTCTATTCGCCGCATTGGTGAAATCCCTGCAGGCCTACCTTCTCTTGTTATTCCTACTATCAGCGCTGAGCAGTTTACTACCATGGTTATCGATGCCTTAGTGCTTGGTACGTTGGGTTGTATTGATACGCTTTTGACTGCGGTTATTGGTGATTCACTGACTCGTAAAGAGCATGACTCTGATAAAGAGCTTAGAGGGCAGGGCATCGCCAATATGCTTTCAGGCCTGTTCGGCGCACTGCCTGGTGCTGGCGCGACTATGGGGACCGTGACTAACATTCAGGTTGGCGCGCGTTCTCCACTGTCTGGTGTGATTCGTGCCTTAGTATTAGCGTTAGTCGTTTTGGTTGCTGGTGGTTTAACCGAGCCCATTCCTATGGCGGTGTTGGCAGGTATCGCCATGTATGTGGGCTTCAACATTCTTGATTGGAGTTTCATTCAGCGCGCACACAAGGTGAGTTATGCCGGCATGGGCGTGATGTATGGCGTAATGCTACTAACCGTGTTCGTTGACCTGATTATTGCTGTTGGGCTTGGTGTCTTTATCTCGAACATCCTCATTATTGAAAGGCTAAGTCGAGAGCAAGCAAGGCAAGTTAAGGCGATCAGTGATGGCGATGACGAAGACGATATTCCACTCACTGATAGTGAACGTCAGCTACTCGATAGCGCGAATGGTAAAGTTCTGTTCTTCTATCTTTCAGGGCCAATGATCTTCAGTGTTTCTAAAGCGATTTCGCGCCAGCACTCGAGTATCTCTGACTATGAAGCAATGATTCTAGATTTAACGGACGTTCCGATGATTGATGTAACCGTTGGTCTAGCTCTGGAGAATGCCATCAAGGATGCCCTAGATGCGCAGTGTGAGGTGTACTTGTTGTGTCCTAACGAGAATACACGTCAGCAGCTTGAGAAATTCCATGTAATTGACTTGGTTCCTGAATCCAATACTTACCGATTCAGATACGAAGCGCTGACGGCTGCCACCAGTTATGTTGAGAGAGATGAGCACCAATTTGAGTCAGTCTAAGTTTTAGTGATGAACTTATTTGATTAATCGATTCTTCATTTTATTCTGATAAAAATGCCGTTAAGCGAATGACTTGGCGGCATTTTTTTATTTATCGAACACATTCATTTTCTCTAGTTAGCTTAGAACCTCCACTGTTTTAAAAAGAAAGCACGAATCGATATTTGTATTCATCGTTAATCAACGATAAACTTGTTTGCAAAATGGCCGAGTAAACAAATCTTGGGTTAGCTTTCAGCTAGTTCGTTTACGTTTCACTCTCTTCCTCATGCTCGGTCATCAACATCTATCTATAGCAAATGGCAGTCTATCTCTATGTATGCATTAGAAATTGAGCAATTAAGAAAAACTTATGCTGGGGGCTTTGAGGCTCTTAAAGGCATTAGTTTACAAGTAGAAAAAGGCGATTTTTACGCACTACTTGGTCCAAATGGTGCGGGTAAGTCCACCACTATTGGTGTTATCTCTTCACTGGTTAATAAGACTTCAGGCAAGGTTAAAGTGTTCGGCTACGACATTGATACTGATCTGGAGTTGGCGAAACAAAACCTAGGCTTAGTGCCTCAAGAGTTTAACTTTAACCCGTTCGAGACTGTTGAGCAGATCGTTTTGCAACAGGCTGGTTACTACGGTGTACCGAAAGCTCTTGCGAAAGAGCGAGCGAAAAAGTACCTATCTCAACTCGATCTATGGGAAAAACGTAGCGAGCGTGCACGTAACTTATCTGGTGGTATGAAGCGTCGTTTGATGATTGCTCGTGCACTGATGCATGAGCCACAGCTGCTGATTCTTGATGAGCCAACTGCAGGTGTCGATATTGAACTGCGTCGCTCTATGTGGGAATTCCTGAAAGAGATTAACGAGAAACAGGGCATCACCATTATCTTAACCACGCACTATCTAGAAGAAGCAGAAATGCTGTGTCGCAATATCGGTATCATCAATCGTGGTGAGCTGATTGAGAACACAACCATGAAAGCGTTGCTAGGTAAGTTGAGTGCCGAGACCTTTATTTTGGATCTTGAAGAGGGTGCGACGGAACCTAAGCTAGAAGGTGTGAATAGCCAAGTGATGGTGAATGGCTCGCTAGAAATTGAAATCGACAAGAACCTCGGCTTGAATACCATCTTTGCTCAGCTGAGCGAACAACAGGTGAAAGTCCTCTCTATGCGTAACAAAGCAAACCGTCTAGAAGAGCTATTCGTGAGTATTGTCCGTGAGGGGAGTAAATAATATGTACAGCCTATATTGGACAGCTTTCTGTAGTTTATTAACCAAAGAGATCAATCGCTTTACGCGTATCTGGGTGCAAACTCTAGTGCCGCCAGCGATTACCATGACACTTTACTTCATCATCTTCGGTAACCTGATTGGTGCGCGTATTGGTGAAATGAACGGCTTTAGCTACATGGAATACATTGTTCCTGGTTTGATCATGATGTCGGTGATCACCAACTCCTATTCGAATGTGGCGTCGTCGTTCTTTAGTGCAAAGTTCCAAAAGAACATTGAAGAGCTACTCGTAGCACCAGTACCTAACTATGTGATTATCGCGGGTTTTGTGATGGGTGGTGTCGTGCGTGGTTTGCTAGTCGGCACTATTGTAACCTTCGTATCACTGTTCTTTGTTGACCTACAAGTCGATCATTGGGGCGTGATCATTGCGACGGTATTCCTAACTTCAGTCGTGTTCTCACTGGGTGGTCTGATTAACGCGGTCTTTGCTCGCACGTTTGATGATATCTCGATTATCCCTACCTTTATCTTGACGCCACTGACTTATCTTGGTGGTGTGTTCTACTCAATCAGTCTACTGCCTGAGTTCTGGCAAGGTATATCGAAGCTGAACCCTATCGTGTACATGGTAAACGCGTTCAGATATGGCTTCTTAGGTGTGTCTGATGTGGGTATCGTGACGTCATTTGGCGTGTTAGGTGTGTTTATCGTGGTGCTGTATGGCATTGCACATTACCTAGTGACGAAGGGTATCGGTTTACGTAGCTAACTCTTGATTACCCTGAATTGCAGGCAAAGAAAAAGGTCGATATTACATCGACCTTTTTTATGTTCTGCATTTGTGCTTTTGCTTTGCGTTAGAAGCAGGTTTACGCAAAGAGAAGAACGCGATTACTCAGCCGTTTCTTCTTTCACTTCTTCTTTCGTTTCCGTTACCAAATCGAGAACTTGGTTGTCGATAAGACGAGTCTTACCTAGGAAAGCTGACATAAGAATCACTGCTTGAGTCGATTCTGAAGTGATAGCTTGTAGCGTCTTAGCATCACAAATGAAGATCTCATCTGGTTGCAGATCTGCTGCGCGAAGCTGGTCAGTTGCATCTTCAATCACTGATGCGTAATCATCGCGACCGCCGCGAATTGCACTGCTGATCCAACGCATGGTGCGCGCTAGAACAGGAGCACGTTGACGCTCATCAATGGTGAGATTGCTATTGCGAGAGCTCATTGCCAAACCGTCCATTTCACGAACCGTCGCGACACCCACAATTTCAATGTCTAACGCTAAGTCAGTTGTCATCTGGCGAATCACAGCAAGTTGCTGGAAATCTTTCTCGCCGAAGCATGCAAAATCTGGCTGAACGATGTTGAACAGTTTAGTGACAATCGTTGAGACACCGCGGAAGTGACCTGGACGAGAAGCACCTTCAAGCATGTGAGAGATTCCCGGGACTTCAACAAACGTCTGCTTGTCTAATCCTTCTGGGTACATAACCTCTGGCGTTGGTGTAAACACCAGTTCAACACCTTCGCCCGTTAGTTTGCTTAAATCAGCTTCTAACGTACGAGGGTAGTTGTTTAGGTCGTCGGCACGGTCAAACTGCATTGGGTTAACAAAGATGCTTACCACAACAATGTCAGCCAGCTCGCGAGCTTTCTTTACCAGAGTTAGGTGGCCTTCATGCAGGTTTCCCATTGTCGGAACAAAAGCAACCGTACGTCCATCACGCTTAAACTGTTTAATCTGCTCACGAAGAGCCGCTATTTCAGCAAAAGTTTGCATACTTACTCCTAAGCGATTGTATGAGCTTCATCAGGGAAGCGCGCGCTCTCTACTTCTTCTTTGTATAGAGCTACAGCCTTACGCATATCACCTGTTTCAGCTAGGAAATTCTTAGAGAATTTCGGCATGTAATTCGCAGAAATACCGAACATGTCATGCATAACAAGGATCTGACCATCGGTAACGTTACCTGCGCCGATACCGATAACAGGTACGTCACAAGCTTCTGTAATTCGTTTTGCCAATGAAGCAGGTACACATTCAAGTAGAACGATTTGTGCGCCTGCGTTTTGCAATGCTAGAGCATCAGCAACCATTTTATCGGCTTGCTCGTCGTCACGGCCTTGAATCTTGTAACCACCAAAGATGTTCACAGACTGAGGCGTTAAGCCCAAGTGTGCACAAACTGGTACAGCACGCTCTGTTAGCATCTTCACAGTATCAACCAACCAGCTTCCGCCTTCGATTTTTACCATGTTCGCGCCAGCACGCATTAAGGTTGCAGCGCTCTCACAAGCTTGCTCTGGAGTCGCGTAGCTCATGAAAGGCATGTCAGCCATAAGAAGACAGTTAGGGCTACCTGCACGCACTGAGCGCGTATGGTAAGCAATCTCTTCAACGGTAACTGGTAGAGTGTCGTTATGGCCTTGTAGAACCATACCTAGTGAATCACCGACAAGCAGCACTGGCATTTCTTGGCTTTCGAATAATTGAGCAAAGCTCGCATCGTAAGCTGTCGAAGTCGCGAATTTACGGCCTTCAGTTTTGCATTTGATAAGGTCGTTAATGGTTACTTTTTTCATTGGTTTTCCTTAATGCGTTTGGCTATTGCTGCCAAACATTGAGCCCGTTCTTATCTACTATTTTGAGTAGTTCTGTCAGCTCAGTCCCATCAGGGAGTTGTAAACTTGGTGCGATTTCAGCAAGCGGGTAGAGTACAAACTCTCGTTCTTTCATTCCGTAATGAGGAACGATTAAGCGCTCTGAATCGATCACCTCATTGCCGTATAACACAATGTCGAGATCCAAGGTTCTTGGACCCCAACGCTCGTCTTTACGGACGCGCCCTTGCTCTAGCTCGATTTTTTGAGTGCAATCAAGCAGTTCAATTGGCGTTAATTCGGTTTGGATTGCCACTACCGCGTTGATGTAGTCCGGTTGATTTTGCGGCCCCATTGGAGTGCTACTATATAGCTGAGAGGTCGCAATAAACGTTGATCGCGGTAGGTTTTTTAGCGTTTCGATAGCCAAATTTGCTTGGCTAACTGGGTCGGCAAGATTGCTGCCGACCGCAATGTAAGCTGTGATCATTCTGATTGCTTACTCTTTTTATTTCGGTAAGTCTTACGGCGACGATTGCCTGACTTTGCTGGTGCTGCTACATCATTAGCCATGGCTTGGCGCATGTTGCGACCGGCGGTTTGGTAGCGCTCCCACCATTTCGCTAGATCTTTGGTTTCGCCACCTTCAATCTCACCACGCATTTCTAGGAAATCGTAGCCTGCACGGAACTTGTTTAGCTCCATTAGGCGAACGGCACGTTTACCGTTGCGGCGAGGTAGTCGTAATTGCAGCTGCCAAACTTCACGAATGGTTGCTGTGTGACGACGAGGGATAGCAATAGATTTAACTTGCTGGTCAAGAATGATGTTGCTCGCTTCCATGATCGCATCGTAGTGCGCCATGCCTTGCTCTGCGACTAGCTTGTCTGCCAACTTATTCATTGGGTACCAAAGAATCGCAGCAAACATAAACGCAGGGTTTACGCGTTTGCCATCTTCGATGCGAAGGTCAGTCGAGTCGAGTACCAAGTCAAGCATCTGTTCTGTGTAAGAGTCGTAATCTTCAGTGAAGAACTCAGCGATTGCTGGGAACATCTGTTGGAACAGGTTGTATTCACGCATCAGGTGGTAGGTTTCTAAACCGTGACCTGATTGAAGTAATTTAAGAGACTCTTCGTAAAGACGTGCTGCTGGGATATCTTTTAGAAGGTGTGCCAGCTCCTCAATCGGATCAGCTGTGTCTTCTTCAATATCGAAATCCAGTTTAGCGGCGAAGCGCATTGCACGTAGCATACGTACTGGGTCTTCGCGGTAGCGTGTTTCTGGATCGCCGATTAGACGGATCAGTTTGTCTTCTAAATCTTCTACACCACCTGCGTAATCGTGGATGCTGTAGTCTGCAATGTTGTAGTACATCGCGTTGATTGTGAAATCGCGACGCTCTGCATCTTCATCAACACTGCCGTATACGTTATCGCGTAGCAGCATGCCTTCTTTAGATTGTGCAGACACGTTTTTCGATGGTTCTTGATGGTGACCACGGAAAGTAGCTACTTCAATGATGTCACGACCAAACATGATGTGCGCCAAGCGGAAACGGCGACCGATTAGGCGACAGTTTCTGAAAAGGTTCTTGATTTGCTCTGGCGTTGCGTTGGTCGCAATATCAAAATCTTTTGGCTGAGAGCCTAATAGGATATCGCGTACACCACCACCGACTAAAAACGCGTCAAAACCCGCACCATTCAGGCGATATAACACTTTTAGTGCGTTGTCGCTGATCTGCTTGCGTGAAATATTGTGCTCTTGACGAGTATAAATATTCAGAGCTAATTCGTGGAATCCGCGTTGTTCGCTTGGGGTATTGTCGTTTGTATTCATTAGTTTAGAACAAAGTAGGTATCGCCAACTTTGTTTTTCTCTTAGTCCAAAGTGGTAGTGCAGAGTTTAATTGCGGCTAATAATAGCTTAGCGCGAGCCATTTGAGAACATCGTCTGCTTAACCACTGTGGTAGGTTATGGCATTTTTATGTGTCGTTTTTGCTATTTGCCGTGAATTTCGAGCTAATTACAGTGCTCTTTTTGTAAACTATCAGGTAACTGACTGACGTTCCATTGTTGGCAGCCCCACAATAAAATCTCATCGATTGAAGCCTCACAAATAGCCTCAGGAGTAGTGAAACCTAAGAATTGCATGGCATTAAGTAGCGTTGGTTTTGGGTTGTCGAGATCGATGGCTGTGGCGTGGTTCTGTTTTGACAGTTTATTCCCCAAGCTATCGGTTGCCAATGGTAAGTGCAGGTAACTGACGGTTTTTTGCTTGAGTGTCTTATACAAACTGATTTGTCGACCTGTTGGTTCGATTAGGTCTGCGCCTCTAACAACTTCAGTCACGCCTTGGTCGATATCATCAAGGACAACCGCCAAGTTATAAGCAAACAGTCCATCTCGGCGTTTGATAATGAAGTCTTCTTCCGCCAATGCCTTAGGTATCTGGATTGTACCGTGACGAACATCGTCAAACGACTCGACAGGATAATCCATGCACAAGCGTACTGCTTGCTCACCTGAATCAATTAAACCTGCGTGTCGGCAGTGGCCATTATAGAAACCACCTAAGGCTTTTATCTGTTTACGAGTGCATTGGCAGTAGTAGGCTTGTTTATCAGCGACCCATTGATCAATTTGAGCTTGATACATATCGTGACGTTGGCTTTGATAGACGACTTCGCCATCCCAAAAGAGATGGTAAGCCTCAAGCGTCTTAAGAATCAGGTCTGCAGCTCCAGCCATTTCTCTTGGTGGGTCTAGGTCTTCCATACGAACCAACCATTTTCCTTGGTTAGATTTTGCTTGGAAGTAGCTACCAAGAGCAGCAACAAGTGAGCCAAAATGAAGAGGACCTGACGGTGATGGTGCAAAGCGCCCGATATAATTCATGTGTGAACAACCTAATCTGGATGGTACCGCAGTAGCCGATTCTTAAGACGTTTAACTGTCGTAGTATTACTTCTAACTCGCGCTTTAACGCGCTGATATAACCAACAAAAAAGGGAGCCAAAGCTCCCTTTCTTTATATCTGCAAGAATTAACCTTGCATCTGTTTCTCTTTGATCTCTGCAAGTGTTTTACAGTCAATACAAAGGTCAGCAGTTGGACGAGCTTCAAGGCGACGAATGCCAATCTCGATACCGCAAGAATCACAGAAGCCGAAATCGTCTTCTTCGATCTTGTCTAGTGTCTTTTCAATTTTCTTGATTAGACGACGCTCACGGTCACGGTTGCGTAGCTCTAGGCTGAATTCTTCTTCTTGAGAAGCACGGTCAACTGGGTCTGGGAAATTCGCTGCTTCGTCCTGCATGTGGTGCACAGTACGATCAACTTCTTCCCTGAGCTGGTTGCGCCAAGCTGCTAAAATTTTTGTAAAATGTTCCGTTTGCTCAGGTGACATGTATTCTTCACCTGGCTTTTCTTGGTACGGTTCAACACCTGCGATGGCTAGGATGCCTAGCGCTTTTTTCTTAGATTCTGGCATACAGCATCTCCTATTTACACCTAGTCAACTGCAAAGCAGCTAATTTTAAGGCGGGTATCTATAGCAGAAAGAACGAATGGTGGCAAATACTCTTATTCAAACTTGCAATCAATGTGATTTGTTCAACATCTTTGTTCAGTTATTGATAAATTCAACAGATTGTTTTAGTTGTATTTGAGTACTGCTGAGCTCTGCTTTATAGCAAAGCACTTCAACTCCAGCGTCTTGTGCTTGTTTTAGTAATAACGAATATTTGGCGTCTATATGGTGTGCCGCAGACACTTTTTCAATACCTGAATGCAAAACAGTGAATAAAAGTACGGCTCTATTTCCAGATTCGACCATTTCTGTGAGTTCACGCAGATGTTTTTGGCCTCTGGTGGTGACCGCATCAGGGAAAAAACCTTGTCCTTCGGTTGACGCTTGTTGTTTAGTTGACACTTGCTGCTCGTCGAGCAAAGTGACGCTTTTTACTTCGATGTAACAAGGTGGCTTTTCGTTATCTTCAAGCAGAATGTCAATTCGACTATTCTCGCTACCATACTTCACTTCGGTTCGTAACGCGTTATAACCTAAGAGTTCAACTATAGTCCCATTTTCAATTGCTTCCACCGCTAGCTGGTTTGCTCGCGCAGTATTTACACAAATACGGTGACCTTTATCTGTTTCTGAGATCTCCCAGCTGTTTGGGTACTTTCTTTTTGCATTATCAGATGTTGAGTACCAAACGGTGTTACCTGGGGTCGCACATCCTGTCATCGCTCCAGTGTTAGCACAGTGAATAGTACGCTCGCTGCCGTCTGGAAGTTTGATGTCAGTGAGAAAACGTTTATAGCGTTTGATAAGAGTCGCTGACTCTAATGGAGGATTGAAGTGCATATTACTTATTTAGACGAGTAGGTTTTTATGTACAATGTTGCCAACATTACACCACAAGGTTCTCCCATTGCCACAACTGCCCATAGAAGCTGTGATGCCAGATCTGCTCGCTGGCGTAGAAACACACACTCAACTTATTCTAAAGGCCGCTCCCGGTGCAGGTAAGTCAACATTCTTCCCTTTACAACTGGTTAAGACCAATGCCGTTCAAGGCAAAATTATCATGCTTGAACCTAGGCGTTTGGCGGCAAGAAATATTGCGGCTTACTTGGCGAGCCAATTGGGAGAGAAGGTCGGGGAGAGCATAGGTTTTAGAGTTCGTGGTGAATCTAAAACCAGCAACACAACTCGCTTGGAGATCGTTACTGAAGGGATCATGACAAGAATGATCCAAACTGACCCTGAACTGACCGGGGTGGACATGGTGATCTTCGATGAGTTTCACGAACGCAGCATTCATGCCGATACCGCTTTGGCTTTTAGCCTAGAGATCCAAGAGGCACTACGTGATGATCTGAAAGTGGTTGTGATGTCGGCAACCTTAGATCAACAAGAGCTGCAGTCTTTATTGCCGAATGCCAAATACGTTGAATCTCAAGGTCGTACTTTTCCGGTCGACTTCCGCTATCAACCTCTTAGTACTAATGAATATTTAGCCCCTAAAATGGCGAATGTGATTCGCTCTTTGATGGAGAAGGAATCTGGTTCGTTGCTAGCATTCTTGCCTGGCGTGTCTGCGATTAAGCAGGTGGAGTCGCAATTAGAACCACTCTCTAGCGATATCGATGTGTGCCCTTTGTATGGTCAACTCAGTTTTTCTCAACAGCAGAAAGCGATAGCACCATCTGAGAAAGGGCGTCGCAAAGTGGTGTTGGCCACCAATATTGCTGAAACCTCTTTGACCATTGAGGGTATTCGGTTAGTGGTGGACTCAGGTCTTGAACGTGTGGCGAAGTTTGATTTGAAAACCGGCATCACCAAGCTTGAGCAAGTGAAAATCTCGCAGTCTTCCGCTGAACAGCGAGCAGGCCGTGCAGGGCGAATTGAAGAAGGTCTGTGTGTTCGCTTGTACAGCGAAACGCAGTTAATGCAGCAACCCGCTGTACCTGTGCCTGAAATTCTACATTCGGATCTCTCTTCGCTGGTGGCTGAGTTGACGCAATGGGGCGCTGCAAATGCAGATGAGTTGCAATGGCTAGATATTCCGCCACAAGCTTCAGTTGAGCAAGCCAAGCAACTGCTGCAAAGCCTTGAGCTATTAGACTGCAATGGCCAATTTACGGCGCTAGGTAAACAGGCTCAGCGTTTAGGCCTTGAGCCACGTATCGCCAGCATGCTGATAAAAGCGCAACAAGGCAGCCAAGCATTACTGAATGCTGCGATTGTCGCCGCCGCTTTACTTGAAGAGCCTGAACGCAACGTCACCGATATTCAGCATTCGTTGCACCGACTTAAGCAAAGAAAGCATTCGAAAAACAGCGTGGTGATGCAGCGAGCGAAAAGTCTCGCCAGCAAACTCAATCATCACGTAGATTTGTCACAACTTGATGAATCATTGTTACCATTAGTGCTTTGTTTTGCATTCCCTGACCGAATAGCTCAAGCGAGAAGCGCAACCAGCAGTGCTTTCCTGCTTGCGAATGGTCACGGCGCAGAGGTGCGTGATGATGATCCATTGGCGAACAACGATTACATCGTGGTGATTGATTTGATGCGCAGTACAGGACGAGCCAGTCAGATTTTCTTGGCAACCGCCGTTGATATTGCGCAGTTAGAAGAGGCATTTCCAAAACTTTTTGCCTGTTCAGATTATGCGGATTGGGATGAAAAACGTGGCCGCTTAGTTGCCGAGCAGCGAGTCTCTTTGGGCAAACTGATTATCAGCACCAAAGCGTTACCAGAACCGAGTGCGAACCAGGCGAGCCAAGCGCTACTCAATTATATCGCTCGATGCGGGCTTGACCATCTACATTGGACGCCAGCCGCGAAGCAGCTTGTTGAGCGTGTACGCTGCGCTCAGCTTTGGATGCCAGAACATGATTGGCCTGCGATGGATAATGCTAGCTTAATTGAACATCTAGATACTTGGTTATCGCCGTATTTGAATGGCATAAAGTCAGCAAAAGGGTTGTCGAATGTTTCCATTGAACAAGCACTGTCGGCGTACCTTGGTTGGCCGTTGAATCAAGAAATCGATCAATGGTTACCAACGTACTACGTGATGCCTACTGGCAGTAAAAAAGCGATTCGATACCAATATCAATCGGAGCCTGTGATCTCGGTGCGAATGCAAGAAGTCTTTGGTGAACAAGACTCACCATTGATAGCGCAAGGTCGTAAAAAAGTCGTGCTTGAGTTACTTTCGCCAGCGCAGCGACCACTGCAAATCACTCAAGATTTAGCTGGCTTTTGGGCTGGCGCGTACAAAGAAGTACAAAAAGAGATGAAAGGCCGTTACCCAAAACATCCTTGGCCCGATGATCCTGCTAACCATGTAGCAACCACTAAAACCAAACGACAGTTGAACCGATGATGACCAAAATGTTAACGCCAAAAAAGGCACCACCTAAAAAAGCGCCAGCAAAGAAGTCACCAGCGACCAAAGCCAAGCCTCGAAAACCGAGAGCAACCGCGAAGAAGACCAAACCAAGAGCCAAAAAAACGGGTAACCGAGGTTGGTTGAAGATCCTTTGGGGCATTGCGTGGAAAGCGGGCTTAGCCTTGGCTGCGCTGCTGTTGTTTGTCGGTATCTATCTAGATTCGGTGGTCAAGCAGCGCTTTGAAGGTCAATTGTTTGATTTGCCTACCGTTGTTTATGCTCGCGTGTTGGATCTGTCTCCGGGTACGGCGGTGAGTTTGACACAGGTTAAGAATGAACTGGATGTACTTAATTACCGTAAGGTGAATTCTCCTCGTCACCCAGGTGAGTACTCTTCCTCTTCAACTAAGATTGAGATGATCCGTCGTCCATTCGAGTTTGTTGATGGGCCGGAAGCCGACCGTCATGTGATGTTGCACTTCAACGGCAATGAATTAACTCGAATCCAGTCGCTAGAGAAGAAAGGCGACATGGGTTATCTACGTGTTGAACCGAAAATGCTGGGCATGCTTGAGAAAAGCAACGACGAGCAGCGACTGTTCTTAAAACGTAACCAGTTCCCAGAAGTGATGGTTGATGCGCTACTGGCGACCGAAGACCGAAACTTTTACCAACACGATGGGGTTTCGCCATTGGCGATTGCTCGTGCGATGGTGGTAAACGTTAAAGCCGGGCGTACGGTACAAGGTGGTAGTACGCTGACTCAACAGTTAGCGAAGAACTTGTTCCTATCCAGTGAGCGCACGCTGTGGCGTAAGGTTCGTGAGGCCTACATTGCACTGATCTTGGATCATCGTTATAGCAAAGATCGCATCCTAGAAGCTTACTTGAACGAGGTTTACCTAGGTCAAAATGGCGGTCAAGCCATTCATGGTTTCGGCTTGGCTTCGCGTTTGTACTTCGGTCAACCGATCCAAGAGCTGCGCATCGATCAGCTAGCATTGCTTGTTGGTATGGTGAAAGGGCCATCGTATTACAACCCTGTTCGTTACCCTGAACGTGCTAAGACTCGACGCGATCTCGTCTTACGCTTGTTGATGCAGCAAGATATTTTGACTCCAAGACAATATGAAGAGGCAGCAAGTCGTGACTTGGATATTCAAGATAATCCGCGAATTGCTAGCCGACAGCCTGCTTACTTCCAACAGGTAAACATCGAGCTGAAAAAGTACGTTGGAGACCGATTTGAAGCCAAGAAAGGGATACGAGTATTTACCTCTCTGGATCCTGTGTCTCAAGATAAGCTAGAGAAGTCGATTGCACACAAAGTACCGGATTTATCCAAAACGGCAGGTGACAAGCTTGAAGCGGCCGCGATTGCTGTTGATAGAAATACTGGTGAAATTCGTGCGATGGTAGGGGGCAAGCGTACTGGCTACGATGGCTTTAACCGTGCCTTGAACGCAAGTCGCCCAATTGGTTCATTAGTCAAACCTGCAATCTATCTGACGGCATTAGAGCAGCCACAAAAGTACACGCTTGCGACGACTTTGATGGATACACCACTCAGCTTGAAAGGCAGTAAAGGTAGCGTCTGGAGTCCGAGAAACTTCGATCGCAAATTCCGCGGAGAGGTGCCTTTGTATGTGGCACTTTCGAAGTCCTATAACGTGCCAACGGTTCGATTAGGGATGCAGCTAGGCATTGATAGTGTCTCAGATACGATTGGAAAATTGGGTGTCGATAAAAATGAGATTCGCCCAGTGCCATCGATGTTCTTGGGTTCATTCTCACTGACACCATTCCAAGTTGCACAGATGTACCAGACAATCACCAACTCTGGCCGTATCGCACCGTTGTCTGCGCTTCGCTCTGTGGTTGATAACGATGGTGAGGTGTTATATCAATCAATCCCTCGCGTATCGCAAAGTGTTGATCAACAAGCTGCTTGGTTAACAACCTATGCGATGAAACGTGGTGTGTCGGAAGGCACTGGACGCTTCCTACAAGGTCAGTTTGCATGGGCAGGGTTAGCCGGTAAAACGGGCACCAGTAACGACAGTCGCGATAGTTGGTTTGTTGGTGTCGATGGTCGTGAAGTGACGACGATTTGGCTCGGGCGTGATGACAATAAACCGACTAAACTCACAGGTTCTAGCGGTGCGCTGCGTGTTTATGCTGATTACCTGAAGCAAAGAACACCAGAACAGTTATTGCTGCCTTGGCCGACAGGGATTGCGACCGCCAGCTTTACTCGAACTCCCGAAGGGGCTTTAGAGTTTGACTGTGATGGTACCGTTAAATTGCCAGTTTGGGATAAAAGCGGGAACATTAAAAAGGGCTGTGAAAGTCAACCAAAACAGTGGCTAAAGAAGCTTTTTCAGTGGTAAAGTCGTAACAGAAAACAATGACAAGGATAGTTTAAAGAATGATTTCTCGTTGGTTAGTGAGCAGCTTAGGTGTTGTAGGTACAGTGATCAGTTTTCAACTGTTTGCAGCAACTGCGGCGAAGGTTGATTCATCAGAACACGTTGAACTTGCACAAGCTCATAAAAGGCCAACCGTCGCTGTCGTTCTTGCTGGTGGGGGAGCGAAAGGTGCTGCCCACATCGGTGTGCTTAAAGCCTTAGAAGAGATGCAGATCCCAGTCGATTACATCACTGGTACGAGTATGGGCGCCTACGTTGGTGGTCTTTATGCGACAGGGATGAGCGCTGACGAGATTGAAAGTTTTATTTATACGGTTGATTGGAATCGCGGCTATCGCGATCGCGTTAACCGTAGTGATCGCCGTGTGCGTGATAAAGAGTATGAAGATCGCTATCAATTGAACACCGACCTCGGTTTAGGCTGGGGTGAAATCAAAGCGAGAAAAGGTGTGGTTCAAGGTCAGAATATGTTGCGTATCCTGCGTGAGACCACCGGCAATCTATCGTCATTTGACTCTTTCGACAACCTTGCTATCCCATACCGTTCAGTAGCTACTGATATCATTGAACTCGAAGAAGTGGTCATTGACCATGGTCACCTCGTTGACGCCATGATGGCGAGTATGTCAGTCCCCGGAGCGCTTCCACCTTATGAAGTTGATGGTCGAATGCTGGTCGATGGTGGTGTCACCAATAACATGCCTGTGGATGTTGCCCGAGCGATGGGGGCAGACATCGTCATTGCTGTTGATATCAGTACAAACTACAAGAGCAAAGAAGACTTCACTAACTTTCTTGCTGCCGCAGATCAACTCTCTAATTACTTGGTTCAACGCAGTACCCAAGAGCAAGCCGCTACGTTAACGGACCATGATTTCTTCTTACGTCCTGATGTTGGAGAAATGGAAACCACTGAGTTCGATAAAATGCCGACGGCTTATCATGCTGGGTATGAAGCGACTAGGCAGTACACAGAGCAGCTTTCTAAGTTGTCGCTCTCGAATGCAGACTACCAACACTATATTGATGACAAGCAGAAGGCTCGCAGACAACTGAAGCACGGTGATAAAACCAAGATCGACAAGGTGGTTATCAATAACAACACTCACTATTCAGACAAGCTGCTTGAAAACCGCTTAAACCTCGATGCTGGCCAGGTTCTGAAAACCAGTGAAATCGAATCTAAAGTACAAGATCTCTATGCATTAGATAGATTTGAACTCGTGACTTATGAATTTGAAACGGTGGATGGTGAAGAGCAACTTCATGTGGATGTGAATGAGAAGTCGTGGGGACCTAACTACCTCAACTTCAGATTTTTCCTTGAAGATGATTTCTCTACTACAAGCCAATACTCGATCGGTCTTTCGGCCAACTTCACCGATATTAACTCACACGGTGCGGAGTTAAGAACCAATATCGAGATGGGTACGGATAAACGAATTGAGGCGGAACTCTTCTCGCCTTTCTTCTCTAGTCAGAAGTTATTTACTTCAGCTTCGATTGTCTACAGTAAGCAAAACCGAAATTTGCCAGTGGATATCGATGAGATTGAAGAACCTACTCTGGATGTAACTCAAGACTATTTCCCGATGACATACAGCGAATACATCGGTGAAATTGCACTGGGCTACCAACCCACCTTGTGGCAAGAGCTGAAATTCGGTGCGCGTTATACTGACGGTGATGTTGAAGTGGCATCGCTGCCGTCTCTTGGTAATGGTGGTTACAAACGTATTGGCGGCTTCATCAGTTATCGACTGGATACTTTAGATAACTTTAGCTTGCCTACCGAAGGTTATTTTGTCGACTTAGAATATCTGGTTTCTCATGACGACTTTCAGAATGATACTGATATCAATGACACTGAACTGACCTCTGAGAGTGATACGGTTTATGAGTTTTCGGCGAATTTCATGGCTGCACAAAGCTATGAAAGACATACTTTAGTTGGAAAGGTTGATTACGGCATTGTGGAGAGTAAAAACTCGGTTTTCCCTATCGACCCTAAAGAGCTAGGTGGTTTCCTTAACCTATCAGGTATACCAAGAAATAGCTTAATCGGTCAGAACTTAGCGTACACCAGTCTGATCTATCGATATAAGTGGTTTGAAAATGACTTTGGTCTCTTCGAATCACCGTTCTACGTGGGCGCATCCATTGAGCATGGTGGTGTCTGGTCGAACAATGATTTAAGGCTTGATGAAGCGCCAATGTATACAGCTGGGTCTGTTTTCGCGGGTGTCGATTCGCCAATTGGGCCAATCATATTAGCTTATGGACGAACTGAAGATAACTTCGACTCGGTTTACTTGATTGTAGGAACCTCTTACAAATAATCATGCGCAGAGTCGTCATTTAAGTGCGTAAATAGGCAAAAATAGTGGGACTTTCGTCTTAACTTGCTATGTTGGTCAAAATGATAAGATTTTAATTTAACGTTAAATTTGCTATTCTACCGCCCACAGTTTGGCCTCTATGACGCCGCTCATCAATACAAATTGAATGACAAAAATGGCAATGGAGAGCCAAGTTTCCAAGGATGTTCACTTCTTTATTTTACTAACAATTATGAAGGTAAGAAGTGAACCGCAATGAGAGGAAAAAAGTCGTGCTTGAAGCCTACCGTAAACACGTCGAAGAACGTGCTGCCGAGGGAGTTGTTCCAAAACCACTAGATGCTGAGCAGGTTGCTGGCCTAGTTGAACTTCTTAAGAATCCACCTCAAGGTGAAGAAGAGATCATTCTTGACCTACTAGAAAACCGCATTCCACCGGGTGTAGATGAAGCTGCTTATGTAAAAGCAGGCTTCCTTACGGCTATCACAAAGGGTGAAGTATCATCTCCGCTAGTAAGCAAAGCAAAAGCTGCAGAATTGCTTGGTACTATGCAAGGTGGTTACAACATCGAATCTCTAGTATCTCTGCTTGATGATGCCGAGCTTGCTCCTATCGCTGTTAAAGCACTGTCTCACACTCTCCTAATGTTCGATGCATTCTACGACGTAGAAGAGAAAGCGAAAGCTGGCAATGCTGCTGCACAACAAGTACTTCAATCTTGGGCTGATGCTGAATGGTTTACAGCGAAAGATAAAGTAGCAGAAAAAATCACAGTAAAAGTATTTAAAGTCACTGGTGAAACGAACACCGATGACCTATCTCCAGCGCCAGATGCATGGTCACGTCCTGATATCCCAGTACACGCAAAAGCGATGCTGAAAATGGAACGTGAAGGCATTACTCCTGATGACCAGGGTAACGTTGGTCCAATTACTCAAATTGAAGAACTACAAAAAGATGGCATTCCACTGGCTTATGTTGGTGATGTTGTTGGTACAGGTTCTTCACGTAAATCTGCGACAAACTCAGTGCTTTGGTTCATGGGTGAAGATATCCCATTCGTACCAAACAAACGCACTGGCGGTGTTTGTCTAGGTGGTAAAATTGCTCCAATCTTCTACAACACAATGGAAGATTCAGGCGCCCTACCTATCGAACTGAACGTACAAGACATGAACATGGGCGATATCATTGATATCTACCCGTACGAAGGTGTTGTTCACAAAAACGGTTCTGTGATTTCAAACTTCGAACTCAGCAAAGTTCTTCTAGATGAAGTTCGTGCTGGTGGTCGTATTCCACTGATCATCGGTCGTGGTCTAACTGGTCGTGCTCGTGACGCTCTAGGTCTAGCTGAAACGGATATGTTTGCTAAACCAATTGACCCTTCTGCTTCTGATAAAGGCTACACGCTTGCTCAGAAGATGGTAGGTAAAGCATGTGGTGTTGAAGGCGTTCGCGCTGGTCAATACTGTGAGCCGAAGATGACAACCGTAGGTTCTCAAGATACTACAGGTCCTATGACGCGTGATGAGCTTAAAGATCTTGCATGTCTTGGCTTCTCTGCTGATTTAGTGATGCAGTCTTTCTGTCACACGTCGGCATACCCGAAACCTGTTGATGTTAACACTCACCATACGCTACCTGATTTCATCATGAACCGTGCGGGTGTTTCACTGCGTCCGGGTGATGGTGTTATCCACTCATGGCTAAACCGTATGCTTCTTCCTGATACTGTTGGTACAGGTGGTGACTCGCATACTCGTTTCCCATTAGGTATTTCGTTCCCTGCGGGTTCAGGCCTAGTCGCGTTCGCGGCGGCAACGGGTGTTATGCCTCTTGATATGCCTGAATCTATTTTGGTTCGATTTAAAGGTGAAATGCAGCCAGGTATCACGCTACGTGACCTAGTACACGCGATTCCTCTATACGGTATCAAGCAAGGTCTACTGACCGTAGAGAAAGCAGGTAAGATCAACGAATTCTCTGGCCGTGTACTAGAAATTGAAGGTGTTGAGCACCTATCTGTTGAGCAAGCATTCGAACTTTCTGATGCATCTGCTGAGCGTTCTGCTGCAGGTTGTACGGTTAAGCTTTCTGAAGAGTCTATCTCTGAGTACTTGAACTCGAACATTGTGATGCTTAAGTGGATGATCGCTGAAGGTTACGGTGATGTTCGTACTATCGAACGTCGTATTACAGCTATGGAAGAGTGGCTAGCTAATCCTGAGTTACTGTCTGCTGATTCAGATGCTGAATACGCTCACGTTATCGAGATCGACCTTGCTGACATCGATCAACCAATCCTATGTGCTCCAAACGATCCAGATGATGCTCGTCTTCTTTCTGACGTTCAAGGTACTGAGATTCAAGAAGTGTTCATCGGTTCTTGTATGACGAACATCGGTCACTTCCGTGCTGCAGGTAAGATGCTTGAAGAGTTCAATGGCTCTCTAAATACTCGCCTATGGGTTGCTCCGCCAACTAAGATGGATAAAGACCAGCTGACAGAAGAAGGCTACTACGGCATCTTCGGCCGTGCTGGGGTTCGTATCGAAACTCCGGGTTGTTCACTGTGTATGGGTAACCAAGCACGTGTGGCAGATAAGTCGACAGTAATGTCTACGTCTACTCGTAACTTCCCGAACCGTTTGGGTACTGGTGCGAATGTTTACCTAGCTTCTGCTGAACTTTCTGCGGTTGGCGCGATTCTTGGTCGTATCCCAACAAAAGAAGAGTACCTTGAGTACGCAGAGAAGATTAACGCAACGGCTGCAGATACATACCGTTATCTGAACTTCCATAAAATGGGTCAGTACACGGAAAAAGCAGATACAGTTATCTTCCAAGAACCAGCCTAGTTCCTCGTCATATTTGTAGCTGCAGCGTTGTTGACGGCGTGCGTTCACCCTAATCACATAGAGCTTCTATGCTCATAGGGATGAACGTACTTGTCGCCTAGCTGCAACTCCAACTATTTAGAGGAACCCAAATGATAGAGCGTCTACTTCGGTAGGCGTTTTTTTATGTCTGAATGTTAGATGCCGAGCGACTCGATCTATTGATGACTTCGCTATATACTCTCGCCTCATTTTTAACCCTGTCTGCAGTTACTGCGTGGAGCCACTATGGAATTCGAATTTACAAGAAACACTTTAATGGGTGAGTACTACGTGAAATGCAGCATGGGACACGAGATCGTTGGCCGCTGGTTACAAGAAGAGATCGGTAAAGATAAGCAGAAACTGGATCATGTGATGGCGCTTATTGAGCAATCTCGACAGGATCTGAGCAATGAAGTGACCTTGCTTGGTAAAGAGATCAGCTTAGCGATCAATGAAGACGAAGTGACGATTCAAGAAAACGTACTTGGCCACGAGCAAGAGATGGAAGAGGGCAGTGAGTTCGACTTTTATAACTGCGAGAGCCAAGCAAGCTGTGGCATCGATGACTTCGAGTTGTTGATTGAGCGCTGGATGGAGTTTCTAGGTTACTAGTCTTTGATTTTCTAAGCTCGATATTCTGTTTCTATTTTTAGCTTTGAAGACCTTGTTGCCCAAAACTGGAGCAACAATAGTGCAACGCATTAAGATAGTGAAAAGGCCGCACCATATTGGTGCGGCCTTTTTTGTTATTGCGGCTTTATTATTTTTATGTTCTTTAAAATCAATAGTTTAACTTTTTGGCACGCTACTTGGATTGTAATAAGAGAATTAACGGATTAAGTGAAGAATTTAAGGAACGAATATGAAACTAATAAATGCCATTGTTAAGCCATTCAAATTAGATGATGTACGTGAAGCACTCTCTGATGTGGGTATTGAAGGTATGACGGTCTCTGAAGTGAAAGGCTTTGGTCGTCAGAAAGGACACACTGAATTGTACCGTGGTGCGGAATACCAAGTAGATTTCCTACCAAAGGTAAAACTAGAAATAGCTACTCAAGCTGAAAATGTTGACCGAGTTGTTGAAGCGATTAGCCAAGCGGCACACACCGGAAAAATCGGCGATGGCAAAATTTTTGTGTATGACCTAAGCCAAGCCGTACGAATTCGTACTGGTGAAATGGATGCTGAAGCACTTTAAAGAATTACAAGGACTGGAGACTTTAATATGGAACTTACAACAACAGTAACGGAACTACGTTACGCACTAGACACTTTTTTCTTCCTCATTTCAGGTGCGTTAGTAATGTGGATGGCAGCAGGCTTCGCGATGTTAGAAGCTGGCCTAGTTCGTTCAAAGAACACCACAGAAATTTTAACTAAGAACATCTGCTTGTACGCGATTGCTTGTACTGCTTTCTTAGTTGTTGGTTACAACATTATGTATGTGGATAACGGTGAAGGCGGTTGGTTGCCATCATTCGGTACTTTGATTGGTACTCAAGGTGAAGGTGCAGACCACTCTTTAGAATCAGACTTCTTCTTCCAGGTAGTATTCGTTGCAACAGCAATGTCTGTGGTATCTGGTGCGGTTGCTGAGCGTATGAAGCTTTGGTCATTCCTAATCTTCTCAGTAGTACTAACAGCGTTTATTTACCCTGTTGAGGGTTACTGGACTTGGGGCGGTGGTTTCCTATCAGAAGCAGGTTTCAGTGACTTTGCTGGCTCAGGTATTGTACACATGGCTGGTGCAGCTGCTGCATTAGCAGGTGTTCTACTACTAGGTGCTCGTAAAGGTAAATACGGTAAGAATGGTGAAATTTTCCCAATCCCTGGTTCAAACATGCCGCTTGCAACACTAGGTACATTTATCCTTTGGTTTGGTTGGTTTGGTTTCAACGGCGGTTCTCAACTAATGGTTTCAGACTTCGAGAACGCGACAGCAGTGGGTCAAATCTTCCTTAACACCAACGCAGCAGCAGCTGCGGGTGCAATCGCAGCACTACTAGTATGTAAAACAACTTGGGGTAAAGCAGACCTAACAATGATTCTCAACGGCGCATTAGCAGGCCTAGTAGCAATCACTGCAGACCCTCTATCACCATCACCTCTATTCGCGGTAGCAATTGGTTCTGTATCTGGCGCATTGGTTGTATTCAGCATTATCGCTTTAGACAAAGCTAAGATTGATGATCCAGTCGGTGCTATCTCAGTACACGGTGTGTGTGGTTTCTTCGGTCTAATGGCTGTGCCACTAAGCAACGCTGATGCAACGTTTGGTGCTCAACTACTAGGTGCTGCAGTAATCTTTGCTTGGGTATTTGGTGCGAGCCTAGCGGTATGGGCTGTGCTTAAAGCAACAATCGGTATCCGTGTCAGTGAAGACGAAGAGCTGGAAGGTATGGACATGCACGATTGTGGTGTAGGCGCTTACCCTGAGTTTGTATCTGTAAAATAACGTTGCTATTGGGTTGTTAAGGCTTATAGGTAACGTACCCAAACAAAACGAAATTAAGTTTAAACGAACAAACCCCACACCTGAATGGTTGTGGGGTTTTCTGTTTGTATGGACGAGCTATAAGACCTTTATAAAATCGAAATTCGGTATAGCAATCTTGAAGTAGCGACAATGTTTACAGAAATAAATTGTTACAAAAGTGGGAGGGTGAAGGGGCAGACCAGGCTATTTTTTTGTCAGACGTCATTGTAATTATGTTACTGATGAATATAATAACGCAACTGATATACATTATCATTTCGATATAAAGGATTTTACAATGAAGAAACTGCTAACACTTTCAGCTCTAGCGTGCGGTGTAATTGCCCCGACAGCAATGGCTGCGGAAGAAGTAAACGTATACTCTTACCGTCAACCTTTCCTTGTTGAGCCAATGTTTAACGAGTTCACAAAAGAGACTGGCATTAAAGTAAACGTTAAGTTTGCTAAAAAAGGTTTAGCAGAGAAGTTAGCTCAAGAGGGTGAATACAGCCCAGCTGACGTTGTCTTAACTGTAGATATCAGCCGTCTATCTGAACTAACTAAACAAGGCCTAGTTCAATCTGTAGAGAGCGATGTACTTGAAAAGAACATCCCTGCTCAATATCAAGATACAGATAACGAGTGGTTCGCACTAACAACTCGTACACGCAGCGTTTATTCGTCACGTGACCGTGTTGGTCGTCTAGGTGAAGAGTTCACTTACGAAGATCTAACTAAGCCTGAATTTAAAGGTAAAATCTGTACTCGTAGCGGTAAGCACCCATACAATGTTTCTCTAGTGTCTTCGATGATTGCTCACAAAGGTGAAGCTGAAACGAAAGAATGGCTAGAAGGCGTAAAAGCAAACCTAGCACGTAAGCCTCAAGGCAACGACCGCGCGCAAGTTAAAGCGATTAAAGAAGGTCTATGTGATGTTGCTCTTGGTAACAGCTACTACCTAGGTAAGATGGTTAACGATAAAGAGCAAAAAGCTTGGGCTGACTCTGTTTACATTAACTTCCCTAACCAAGAGACGACAGGTACTCACGTAAACATCTCTGGTATGGCAATGGCTAAATACTCTCCAAATGAAGAGAATGCCGTTAAGCTGATGGAATTCCTATCTGGTAACACAGCGCAAAGCATGTACGCAGAAGTGAACTACGAATATCCAGTGAAAGCAGACGTTAAACCTTCTGAGCTTGTTGCTTCATGGGGCGAGTTCAAAGCGGATACTATTTCTCTAGATGAAATTGCAAACCACCACGCGGCTGCAATCAAGCTATTAGATGAAGTTAAGTTCGATCTATAATTTATTACGGTAGGCTTCGGCCAAAGTAAAATGACAACCTCAAGTCGCCATTTTGGCTGCTTGGGGTTGTTTGTTATTGGAAAATCACTTTTTGATACAAAGCACCCCACTGATCCCTTGAGTTATTAGCATCTCACCTTGAAGTCATTAGAGTATATGGGTATAAATAACCCCACCATTAAAAGGATATGAGATGTATTTGCAAATGCATTTGTGTTTCATTAAGCCTCGTTGTAGTTAGGCGATGAAAGAAAAGAATTATTTATGGAACACCAGTAGCGGCATTATTGCGGTATTACTGGTTTTACCAATCTTAGCGATTTTTACGACGGCTGTTGGAGAAACAGATGAGCTATTTTCTCATCTGATGTCCACAGTGATGCCTACCTATGCCTACAATACGGTGGTTTTAGTCATAGGAACCATGTTCCTGTCTTTAGTTTTTGGTATTCCGTCTGCTTGGGTTATGGCAATGTGCCGTGTTCCAGGAGAGCGCGTTTTGCAGTGGGCACTCGTCCTGCCATTAGCAATGCCAGGCTATATTGTTGGGTATATCTTTACCGATTGGTTTGACTTTGCCGGTCCTGTTCAGGTTCTATTGCGAGACCTTACTGGGTGGGGACCCGGTGAGTATTGGTTTCCGGATATTAGAACCTTATCCGGCGCTATTATTGTTCTGTCACTCGTTCTCTATCCTTATGTTTATTTGTTGTGCCGCGCGGCATTTATGGAACAAAACGTATCCTTATTGCAATCCGCTCGTTTGCTAAAATGCTCACCTTGGGAAAGCTTCCGTCGTATCTCCTTACCACTTGTTCGTCCATCAATGGCGGTCGGTTTATCGCTTGTTGCAATGGAAACCATCGGTGATTTTGGCACGGTGAGCTACTTTGCGGTAAATACCTTAACGACCGCGGTGTATGACACGTGGCTTGGCTACTCTAGCTTGACCGCTGCCGCTAAGATCTCAGCCATTATGCTGATTATCGTGATACTGCTGTTGAGCTCTGAACGTTACAGTCGTCGTAAGCAGAAGCTGTTTCAAAACCAATTTAGTAGCCGAGAAGATTTCCGTTACAACTTAGTCGGTTGGAAGATGTGGCTAGCGCTGTTTTGGTGCTGGGGATTAGTTTGCGTTGCATTCTTGTTTCCGCTTGGTCAGCTGATTATTTATGCCTACAAATATTTTGCTCAAAGCTGGACCCCGGAATTCAGAGAGTATGCCGTTAACAGCCTTTATGTGTCGGTGGTTGCTGCGATTATTGGCGTGATTATCGCGATGGTTGTTAACTTTAATCAACGCGTTAGCCCGAACAAGAAAAATCAAGCTTATATGCGTCTCGCTTCGATGGGCTATGCCGTCCCAGGCACCGTGTTGGCTATTGGTGTGATGGTACCTGTTCTGTTCATGGATCATTTAGTCAATGACATTGCGAAAGTGATGGAGTGGGGGCGACCTGGTTTGATCTTCTCTGGTTCGATGTTCGCGCTAATCTTTGCGATGGTGGTGCGCTTTTCGGCAGTCGCAATCGGCAGTATTGAAAGTAGCTTGAGTAAAGTATCCCCTTCATTGGATATGGCTTCTAAAACCATGGGTTGTAATACCAATCAGATGTTACGCCGCGTTCATTTACCCTTGATTAAACGTGGTGCATTGATCGCTGGTTTACTGGTGTTTATCGAATCAATGAAAGAGTTGAATGCGGCATTGCTGCTGCGTCCTTTCAACTTCGAAACATTGGCGACTTATGTTTATAACTATGCCTCAGATGAGCACCTAGAATTGGCGGCGATGCCCGCTGTATTATTGGTGTTGGTGGGTTTAATTCCTCTGATCATCGTAAACCGTTCCTTGGAGCAGAAAAACTAATGAGTTGTGCATTATCAATTAAAGATCTGACTTGTAAGTATGAGTCGCAAACCATTTTGGAAGCGCTCTCGTTAGAAGTCGAGCATGGTGAAATTGTTTGTTTGCTTGGTGCAAGTGGATGCGGAAAAACCACCTTACTTAAGGCGATTGCGGGCTTACTCCCATTGAGTAGTGGTGTGATGAGTTTGAACTGTCAAACCATTGATGATGGTGCTAATTGGTTACCGCCAGAGCAACGTAACATCGGTATGATTTTCCAAGATTACGCGCTGTTCCCACATCTGACGGTAAATCAGAACGTGGCATTTGGCCTGCGTGATATGTCTGAGCAAGACAAGAAAGCAAAAGTTCAAGAGATGCTTGAGCTCGTTCATCTTGATCAATATGGCGATCGTTACCCGCATCAATTGTCTGGTGGTCAGCAACAACGTGTCGCGATTGCGCGCTCTTTGGCTTATAAACCGGATCTATTGTTGTTGGATGAACCTTTCTCGAACATTGATACTCAAGTGCGCCATGAGCTGATCTCGCAGATTCGTAAGATCTTTAAGAAGCAGGGTGTGACGGCGATCTTTGTGACTCATAGTCGCGAAGAGGCATTTGCCTTTGCGGATAAAATGGCCGTGATGAACCATGGCGTGATTGAACAGTATGGTTCGGCATCTGAGTTGTACTTCCATCCATCAAGTAAGTTTGTGGCTGATTTCTTGGGTGGTGGTAGCTACCTGAATGCACAACGTATTTCAGACAACGAATTTGAAACCAGCTTAGGCCTGATTGAAGCGAAAGCACAAACAGAGATTGAGTTAGGTACGGATTGCGCGTTGTTGTTAAGACCTCAGCACATTGTCGCGAGCCATGATGTCGACAGTAATCTGTCTGTATTGGAGCAGCAATTCATGGGCGACCATTGTCGCTATGTGATTGAAGCCAATGGTCAGAAGTTATTAGCGACCTCATCGGAAGCGCTTGAAGTCGGTATGCCAGTCACTGTGAAAGTAGATACCAAAGGTGTGCTGGCGTTCTAACTCAGCTTAGTCGCTAGCTAGCCCAGTAAATCCGACTCTGCTAAGCAATAGAAGTTAGCCATAAAAAAGCCCAGCACTTTAATCAAAGTACTGGGCAAGAGTTCTTCATCTATAGGCTTTAACAAGGCAGTAATTTGTTAAGTCCCATTTAAAACTGCTGCACTCTA
Organism: Vibrio sp. Isolate33; assembly: GCF_022397895.1. Lineage (NCBI taxonomy): Bacteria > Pseudomonadati > Pseudomonadota > Gammaproteobacteria > Vibrionales > Vibrionaceae > Vibrio > Vibrio sp. Isolate33. The sequence goes on from NZ_JAKEUP010000011.1 coordinate 155,905, forward strand.
TAAGCCTATAGAGAGAGAAAGTCTTTCACTTTTTGAAGAACACGTTCTGCAGTGTCTTTGTCTTCCATTTCTGCGAAAATTCGTAGTAATGGCTCTGTTCCTGAGAAACGAGCAATCACCCAGCCGCCATTCTTGAAGTACACCTTAGCGCCATCTTCATAGCTGACTTTTTCAATTTCATATTCAAATTCAGGCAGTTGTTTCTCTACGTAGATCTTGGTGTAGAGTGCTTCTTTCTCCGAAGGCTTAAATTTGCAATCGCCTTCAGCAGTATAGGCATAGCCGTACTTAGAGTAGATCTCATCAAGCAGTTCAGACAATTTCTTACCCGTCACACTGATCATCTCAACCAATAGGCTTGACGCGAAGACGCCATCCTTACCCTTGATGTGACCACGAATGGTTAAACCACCTGAGCTTTCACCACCAATTAGAGAGTCATCGGCTTCCATTTGCGAGCTAATATGCTTAAAGCCTACTGGAACCTCAAAGCTCTTCTCTCCATGATCTGCCGCGACTTTATCGAGCAGGTGTGTGGTTGCGATGTTACGAACCACAGAGCCTTTCCAGCCTTTGTATTCCAACAAGTAGTAGTAAAGCAGCAGTAGCACTTCGTTAGGGTGAATGAAGTGACCTTTCTCGTCGATGATACCCAAACGGTCGGCATCGCCATCGGTACCAATACCAATGTCATAACCTTCTGCTGCGACCAAGTGCTTCAAGCGATACAGTGTTGCTGCGCTTGGTGAAGGCATTAGGCCGCCGAAGTCTGGGTTCTTGCCATCGTTGATTACATCGACATCACAACGACCATTGATAAGAACCGTTTGCAGAGCGTTTTTCGCCACACCAAACATTGGGTCGATCAGTACGCGTAGGTTCGCTTTCTTAATCGATTCAATATCGATGGCATTAATGATGGAATCAACAAAGGCGTTCATCGGGTTGATGATCTCGATCTCTTTGTCATTCAATGCTTGTTCGAAATCGACACGAATAACATCTTCGTTGGTTAGGGTTGCGATTTGCTGTTCGATCTTCTCGGTGATGATCTCATCAGCATCACGGCCACCTTCAATGAAGATCTTAATGCCGTTGTAGTCCGCCGGGTTGTGAGAAGCGGTAATACATGCCGAGTAGGTGCACCCCATTTCTTTTGCTTGGAACATCACGATAGGGGTTGGAACGAACTTATCGATAAAGCTCACTTTGATGTTGTTAGCAGCCAATACTTCAGCAAACCAACATGCGGCTTTATCGGAAAGGAAGCGACGGTCATAGCCGATCACAAATCCGTTCTTGGCTGCATTTTCGTTGTTGATGATGTTTGCGAGCGCTTGTGCCACAAGGCGAACGTTCTCTCTAGTGAACTCTTCACCAATGAAAGCGCGCCAGCCACCTGTACCAAATTTAATCATTAGAAAATCCTTTTAGTCTCATTGTCTCAAGCCTGTAAAGACTTGAGACAAGAGCTGTTCGTTAAATTGAGTGACTAGCCTAGAACAACGACAACATCGTTCACGCTGCCTTCTGCTTGTACTGGAATTGCACCTTCAACTGACTCACCGTTGATAGTGATAGAAGCAACACCTTTGCTTACTGCATTCGGGTTTTGCACCGTGATGTTGTAAGTTGCGCCGCGCCATTGACGAGTAACCTCGAACTCTGGCCAATCCGTCGGGATACAAGGATCGACAGTTAAGCCTTCGAAGCCTGTGCGAACACCAAGAATGAAGTTGGTTACTGCAAAGTAAGCCCAACCAGAAGTACCGGTTAACCATGGGTGGTTTGCACGCCCGTGGTCTTGGTGGTCTTTACCCATGATGAACTGCACGTACGAGTATGGTTCTGCGTAACGTGTTTCAATCATGTCGTTTTGGTTGTACGGGTTAAGCGCATCGTAGAATTTCATCGCACGGTCGCCACGGCCAAGTTTTGCTTCTGCTACCCAAGCCCATGGGTTCGGGTGAGAGAAGATAGCGCCATTCTCTTTTACGCCTTGGTAAACGCGAGTGACGAAGCCGATATCATCGTTTGGTGTTGCGAATGATGGAGAGTTCAGGTGTAGGCCGTATTCAGAGAATAGGTTCTCATCCACTGCATCCATCGCTTTCTCGCCGCGCTCTTGAGAAACTGCACCAGATAGAACTGCTAGTGTGTTTGACTCAAGGTGAACACGACCTTCAGTTTGTTGAGCTGTACCGATCTTGTCGCCATTTTTCGTTAGACCACGGATGTACCAACCGCCTTCACCATCCCAAAGGTGTGTTTCACACGCTTCGCGAACATTCGCTGCCATTTCAGTGTATTTTGTAACATCAGCGTCGTTATTGCGGAACTTAGCTAAGTCTAAGAATTCTTGTAGAGCCCAGAAGTGTAGGAATGAAACCATTGAAGATTCACCGCCACCTAGGTTCAAACAGTCATTCCAGTCAGCACGTAGACCTTTACAGATACCTGTTTGACCTACGTATTCCGCAGAGAAGTTCAGTGCTGCTTTCATGTGTTCGTAAACAGTCGCTTCGCCGCCGTCTGCGTATGGAATTACTTCGTCAAAGAAGTCGTGCTCACCGGTTTCCATCACGTATTTGATGATGGTTGGGACGATCCACAAGTGATCATCAGAACAAGTATCTTCAATGCCGTGGATCTTGTCGTCGTCTGAAGGGGTCGGTACTACTGTAGGTGATTTTGATGGCTCAACATCAGCTTTCTCTGGATCGAACCAGTCTGGATCGAATAGGTGTAGACCGTAGCCCGCTTTCACTTGGCCGCGTAGCAGGTCGATAATACGTTTCTTAGTCATTTGTGGGTTGGCATGAGGTACTGAGATCGCATCTTGTGCAGTATCACGGTAACCAAGACCTGTACGACCGCCAACTTCAATGAATGATGCAAAGCGCGACCAAACTACACAAGTTTCTGCTTGGTATAGTGTCCACGTGTTGATCATTGTGTCTAAGCCTTCGTTTGGAGACTTAACTTGGAACTTGTTGCAACGCTCGTCCCAGTGATCTTTGATGCCTTGGAACGCCGCATCTACGTTTGCTGTGTCTTGGTATTTTTCACGTAGGCGTTCGCCATTGCCTTTGCCGATACCTAGTACATAGGCAAAGCGAACTTCTTCACCCGGTTGAATCGTAAATTGCTTGTGTAGAGAGCCACAGTGGTTGTAACAGGTTTGAGCGCTGTTAGAACATTTACCATTTTCAACTGCAATTGGGTTAGCTTCATCACGGTACATGCCAAGGAAGTTGTCACGTTGGCCATCGTAGCTGTCTGGTGAGAAGGTTGACGCTAGGTAGTAGAAGCCTTCAAAGTCGTTAGTGTTGTAGTACAGGTCGTATTCCAACACACCTTCTTGGTAAGACGTACCCGCAGAGTATAAAGACATCTGGTGGTTCTGGTTGTCTGATTGGATGTGGCTGAATGAAAACTCTACAAAAGAGAACGTGCTGATAGTGCGTGGCTTATCCGTGTTGTTTTTTAGCACAACGTCCCAAACTTCTGCATCTTCGCCTTTAGGTACGAATAGCGTTTTGGTTGCGGTAATGCCGCTGTATTCACATTTGAACTTCGAGTATGACAGGCCGTGACGAACTTCGTAATTCGCTTCATCTAGGCTCTTTGCCACTGGCTGCCAAGAGATAGACCAGTAATCACCCGTCTCATCGTCACGCAGGTAAACATAGTGTCCAGGACGGTCAAAGGTGCCGTTTGGACGGAATTTAGTAACACGGTTGTATTCCGGAGAATTGTAGAACGAGTAACCGCCCGCATTGTGCGAAATTACGGTACAAAACTTTTCAGTGCCTAGGTAGTTGGTCCAAGGTGCTGGTACATCAGGGCGAGTGATGACGTATTCGCGATTGTCGTTATCGAAATAGCCGTATTTCATTGTCATTTCCTTTTTAACAAACTGCATCTATGCAGCTAATTTTTAAATAGTGATGCTGAGTTTTAACTAGACTGAGCACCTTAATTTGAGTCAACGAACACTCGGTATGAGTGTGCTGTGGTTTTGTTTTATTCAGCTTTCCAAGGGTTGCGGTAATCAACATTGAGTCTGTCGAGCAGCGGCAAGTGACCCTTTAGGCGAGACAAGTAATCTAGCCAGTTTCGGTTGTTTTTATGTGTCCAACATCCTTCAGCTAAAGCGCTAATTCTTGGGAATACCATGTAATCCATACGCTTTTGGTTGGTGACGATCTCACACCATAGAGCACTCTGAATTCCGCGGATCCGCTTACGAATTGGGTCGGTGTCGGATATCTCAGCAAGCGCTTCGTAGGTATAAGCTTGTTCTAATGGGATAACGGCAGCCCAATCTACGCCCGGCTCTTCCGGTGCATAATCTTGGGTCATGTCGAGATAGGTAAATTGTGCAGGTTGCAGAACCACATCAAAGCCTTGGCGAGCACAGTTCACAGCCGCTTCTTCGCTGAGCCACGAGTAGATGATGGTCTCTTTGCTCACCTTGTCGCCGTGCTGAGCTTCTTCCCAGCCCACCATACGTTTGCCAAGTTGCTTAAGTTTATTCTCGGCATAGCGGAATAGGTGACCTTGCAAGTCTTTGCTGTCTTGGTACTGGTGCTCTTTCATCAGTGCTTGAGCGGCAGGGCTGTTAGTCCACACGCCCGGTGGTACTTCGTCTGCGCCCATGTGAATCAATTCGCTAGGGAATAGTTCTGCGACTTCTTCAATAACCGCATCTAAGAATTGGTAAGTACCTGGCAAACCTGGATTTAACACGTTGTCGTTGTAGTGCTGAATACTCTTGTATTGAGTAGTGTCAGCTTGCTCTACTAACATCTCAGGCAGTGATTTGATCGCGGCGCGACAGTGTCCCGGGATATCGATCTCAGGGATAACAGTGATGCTACGCTGCTCTGCGTATTCAATAACTTCGCGAATCTGTTGCTGTGTGTAGAAGCCGCCGTAGTTTTCAGCAATATGGGTATATTGCGGTTCCAATGCATGATCAGGACCACGCCAAGCACCGATTTCAGTTAGTTGAGGTAGGCTCTTTATCTCGATTCTCCAACCTTCATCATCAGTTAGGTGCCAATGAAAAACGTTGAACTTGTAGTGCGCCAATTGGTTGATTAAGCGCTTCACTTGTTCCACTGAATGGAAGTGACGAGCGCAGTCCAGCATCATGCCACGGTATTTGAAGCGTGGTTGGTCGGCGATTTTGCAACATGGCACAGAGAAGCTTTCGGCATCCTGTTGTTGAACTAATTGAATCAGACTTGCCACGGCGTGTGTGAAACCAGATTGGCTGCCTGATTCAACAATTATCTGTTGTTCAGTGATGCGGAGTTTGTATTCGGCTTCGTCTAAAGTCGGATTACTGCGGAATAGAATGTCATCGCTTTCTTCTGTTGGAAGCTGATTCGAAATCGACAATTCAAAGGTTGAAAGTAATTCTTGTTTTAGCCAAGTGACGGCTTTATCTGCAAGGTGAGATTGAACTTCAATCTTGCATTTACTATTTAACTCGAAGCTACCTTGCTTAAGTTCGAGTTGGTTCGGCTGAGGAATTAATGCCACCTCAGCAGCGTTCACTTCAGGTATCTGATTGCGTTCACGGTATGGTGACGCCAGCACAATAGGTGATATCGCGACTGGCAGCACCGAGGTTTCACCTTGGTGATGCGTTTTGATAAAGGCATCGTTTAGACCGTCAGAATAGAAACGGAATGGGGCGCTTTGAATGCTGAACTCAAGGTAGTAATGGTTGTTCGCCTTTAACACTGACGAACTTGGTTTGAACGAACAAAAGCTGCCAACTTGAGTTAGCTCGCCTTGCGACAGACTCTCCTGAAGGATGAATCGGTCAAACGCAAAATGGAGTGACCAATCTGTTACGTCAAGATCACTTAAGTTATGTACCGTAAGGCCGAATCGGCAGTTATTTTTTTGTTCAGAAAGAACAGCTAAGTCGATGCGATAATTCATATAACTTCCCTGCTAAGCCTGTTGATACAAGTTGTGTTGTGGTTTACCGGCAAACATCAATGCGCCTTCGATAGCGTCAAATTGAGGTTCAACGATCCATTGTTGTACTGGAGGTGATAGCCAGTTGAGAATGCGCTCTGCGATACTGCCCATTAGGCACACCTTGTCCGCACCTTTACGATGCAGTGCTAGTACAAACATTTCGATATCAGCGGCGGTTTGCTTGAGCATCTCGATAGCTAGCTCATCGCCTTCGTTAGCCAGTTGAAAAATCACTGGCGAGAATTGACCGTAGTCCTTTGGAATAGCGCCTTTTGACCATTCAACGATGGCATCAACATCATTGCCAAAGTGGTTCATCACGTGTTGAGTCAGTGGTGTCTTGTTGCGAATACCATCTTCAGCAAGCAGAACTTGTTGAATCAAACGAAGGCCCATCACAGCGCCGCCACCTTGGTCGGAAATTGGGAATTCACGGCCGCCAACCACGTACTGCTCACCATCTTGTAGGTAGATGCCGCATGAGCCAGTTCCACCAATCATGATCGCGCCGTTTTGGCCATTGTGAGCGCCAATACAAGCACCGTAAGCGTCAGTGTTGAGCGTCATACTTGCGAAAGGGTGTGGTTGAGCCATGAAGTCGAACCATGCCGATTTTTGCTCAGCACCAGCCAGTGCAAGGCCAACATACATATTGGAAAAATGATTAGAGTCGAGTTGCCCTTGCTGCGCCGCTTGAGTAATCGCATCAACAATTGAGCTCATCGCAACATCAACACCCAAAAGGATGTTGGCACTGCCACTTTTCGCTTCACCAATGAGTGTGCCTTGTTCATCACGAATACGCGCGCGACAAGACGTGCCACCACCATCAATACCTACGTAGTAAAGAGTCATGATTATTGCTCCTTACGCTGTGCTAAGAAATTGAATTGCGCAGCAGTTGCCAATAGGAACCATGCGCCATGAGGGATCCATTGTTCGCCCCAGCGCCAGTTCTGGAGCATGTCATCTTTTTGTGCTGGTGGATTGAACGCAATGTCTTGATCATCTTCAAAGCCAGCGGTGATGCCGTTACAGATACCGCCTTTCGCATTGAAAAAGCCAAGCTGTGGTAGGTAGTCAGGGTTATTATGGCCGTGACCATCAAGCATGCACATGTGGTATGGGTTGAGGCCCAAGATCCAATCTAGGCTGTTCTGTGAAAGTTGGATTAAACGCTTTTGAAGTTCGCTGTCTTGAATGTGTGGCTGAACTAAGTACGCCATGGTTGCGATTGAACCAAGACGTGCGTTTTCGCCTTGCCACCAATAGCCCGTTTCATTTTTCTGAGCAACGAAGAAAGCATCGCGCTTATCACCATCAACATTTTTAACGTACTGTCTTGGGTAGCCAAATGGGTTGGTTACTTTATCGGTGATGCTGATTTCGAACTGACACGCCTGTTCAACAACGGTGCGAGCTTGTTCTTTCAGCTCCGTATCGGTTTCATTGTTGATGTACTCATACAGAGCAATCACAGGAAGGCCAGCTTCAGCGGCATGAAAGTATGGGCGAGAGCCATCAGCGTTTGCTGACCAGAAATGCGAAAATGAGTCATCTGACTGTTGGCGAGAGATCAAACGAGTCGCCCAAGTTCTTGCTTCTGAGAGGTATTGTTCGTCTTGTGTTACTCGGTACAGCTCATTGGCTGCGAGTAGGGCGCAATACTCATCAATGATGTTCTCTTCACCATCGTTTAGGTACTGCAGGTTGTACTCTTTAAGATGCCAGTAACCTTTGGTTGCGGTATCAAGATAGGTTTGGCTAGAGTAGCTGCCTGAAACCTCAAGTTCAGAAGCTGCGGCTAATGCAGCGATAGCAACACCGGCACCTTGTCGGTAGCCTGCTTGCAAATCTGTAGACTTATGACCTTCTTGAGTGGTATATGCGCAGATGTCGCGTTGGTTGATGTCTTTGCTCCACTTGTCGAATACTGTCATGTAGAAGTATCCAGCCGCGTCTTGCATACGCACTAGGAAATCAGCCCCGAATAGCGCTTCTTCTGTTAGGCGAGTCATGGAGAATTTAGGGAAGTCTGGATTGTCGCTGGTTAAGCGCACGCTTTTGAGCATGTTCCAAACCACCATAGGAATCTGTTGTGGGTTTAGGTAGTTGCCGTAAGACAAGTGGCTAAAGTACTTACTTACATCACCTGATGCATCGTACCAACCTCCGTGGACATCGACATATCTGTCGGTGCCGAGAATTTGTGCTTGTCGATCTTTCTTGTCAAAAGTGCCGCCACAACGTTGAGACTTAAAGTAATGAAGCACATCAGAAAAGGTGTGGTTCATTAATAGGTTGCTGCCAATCTCGAAAACTTCTGAGCGTAGGTTATCAAAGCGCAGGTAGTAGCGGCCGGATTCGGTAAATGAACTGAAATCGATTGTGAAGAATTGTCCTTGATGCCAGTTTGCTACGCGGCCTTGTTTCACGACATCAAAGTTGCCCACAGTAATATGGTTGTCGGCACACACCAAAAGTGCAGTCGTACTCGATAAACGAGCCTTTTTAGTTTGTAAGATCGCCTGCTTAGGAGCCGAAGATTCGTAGCCAATATGGTTGGTCAATAACAGCATCAATGTTCTCCAAAGGTCCCAGTTTCTTTTGGCTAGGTACCTGAATTAGTTTGGATATGAGTAGTTAGGGCCCGCAGACCCTAACTCAGTCTTAATGTTTAGCTTTCGTGTAGGTAACAGCGAACAAAGTGGTTATCGGCTAATTGAGTCACACCCGGTAGCTGCTCTTTACACTTGTCCATTGCGTGAGTACAACGGCCTGCAAAAGGGCAACCTGCGGATACTGGAGTCCAAAGTGGAATTTCACCTTTGTTACCTGCCAATTGTTCGTGGATCGATTTCTTAGGATCTGGAACGGCAGAAACCAGTAGTTGAGTGTAAGGGTGTTGAGGGTTAGCAATAACGTCATCGGTATCGCCCCATTCCACCATATGGCCGACGTACATCACTGAAAGATCTTCGGCAATGTAACGAGCTGTCGCGATGTCGTGAGTGATGTAAAGCAGAGACATTTGTTTCTCAAACTTCATCTCTTCCATCAGGTTCAAAACACCAGCACGAATTGAAACGTCTAGCATTGAAGTTGGTTCATCCGCTAGAACAACCTCAGCACCAACCGCGATGTTACGTGCTAGGTTGACGCGCTGACGTTGGCCGCCAGACAGTTGGTGAGGGTACTTCTTCGCTGTCTCTTTTGGTGGGATCAGGCCAACTTGCTCTAAAAGATCGTAAACACGTTCTTCTAGCTCTCTCTTATTGCCAGGGGTGACCTTCTTGTGGATCAACAGTGGTCGAGCAATATGGTGGAAGATGTTATGTGTTGGGTTGAGTGAACCAAACGGGTCTTGCCATACCATCTGCACACCCTCACGGTAGTGCATAAGATCTTTTCTGCTTGAGATCTCTTGGATATCGCGGCCTTTGTATTCAATCGTACCGCCTGAAGGTGCGTACATCTTTGCGATCATTTTTGCTGTTGTTGATTTACCTGAACCAGATTCACCAACGACCGCTAAGCCGCGGCTTTTGTACATCTTGAATGACACGTCGTTGATCGCACGCATCATTGGGGTTTGAATGGTGGTACTGCTTATTGGGAAGTCTTTTACGACATTCTTACCTTCTACCAATAATTGACCGAAATCTTTGCTCATAATTGTCTCCAGAATCCTTGTTCGCTTTGCTTGTTTTTAGGCGGTCGAGCCGCCTGTTTAGTTATTCACGCTGAAAAAGCGTGCAAGCTATAGCTTCCTTTGTACTATTGGGTCGCCGTACAGGTGGCAGTTAGACAAATGTCCCGGTTCGATAGAGCGCAGCTTGGTTGGTACCTTGGTACAGGTTTCATGTACACGGTCACAACGAGCTTGGAAACGACATCCTTCAGGAATCTCTAATAGGTTCAAAGGGTTGCCCGGAATGCCTGCTAGTTTTGTCTTTGGCCCTGTTAGTGGAGGGAAAGAACTTCCCAGCCCTTTGGTGTAAGGGTGGTAAGGGTTTTCTAGAATATCTTGAGATTTAGCGACCTCGATAAGCTCACCTGAGTACATGATGCCGATGCGGTCAGAGAACTCGACCATCAATGACAAGTCATGGGTAATGAACAGAATCGAGAAGCCAAACTCTTCTTTCAGTGCATAGATCTTTTGTAGGATTTCGCGTTGAACAACCACATCAAGAGCGGTCGTTGGTTCATCCATAATGATCAGTTTTGGATTCAGGGCTAGAGCTATAGCAATAACCAAGCGTTGACGCATGCCACCAGAGAACTGGTGAGGGTAATCACTCAAACGGCTAGGGTGAATATCTACGATTTCTAGTAGACCTTCAGCTCGTTGTTTAGCTTGCTCACGAGTCATGTTGGTGTGACGCATGATTACGTCACAGAACTGCTCTTCCATTGGTAGTACTGGGTTGAGCGCGTTCATCGCACTCTGGAATACCATCGACATCTCGCTCCAACGGAACGCTTGCATGCGGTCATCACTGTATTCAAGGATGTTCTCACCGTTGAAGATAACCTCACCACCACTGATGTAAGCGGGCGGCTTATGAAGACGCATTAGCGAGAAAGCAACGGTTGATTTACCACAGCCAGACTCACCAGCTAAGCCGAATACTTCACCTGGCGCGATATCGAAACTTACGTTGTTACACGCACGGACATCGCCAGACTCTGTGATGTAATCCACGCATAAGTTGCGGATAGAAATTAGTGGTTCAGACATGATTATTTATCTCCGCTCCAAAGTGCATTTTGTGGTGGTAGTTCTGGTTCACGTTCTTCTTTGTCTTGAGCTGCTAGTTTATTCCAACGCTTCATGCCTTTGTGAGAACGCAGTTGTGGGTTAGCAATTTCATCGACAGCAAAGTTAAGCAGAGCAAGACCCGTTACGAGTAGTGTCAGTGCGATACAAGGAGCCAACAGTTCCCACCAAGCGCCAATCAGCATTGATGAAGAAGTTTGAACGTTGTAAAGCATGATGCCCCAGCTGATTGTGTTCGGGTCGCCAAGACCAAGGAACGAAATCGTTGCTTCCATCATGATTGCGTACATCACCGAACCGATGAAGCTCGCACCAACGATAGAGATAAGGTTTGGCAGAATTTCTACGAAGATGATGCGGAATGAAGATTCACCCAAAACTTCAGCAGCTTTTACAAACTCTTTTTCACGTAAAGCTAAGGTTTGGGAGCGAACAACACGGGCGCCCCAAGCCCAGGACATAAAGCCAATAACCAAGGTTATGGTGAGTGGCCCTGCCTCACCGATAAAGGCTGCAACAACGAACAACAATGGATATTGAGGGATAACCAACATAATGTTCATTGCGGCGGTTAGAACGTCATCAACACGTCCACCGAAGTAGCCTGCAGAAACACCAATAACGGTTGCTAATAGACATACGGTTAGACCCGCACCAAAACCTACAGCAAGAGATACGCGTGCGCCGTATACCACTTGAGACCAAACATCACGACCCATACGAGTTGTACCAAGTACGTGGTCTGCCTTTTTAGACATAATCAATGTACGACGGTCATCTGCTAGGTTTTGAGCAACCCAGCCATCAGGGTTAGTTTGTGCTGATTTAACGACGAAGCCAGGGTATTCGTGTGGATTACCTGTACGCTTGTCTGGTACATGTTTTGTGATCAATGGAGCAGCAAGTGCGCCAAGGATGAAAATACTTAGGATGATGACGCCTGTTAGTGCCATCGGGTTACGCCAAATGAGTTTTAGAAAGTCTTTCATGATTATTTACCACCCTTACGAAGACGAGGGTCAAGAACAACGTAAAGCATGTCTGCAACTAGGTTAAAGAACAGCATGAATAGCGTCATGATAAGCAGTTGACCTTGCAGTACTTGGTAGTCACGAGCGTTAATTGCGTTGAAAAGTACACTGCCAAGACCTGGGTAGTTAAAGATGATTTCGATAATTAACTGACCACCGATTGCCATACCTAGTGACATTGAAAGTGCTGTCACACTTGGTAGCATCGCGTTACGAGCTGCGTAGTTGAATACCACTCGGTTTTCGCTCAGGCCTTTGCCTTTCGCCATGGTGATGTAGTCTTCTGCTAGTAGGTTGATCATGTTGTTACGCATGTTTACTAGGAAGCCACCAATTTGAACAACAGAAGCACAGAACAGTGGTAAAAAAGCGTGGTAAGCGACATCTTTAATGAATGCCCAGCTTGTCCAATCAGGCATAGTACCTGCGGTGTAGGCATAACCGGTTGGGAACCACTTCAAGCCAATTGCAAAGGTAAATAGTGCAATCATCGCGATAACAACTTGAGGAACGGCTTGTAGAATAAGCATCCCTGGCGTTACGAAGGCATCGTATTTACTGCCGCGTTTCCACGCTGCGAAAATACCTAGAATTGAACCAATCGAGAAAGAAAGAATAACTGCGGTGCCAGCTAAGAAAAGCGACCAACCGAATGCTCCGCCCAACAGTGTGTTTACAGAAAGTGGGTAGAATTGAATTGATGTACCAAGTTCCCAGCTCAGAATGTTCTTCATGTACGCTACGTATTGAACCAGTAAGCCACCATCAACGAAGCCTAATAGTTCTTTCATTGCAGCAATACGCTCTGGAGTAACCTGTACAGAAGCGTTCGCAAACATCATGGTAACTGGGTCACCAGGCATTGCTCTTGGAATAATAAAGTTTAACGTCGCAGCAACTAACAGCGCGACAAAATAAAATGACAAACGTCTTAAAAAATAACCCATAACTCACACCTTACTCACCCAGATTGTTTCCCTGTTTCTGGATTCAGGTCGCTCCTAGCGAAATTTGGAACGAAAAATCCCCTGACGACTAGCGCCATACTTTCAATTGAGAGTGTGGGGATTTTTATAAGCGGCGTAAGAGGTTACGCCGCAAGGATTGAACGATTACTTATTTAACTGGTTTTAGGTCCAGTACATGAAGTAGACGCTCTGGAATACCAGCCCAAATGTTTGGACGGCCTTTTGGATTTTCTTCGTTCCACCAACCAGTGAAGCGAGTTGTGTTGTATTGGTACATGTAAGCACCAGACATCACAGGGATTGTCACTTGGTCTGCAGCGATGATTTGCTGGATACCGTGTGCAATATCTAGCTGCTCGTTCTTATCAGCTGTTTTGTAGAAGCTGTTTAGAAGACCATCTAGCTTTTCGTTTTTGTAGAAGTGCATTGCGAAACGAGGCATACCATCACCAGATTGTAGTGATGAGTTGTAAGCACTGTTCCAGTACGTGTATGGATCCGCACCGTGGAAGTAGTTTGTGTATGCTACGTCGTATGTACCTTCAAGCATTGCTTGGTTGTATACAGAGAAATCTGGTGTACGAGCTTTCGCTTTAATACCGATTTCGTTTAGCTGTTCTACTGCTAATTGAACTGTGTTGTTGAAGTCAGTCCAGCCGTTTGGCGATTGGATCATTAGTTCGAAAGACTTACCAGATGGAGTGTCAACAAAACCATCTTTGTTTACATCTTTGAAGCCAGCGTCAGCAAGAAGCTTTTTCGCGCCTTCAGCGTTGTAAGTATTGAAGCCTTTGTACTTGTCATGAGTTTTTTCATCAGACCAAGCTTCAAACGCGTAACCTAGACCCGATGCGAAATCGTTCACAGTGCCGCCGCCGTAGAATGCGATGTCGATGATAGTTTGACGGTCAAGAGCCATAGAGAAAGCACGACGGAAGTCAACGTTGCTCAACGCTTCATGCTTCGCAGCATCAGGGTGTTTGAAGTTAACGATGAATGCCTGTGTACCTGCTGGCGGGTACCAGTAGTGGTGTTTAGGGCTAGCTGCTGCGTATGTACGGTCGATATCTGGAACGAAAGAAGACGTCCAGTCCATTTCACTGTTTACAACTTTACCTAGGAATTGGTCGTTGTTCGCAATTTGTGGAACACGTAGACAGTCAACATCTAGGTTGTCTGCATCCCAGTAGTTCGGGTTTGCACACTGGATGTATAGTTGAGCTGTAAACGTATCGATTTCTGTAAACGGACCAGAACCAACTGGATTTTCATTGGTAAACGTTGATGGATCTTTAACGTCTTTCCAGATGTGCTTAGGTACTACAGGTACTTTAGCAATCTCATAAGGTACGTTCGAGTTTGCTTCTGTTAGGCTGAACTTAACTTGGTTGTCGTTCAGTTTTTCTACAGAAGTTACCCAAGAGTTGATACCAGATTGGTCAAGCTCTGGCTTCTCTTTTACAAGGTTGAAAGAAAAAACAACATCATCAGCAGAGAAAGCTTCTCCGTCAGACCATTTAACACCCTTACGAATGTCGAAAACTACGCTCATCAGATCATCTGACATTTTGAAGTTTTCAGCTAGACGGAACACTGGAGTGTTACCGTGCATTTCGTTAAATACTACTAGCGGCTCATACATGAAGTCAGTTGTAGTATGTAGGTTAGTAGCACCAAGGTACGGGTTAAAGTTACGTACGAATGTAGTGTACTCTTTCGGGTGAACGGTCAGTTCACTGCGTTCTGCAGCTGTTGCTACTGATGCAAAACCTGTTGTAGCGGTAGCAATAATTGCTGTTGCTATTGCTGTTTTTTTTATATTGGCAAGCATAGCTGTTCCTTACTATTTGCTTTCATTTCACTAATGGATTGAATGTTATCTGTCGCTAAATGGTTTAGTAGATACACACTCTAGTTAAAGGCCTACCTCTTCTTCGTTGCTCCAGATTCATCGTTGATTCCGAGAGGTGGTAAGAGTGGCCTGTAGGCCTTTGGCAGGAGTAAGAAAACACCTTATCGATGAATTAATCAAACTCGTTTCCCGTCAAAAACGTTAAAAACACATAACCACACGTCATTAACGTCAAAATAGGGTGGTTTGATGGTTTTTTGCACGCAATTGTTATGGTGATGTGACTCGCAATTGAATTTGTGTTGGTAATTAAATGTTAGTGCTTACTTACTTTCTGTTCTTTTAATTATATAGCCTTGTTCTGTTTTAATGTAATTGTAGATCTTGGTCACTTGCTCGTTTTACGTTAAATTTCCCTAGAAAATTAAATCTGCCGTTCTGTTGTGACTCGCTTCTCAAACTGCAACAAAGAGTCAGCTAATGGTTAAGAATGGTGAAGAAAAGGGCAAGTAACCGTGAATTTTAACAGTGCCGTTTGCGCTCAAGTAACGTGATATTTCGCTTGTTTAATGATGTGAAAAAAGTGGTTTCAAGGAGGCGTTATTGTGCCTTTTACTGGAATGCCATGCACAAAAATGTATGGTCCGCCCCGTTATTGCAACTACAATTAAGTAATAACGGAGTTGGTTTGCGCTAATGTATTCGGAGTCCTTGTTGGGAGCACTAGCTTCCCAGCTCCACGATGATATCCGCGCCAGATTATCCTTAAAAAGCCC